>JBGGNG010000206.1:0-23120 GCA_041287635.1 Actinomycetota bacterium | reverse complement strand
CTCGTCGGCGTGCGCCACGGACTCGCTCGTGAACCGACGAACGAGCCAGTGCACGAGGGCGGCGCCTAGGACCCCGGCCATGTCGGCGACCCAGTCGCCCAGCTCGGCTCCCCGTCGCGTCGTGAGAGCGCCCTGCAGGTACTCGACGAGCAGACCCGCGCCGATCACGGCGACCAGCACGAGGGGGCCGAACCGCGCGAGCGGCCCGGGGCCACGGCCGGGACGCCATACCGCCGCGAACAGGAACAGCAGCGTGGTGACGAAGTAGGCCACGCCGTGGAAGACCTTATCCGCGGCCGGGAACGCGCTCGCGCCGGGCGGAACGGGACCGAGGGAGAGCCACAGCGTGAGCCCCGCCGAGGCGAACGTGAGCGCCCAGAGCAGCGTATCGACGAGCCGGTCCTGCGTCGGCGAGATGGCTGGGCGAAGGGAAGTCATCGCTGAGGCACGCTATCAGTCGGTCTGCACGTGGCCGGGCTCACGCCGAGGCCGGCCGCTCCCCGTACCCGAGGCGGTCCACGACGTCCGACGCCTCGCGGTCGAACGCGTCCCTGACCTCGGACGTGAAGTGGTTGCGCCAGTCCCCCGCGACGCCCTTGCGCAGCTTCGAGCCGGTGTCCTCGTTGCCGGGGTCGCGTCCCGACAGCGAGCGGAAGCTGTAACGCTCGAGCAGCGTCCGGCGCCGCTCCTCGTGCAACGCGACGTCGCAGTGATCGAAGAGTCGGCCCCACCAGCGTTCGGCGCTCCCGCCGATCAGGTCCTCGTAGCGCAGCACCAGCACCCGGGGGTCGTCGACCTCTGCCCAGCTCCCGAGCGCCTCGAACAGGCCGTACTCGGCGAGGAAACCGATGCTGAAGACGAGCCCCTGTTCCTCGTCGAGCGCCAGCAGGTGGTCGCGGGTACGCAGCATGCCGGGGTTGTTGCCGGTCGGGTGTGAGGCGATCGTCGAGAAGTACCAGCTCACGACCACGTCGCGCGGGTCCCGAGCGACGAAGAACGCGCGCCACGGATCGGGCTTGGGCATCGCCTCGAACGCCTCGTGCGTGATGTACAGGGGCGAGACGATGCGGTGCGCGGGGAACGCTCGGTCGAAGCGCACCTGGGGGTAGCGCCGGTTCCTGAGCGCGTCGGACTGCCGCGGCTGGTACGCGTACGTCCGGAGTCCGGTGGCACGGTAGACGTCGGGGTCGGCCAGCGCCTTGCGGATCCACTGGCTCCCCGTCTTGTGCACGCAGCAGTGGTAGACGTTGCGCAGGTCGCTGCGGCGCGCGACGCGCGACAGGCGCACTCGGTTCTCCGCGAAGGCGGCCTTGCTGCGCGCCGGCACGAGGTTGCGCAGGCGCTGGTCCTGGAGCAGGCGCTTGGGCACGGCCGTCACGGCTCGCTCCTCACCGCAGCTTCACCACCCGAACGGTCCGGTTCCACAGCCAGACACGCTGGGTCTTGGAGAGGCCGCCGACGACCGCCACCGCGAGGAGCAGGGGACCCGAGATGGCCGTCACGAGGACCAGGCCGGCCCAGGAATCCACGCCGACCACCTCCCCGAGGCCGGCGGCGACCGCGAACAGGGCCGCGGTGACGATGCCGGCACGGCCCAGTCCGCGCAGCTGCGAGGCCGGGGGGATCTCGAGCATGCGGCCGAGCATCACGGGATAGGCGACGCTCTGCACGACGCGCCCAGCGATGAAGCCCGCCGCGACGCCGGCGATGCCCATGCCGCGCGAGACCAGGACCCACGCGAAGGCGATCGACAGACCGGCCGCCACCAGCCCCAGCAGCACCTTCGTCCGGATGTTCAGCGTGAGGTCGATGATGTTGGAGTCCACCCGGATCAGCGTGAGCTGCAGCACCATCACGACGATCAGCAGGGTCGCGAGCATGCCGGGGTAGAAGCGGGCCCCGACCCACAGGTCGAGGAACGACCGCTCCCACAGCAGGACGCCGGCGCCGGCGACCGCCGCCATGAGCCAGGCGATCGACATCGTCTCGCTCCGCACCCGCTTGGCCCGGGCGAGCTCGCCGGCGCCTATCACCCCGCCGAGCCCGGGCGCCATGCCGAAGATCATGCTGGCGACCGTCGCCGTGATCGTGAGCGGGATGAACCGGGTCAACGAGTAGCTGGCTGCGTCGGATGCCGACCCCGCGATGCCGAGCACGATCACGTCGCCACCCATCGTGATCCTCGTCACCACGTTCCACAGCAGGAACCACCAGCTCAGCCCCAGGAACCTTCGCGTCGCCGCGAGATCGGGCTTCGCGACTCCGAACCACGGGATGTACTTGTGGGCCAACCACAGGTAGAGCAAACCGCTCAGCACGATCGTCGTGACGGTCGCGGCGGCCAGGCCGACGAGCGCCGCCCCGAGCACCGCGGCGGCGATCATCAGTCCGCCGCCGAGGAACTCGATGCCCGAAGTCATGCCCATGCGCTTGTAACCGAGGTTCTGGCCGGTGAGCGCCGCCCACGGGATGTTCGCGAGGCCCATCACGACGATGCCGAGCACGAGCACGGCCCCGGCCAGGCGCACCTGGCCCTGGTCGGCGGGCGTCACGTCGAGCCACACGGGGGCGAACCACGCCACGACCCCGCCGATCACGACCAGGAAGGGCAGGAAGATCAGCCACACCACGATCGAGCTTCCGACCGCTTCCCGCTTGGCATGCAGGTCGTCGGAGGACTGCCGGTGCGCGATGAACCACTTGAGCGCCTCACTCGGCCGCCCGCCGGCGGGGTTCGTCTGTCCGACCAGTCGGTACAGCACCTGCCACTCCCCGAACGAGACGTCGCCGAGGTAGCGCACGAGGATCGGGTTCACCACGAAGCCCACGACCGCGCGGGAGCCGGCGTTCAGAGCCTGGGCGAACGAATTCAGCGACGCCTTCTTGGTGAGGCTCCCGTCCGCCAGCAGACGGGTCCTCAGGCGCGCGGCGGTGTGCTGGGCCCCCATTCAGAGCCTGGACCAGAGCGCCGACCTGACCTCGGCCAGGACCTCGTGCTCCGGTCGGTCGGCATCGATCACGATCGCCGAGATCCTGTGCCAGTCGACGTCGCGGATCTCCTCGCTCCGCCGGCGCACCACGTCCTCGTCGTCGATCCCACGCCTGCGCTCCACCGCCACCTGAGGCGAGACCCGCAGCACGATCAGGACGTCCGGATCGCGGATCCGCTCGTAGTAGCGCCGCTCGAGGCGAGCGAGGAACCCGACCGCGCGGCCGGCGCCGGGGGTCGTCAGCATCTTCGAGGCGAGTGGCCCGTCCATCAGCCGGATCTCGGGCACGGGGTAGCGGTCGGCGATCACGATCGAACCTCGCGCGGCCGCGCGGTGCGCGCGACGGCTCTCCAGGTACCGGTCACGCGCCACGGTGACCTGCCGGACCAGCCGCATCCTGCCCCGTAGCGTCATCGAGGTCCCGTCCGACGCGGCGAGCGTGGCGCCCGAGACCGACGGTCCGCGGACCACCCCGCGCGCGCTCCCCCGCCACAGGCCCTGGACGATCGACGACGTCACCGAGCGGCGTGGCTTGCCGAGGTGCACGGTGGTCGTGGCGACGTGCCCCGAGAGCCACCCGGAGAGCTCGGCGACGGCCGTCGACTTGCCCGCCCCGTCGCCCCCGACTACGGCGACGACGGCGCCGCCGGCCACGAGCCCTCCTCGGGGCGGCCGGCGGCGCAGCAGGTGGCGCCGAACCACGATCCGGCAACGCCGCCAGAGCCTGACCACCGAGTCGGCGCCGTGCCGGCGTCGCGCGTACGGCGAGAGCGCCCGCTCGACGCGATGGGCCGTGCGGATGCTGAACCACCGCGAGGTGCCCGGGCGCAGCGACCACAGGCAGCGGTCGAAGAGCGCGCCGTCGACCATGGGCAGGTGCTCGTGCAAGATCGCTCCCCCCCGATGCAGGTCGGCTCGTTCCGTCAGGTACCCGAGCTCGGCGACCTCCGCGTCGGAGAGCCGACCCTTGGCGGACACGATCGCGTCCCACGTGGCGTGCTTGAGCACCATGCGCAGCACGAAGACGATGAACTCGTGCTCGGGTGAGGGCACCGGCATCCACGGGCCCTGCTCGGCCGAGGCCAGGTACGCATCCTCGATCGGGAGCCGGTAGTTCTTCGTCGTATCGTCGCCGAGGATCAGCTCGTAGTGCGCGTGGATGTGCACGAGCCGCCCCGAGGGCGCATCGAGCCCGTAGGAGTGGAAGACCCCCGGCACCCGTCGCAACGGGGGAGCCTCGACGTCGCGGAACCCAAGCCGGTGGATCGTCTCCTCGAATCGCTCGGCGTCCTGCCGGCGCACGAGCAGGTCGAGGTCGCTCTCGCCGCAGAGCGCCCGCCCCAGCAGGTCGTTGCTCTTCCAGTGGCAGTAGACGACGCCCTCGGCGGCGAGCTCGAAGCACAGCGTCTCGACAAGGTCGAGCGCCTCGGCGAGGTCGGCGGCCCCCCCGGGGGCTTCGGGGGTCGCCGCGTCCCGGGGGTCGCGCTCCATCGGGAAGGCCTGCATCCGGCTACCCCCCGGTCCCATGCGCCAGCTCGTGCCGGCGCGACTGCTGCGGCAGCCACGCCCACGTCGCGGGCAGCACGTCACGCGCTTGGTACACGTCGATGTCGAAGACCTCGAGCGCTCGCATCGCGCGCGCTTCCTCCGAGGCGTCGACCTGCTGCTGCCACTTCTCGACCAAATCCGGCCGTCGCTCCGCGCTCTCCTCGTACAGCAGTTGGCGCGTCTGCTCGGTCGACTTCGTCCTGACGTTGACCGACGGCACCGTGAGCGCGTGCGTCATGCGCTCGGGTTCGGGCAGTTCGAGCTTGTTGGCGAGCTCCCGGACGACCGGCTCGGGATCGATCACGAGCTGCTCGTAGGTGACGAACGCCCAGTCGTCGGTCATCTCGCGCAGTGGCACGGCGTTCTGCAGGCACCACGCGAGCACGCCCCGCTCCACGTGACTGCCGTCGGCGGCGACGCGATTCGCGAAGGCGATCTGCTCCGACGAGAAATGGTCGCGGAACGACGTCGTCAAGAACGTGCCGAGCAGCGGGAAGCGCTCGGACGAGATCGCCACGGCGACCGGATGGCGCACCAAGAACGCGACCCGCGCGTTGAACCGGTCGCGGAACCAGCCGACGCGGTCGGCAAGGCCGTGGATCTCCTTGAACACGATCCGGTGCGTGACGGGCCGGTAATGACCTCGCAGCGGGTTCGGGTTCGCGAAGCGCACCCGGCCGGCGCTGATGTCGTCGAAGTACCGCTCGAGCGTCGGGAGGGTCGCTTCGTCGTAGAGCTCGCCCCACCCGTTGATGCCGAGCTCGCTGCGCACCCGGGGGTTGATGAGGCTCAACGGCTGGTTGCAGTATTTGAACCCCGGCTGGGTCCAGATGAGCTCCATCAGCCACGTGCTGCCACTGCGCGGCATCGAGAAGAGCAGCACGTTGGGCTGCCCGTCAGGACGGTGCACGTTCGATACCGACTTCACGAGCCGCTTGACGGCATGCGGCGTCATCGCGCGACCACCCGCTCGGCGGCGGCGAGGGTCGCCAGGACCTGCTCGGCGATCTGCTCGGTCGTGTGGCGATCCGACCGGACCCTGAGGATCGACGGTGACGACGCGCCGGCGGGCTCGAGCACCTCCTCGAACGCGCGGCGGTAGCGCGCGAGGAACTCCTGCTTGACGCCGGCGTCGGGCTCGGTACTGAGGTACCAGTGCCCGCGTCGATCGACGCGCTCGAGCAGCACCTCATCGGGCGCCTCGAGCCAGACCACGACGTCGAGCGCGTCGATCCAGTACCGGTGGGAGCGCCGCCACCAGTCGCGGAACGACGCGCTGCGGGTGAGCGAGGGCCCGAACTCGCGCAGGCGGGCGAGCCGGTACAGCGGCCCGTGATCGAAGACGATCGCGTCGGCATCGGGGGTCTTCCCGCGGTCGAGCGCCCGCGACCAGGTCTCCAGCCGGGCGATCGAACGCATCTCCCGGCGATCGAGCCACCGGTCGTCGCGATGATGGCGGGCCCAGGTCGGCACGAGCCCCCCGATCGTTCGAGCGGCCGGGCCAACATGACCGAGCTTGCCGATGCCCATGCCGGCACGGATCCGGGGGTTCTGCGCGCTGAGCCAACGGGTCAGCGTCGTCTTGCCCGACGCAGCCGGGCCCATCACCTCGACGAGCATCGGGCGTCGCGCGACGGAAGCGGCGCGACTGAGGTTGTGCTGCTCGACCGTCACGATATCCACGCGATCCTCGGGGTCCAGGCCGCATCGCGGCGGGGTTCCCCACCGTAGGGCTCGGCGTCGCTCGTGGCACGCGTTCCGCAGCGTAGGTCCTGTACGTCGGGCGCAGGACGGCGCGTCACGCGACGAAGTCCCCGTAGGCCGATCCGGCCCTGGCTCTCAGGCCGGCGAGCGCAGGCGCCCGGTACCGCGCGCGCATCGTCGGCTTCGCGGACTCGCGCTGGGACGACGGCCGCCCGACGCGGTGCTCCAACGCGTGGTGGACCCCGGCGCCATCGGATCGGCGCAGCTCGCGCGTCGCCAGGAAGTACTCGTCGGCGCTGATGAACCCGGACGCGAAGCGGTTGAGCGACGGCTGCCACGGCGGTCCCGCGGCGCGCTCGTCGATCAGAGCGAACACGGCGCGGACCTGCCGGTCGGAGTGGTCGAACCTGCGGAAGCGGGTGCCGAACCGATCGTTGACCCGCGCGACGACCCCGCCGAAGTCGGTGGTCACCTCGTCGAACGTGGCGACGACGAACCGGTCCCGGTGCGGCAGGAGCCGCTCGTAGAAGGCCGCGTAGGTCTTGAGCCACTGCCGCGGCGTGACGCGCGGCTGGCGCATCATCGACGACACGATCGTGCCCTCCGGCTCGCGGACGGTGATCAGCGTCGGCATCCCTCGGCGGGCGGCCTCGATCAAGGGGGCGGCCGCGTGCATGTGGTGGGCCGTGCGGACGTGGTCGTTCTGCGCCAGCTGGAACGCGAGCACCGCGAAGGTGTTCGCCGATCGCTCGAGGCCGTCGAGCACGAACGCCGTCTCGCCGTCGAGCGCCGACTCCGCCCGCTTCCATCTCGCCAGCGGCAGGTAGAGCGCGGGATGCATCATGATCGCCCGCCGCAGCGCGTGCCGGGGCGAGCCCACGAGCATCGAAGTGGCCGCACGCGCGCGCTCGTCGCTCTCGGTCACCATCGGCAGCCCCCGATCGCGTGGGCGTAGCTGTCGGCGAGCCGCCGGTAGAAGTCGTCGGCCGTGAACGTCGAGCGCACCCGCTCGCCCGCCGCACGACCGATCGACGCGCGCCGCTCGGGGTCGTCGAGCAGCGAAAGGATCGCGCTCGCGAGCGCGGCCGGGTCCCCCGCAGGAACGAGCAGGCCCGACCGACCCGGCTCGATCTGCTCGTTCGGACCGCCCAGATCCGAGGCGATCACGACCTTGCCGAGGGCCATGCCCTGGAGCACCGTGCCGGGGAAGGGATCGGGGTGCGTCGAGCAGTGCGTGACGATGTCGGCCGCGGCCATGACCTGCGCCACGTCGCCGCGGTACCCGGTGAAGATCACGGCGTGGTCGACACCGAGCTCGGCCGGCAACGACCGTATGCGCCGCGCGTAGCGCCGATGGTGCTCGCCGTCGAGGTCGCCCCCGACGATCACGAAGCGGGTGGCCGGGAACGACGCGAGCACCTCGGGCGCCGCCCGGAGGAGCACCTCGTGGCCCTTGGGCTCAACCATCTTCGCGACGAGCACGACGACCGGTGCATCGGGGTCGATCCCCAGCTCGCGCCGGACCGCCCCGCCGTCGACGTCGGGGCGGAACGTGTGGGGGTCGGGCCCCGGATCGTGGATCACCGACACCTTGCGCGTGTCGAGGCCGTGATCGGCGAACACGAGCTGGCGCACCGACTCCGATACGACGACGACCTCGCTCGAGAGCGCGCTCACGACGCGCGGCAGCACCGCGCGCAGCGGCCGGGGCCACCCCGAGATGTCGGCGCGTACGTGCCACACGCACGGCACCCGCGCGATCTTCGCGGCGATGCCGCCGTACACGTCGAGGATCTCGTTGACGTGCACGAGCGCAACGTGCTCGCGGCGGATGAGCCTCGCGAGCCGGCGGGCGCTGCGCGCCGTCTCCAGGACGTCGCGGACGTAGTCGGCCGCCGACCGGCCACGCTGGGGCCGCGGCAGGGAGAGCCGGAAGGTCGGGAGCGCGCCGTTCGCCTGGGCGGGGCCGCCCTGCTGGCGGTCGGACAGCGCCAGCATCGGGCGGTAGCCCCACGCGCCGATCTCGTTGCCCATGTCCATCAGGCAGCGCAGCGCCCCTCCCTGACCGTCGAAGTCCGCGGAGGTGTAAAGCACCGTGGGGGCACCGGTCTCGATCATGGCTGGTCGGTCGCGTAGACGGACACGTCGTACCTCGCGGCGAGCGCGTCGTGGTAGTCGAGGTCGGCGGCGTCGAAGTATTCGCGCCACTGCCCGGCCGACCCCGACCGGAAGAACAGCCCGTGGCCCTCGGCCGACGGCTTGCGCTCCTTCTCCGCGCGCTGCAGGCTCGTGAAGCTCGACCGGTCGATCGCTTCGCGCAGCCCGCTCTCGGTCCACGTGGCCCCGATCGCCTCGAGCAGCCGGCCGAACTCGCCCTGGGGGTCGGCGAGCATATCCTCGTACCGCAGGGCGAGGCGCCACCGGTCTCGCCACGACGCGTAGTGCCGGAACCACCCCTCGAGTCCGTGCTGCGGGTCTCGCACGAACCGGGCGAAGGACTCGCTCGACTCCCCACGCTTGTCGACGAGCAGGTGGTAGCGCGAGACCATCACGTCGCGGGGGTCTCTGATCAGCCCGACGGACGGTATCGACCGGAACAGCCGCGTGTACCGGTGGTGGGTCTTGACCACGCGCGGCATCGTGTGGTGGGGCCATGGCCGGAACAGGTTGTTCGCTCCCAAGGCGGGCATCGTTCGGTCGAGCATGGGTTCGACGTCGCGCCCGTCAAGCTCGTTGAGGCTGATCAGGTTGCAGAGCAGGTGCCGCGTCCAGGTGCTCCCCGACCGCGGGAACGCGGCGAGGATCACGTCGTCGGCGCGCAGCGCGAGCACGCCCGAGCCCAGCAGCGCGAGCCGCCTGGCCTGCGACCGCACGTCAGGCGGCACCGCGCTCACCCCGTTCCCCGAGCCCATAGAGCGACCGGTAGGCGTCGACGGCGTGCTCCAGCGCGAAGGGGGTCGCCGCGAATCGCCGTCGCGCCGCGTCCCGGTCGTGCGTCGCTCCGAGCGCGTGCGCGATGTGCTCGGCATGAGCCTGCGCGTCGGTCGACGGCGCAGTCAAGACGGCGCCGTCGAAGAACGGAGCGATCTCCCGGATCGAGGGGATGTCGCTCGCCACGAGCGGCAGCCCCGCCGCGAGCGCCTCGAGCGGCGCGCCGGGCAGCCCCTCCCACGACGAGGGGAAGAAGAAGATGTCGGAGGCGAGCAGCAGCCGGGGCACATCGGTCCGGTCGCTCGTCAGGGCGCACACGTCGCGCAGTCCCAGCTCGTCGATCAGGCCCTCGACCTCCTCACGGAGCGCGCCTGTTCCGACCAGCAGCAGCCGCGCTGCCGCGTCCCGCTCGTGGACCGCCCGCATCGCCCGCAGGATCGTGCGGTGGTTCTTCTGCTCCACGAAGCGGCCGACGTTGATGACGATCCGGGCGTCGGCGGGCCAGCCGAACTCCTCGCGCACCTGATCGCGCTCCGCGAAGGCCTCGAAGGGATCGGTCGCCGTGCCGTTGTAGAGGACGCGTGTGTCGCACCTCGAGGCCCACAGGCCGGGGAGCACGCTGTCGAGCGCGCTGCGCGACACGGCCACGACGTGGGTGGCGTAGCGCGTCATCAGCAGCCGCATCGCGGCGATGAACAGCCGGTTCGCCAGCACCCGACGCACGATCGGCGAGGTGGCCCCCTGGCCCGGTTCCCCCATCGTGTTGTGGATCGTGACGATCCTCGTCGGCACCCTGTGCATCGCCGCCAGCCACACCACGAGCCCGCTCAGCAGCTGAGGCTCGGTGCTCACCACGTCGAACCGCCCGGCCCGCAGCATCTTCGAGAACGCGAACGGGAACCGTGGTGACCGCATCGAGACGACCCTCGACGAGCCGCCGAGCCGCGCCACGTCGTCGCCGAGCTCGTCCGGGCCGAGACCGATCGAACACAGCTCGAAGTCGACGCCGTAGCGTCGATCGAGCTCACGACAGACTTCGAGGGTCCGCAGCTGTGCCCCCGCTCGTTCGAGGCTCCCGAACACGTACATCACCCGCGGCCTCCGGCCATCGGCGACCGCTGGCTCGTGCCCGCCCGGCCGGCGCACGCGCACGGCCGACGCGCCGCGCCCCGCGCTCATGCCCCGGACCCCCGGAGCAGGGGGGCCGGCCGCTCCGCCCCCCGGGCCGAGGGCCGGCGCGTACGCTCGAGGATCGCCGGCACGACGTACACCAGGAGCCATCCCCACGCGAGCGCGCGCACGCCAAGCGCCGAGGAGTTGCGGACCCAGATCAAGGTCTCGGACATCACGATCAGGCTCAGCGCCAGCAACCGGACGTTCCGGGCGTGCACGCTCACCGAGCGCCAGAGGCGAACGAGCCCCCAGCCGAGCACGACGTACAGGACGAGGACGCCGAGGGCGCCGAACTGCAGGTACGCCTCGGCCAGCTGCAGGAAGCCGGGGCCCGCGTTCCGCCCGGGATGCAGGTAAGTCAGGACCCACTGGCTCGGCGGGAACGACCGGAGGTCGATGTCGAGCGGCCCGAACAGCACCGAGCGGAACGGGAGCGCGACGACGAGCGAGGACAGGTAGTCGCTCCCGTAGTGGTACCGCTCCTGGTCGGGGACCGCCTTCACCGTCGCCATCAGCGTCTGGTAGCTGCTCGACGTCGACAGCAGGAACCCTCCGAGCAGGTCGGACCGGTAGGTGTTGGTCGCCTCGATCTGGTTGGTCGCGGCCGCCTCGAACACGTCGGGCGACCACTCCCCCACCGGCACCGTGCGCAGGTTGAGCACGGTCGGCATCAGGAACGCGATGGCGACGCCGACGGCGAGGGCCCGTCCCCATCCGACGCGTGCGCCCCGCAGCCAGAGGCCCGTTGCCGCGACGACCATGAGCGCCAGTGGGCCGCTGCGGTCGCCGATTCCGAGCATGATCGCGAGCGCCGGGATCATCAGGAGCAGCACGAGCTTGCGCGAGCGCCGATCGCGCGAGACCGCCGCCAGGATAAGGACGGACCACGGGAGCAGGCGCGAGAGCGACGCTCCGACGATCTGCGAGACCTCCCCCGCGCGCTTGGCCCCGTGGAACTCCGAGTAGCCACCCTGGATCGCATGGGAGAGCGCCCCCCCGGTGAGCGTGTACCCGGCGATCACGAGCAGCGCGATCACATAGAGCGCGAGGCCCACCTGCCGCAGCGGGAGCTCGTACGTGTCCCTCGGGCCCGCGTCGACCGGTGCCGGCCGGATCGTGACGGGCGTCGGGGTTCGGACGAGCATCGCGCCGAACAGGAACGCGGAGTACGCCAGCACGATCACGGTCATCGCGGCGAGCACGCTCGGCATGTCGACCCATTCCCACGAGACGAACGCCTCGTCGCCCCGAAGCAGGAACAGGATCAGCGGGCTGCAGGTGAACACGAACGTCACCGCGAGGAACAGCGACGGGAACGACAGGGCCGGCAGGCTGTGCACGGAAAGCGTCGCCACGATCGCGAACAGGCAGAACGCGACGGTCGCAAGGGCCGCCGAGCGCGCATCGGGCAGCGGGAGCGGCTCGTGACGCAGGACGAGCCAGGTCAGCCCGGCCGTCGACAGGCCGGCGAAGCACGCCATCGCCATGCGGACGCGTTCGCGGAACACCCAATCGTCGACGGATCGATGGGTTGACTGAGAACGAACATGCTCCACGAGGTGGCTCGCTCCCTTCCCTCACGTCGTCGAACGGGAAGGCGATTGTCCGCGACAGCGACGTGCTCGGTCGTCCGTCAGCCGCGCGACGAACCGTACGGCGCATGTGGTACGGGGCCCGCCGCCCCCGATCCGTCTGCCCTCGGCGCGTGCGGAGCCCTCCTGCAAGCGGGTGAGCCAACCTACGACCCATGGATGACGAACCCTACGCCGTGGCTGAATAGACTCCGCGTCCAGGCGTGTTGCGCTCAGGGCCGGCACACGCGGTTCGTCCGACGGCCCGGGTTGTTCCGGAACGATCGACGACCTGCAGGGATGTGAACCAACGATGATGCCAACCCAGGAGTCTCGGTTCGACTCGACGCCCGGCATGCGCGATCTCGCGGCGGTGTTCTACCGACGGCGATGGCTGATCGCAGCCGTCACGATCGCGATGATCGGGTTGTCGGCCCTCTACACGTACACCAGAACCCCGGTCTACACGTCGTCGGTCGGCATCCTCGTGCGACCGCCCCTGACGAGCCTCACCTCGATCGCCCGCCCGCCCGATATCGATTCCCAGACCGAGACGAACCTCGCGACGTCGGCCGCGGTCGCGTCACTGGCGTCCGAGCTGATGGCGTCGCCGGAGACGAACGACGCGCTCCTCAAGGACGTGACGGCCAACATGGTGACCGGCACGCAGTTCCTCACGATCACGTTCTCCGCCGCCGATGCCGCCGCCGCCATGCAGGGAGCGCAGGCGTTCGGCGACGCCTACTTGCAGTACCGGCGGGAGCGGGCCGGCAGGGTCGTCCAGCAACAGGCGGAGGTTCTCACCGTCGAGCTGCAGGAGGTCCGCGCGAGGATCAGGTCGATCTCGGCACAGCTGCGGAACCTGCCGCCAGGGTCGTTCCAGCGAGCCTCCCTGACCAACGAGTACGTGGCGGTGCAGAACCAGTTGATCAGCCTGCTGAGCATCACGACCGATCCGGGCGAGGTCGTTGACCCGGCGACGGAGCCTCTTCATCCGTCGTCGCCTCGGCACCCCTTCGACCTCGCGCTCGGCGCGCTGCTTGGCCTGGGGCTGGGCGTCGGGCTGGCGCTGGTGTTGGAGCGCGGCAGTCACACGGTGCGCTCGGCGACGGAATTCGAGCAGGGCCTCGGCGCACCCGTGCTCGCCTCGATCCCCAAGCGCAGACGGCACACGCTGGACAAGGCCCTGGTCGTCGGGCAGGGGAGGCGCACGATCACTGCCGACGCGTACCGGCGGCTGCGCACGAGCCTGCTCGACATGGCCGCTGGATCGGGCATCAGGACGCTGCTGATCACGAGCCCCGCGGGCGGCGAGGGCAAGACGGCCATCGTGGCCAACCTCGGTGCGGCGCTGGCCGAGATCGGCAAGCAGGTCACGATCGTCTCCGCGGACCTTCGCCAGCCCGGGCTCGACCGGGTGTTCCGCGTCACGGGTGAGCCCGGCCTGAGCGAGGCCCTCGCCGAGAGCGGCTCGCCCCTGCGAGTGGTCCGCGCCACGGCCGTTCCCGGCCTGCAGATCGTGCCCAGCGGCGCGATGCCCCCGCACACCGAGCCGGTCAACCTGCTGCAGAGCGAGCGCATGCAGGCGTTGCTGATGGCCTGGGCGAACCACGCCGACATCGTGCTGATCGACGCCCCTCCGGTCCTGCGAGCGCCCGACCCGCTCGTGCTCGCGCGCATCGTCGACGGCGTCGTCTTCGTGGCGGCCGATCGCGACAGCCGCTGGGAGGACATCGCGCTGGCCCGGGACGAGCTCGATCGCGCGGGCGGCATCGTCGCGGGGGTGTTGAACGGCGTCATCGTCTCGCGTCGCGATCAACGAGCCTGGAAGCGAGGCTCCTCGGTCCGCAGAACCCCCACGGTCGACCGGCGTCGTCGCTCCTCGGGAAGCCGGGCCACGGCGCTCCGACAGGAGCAGCTCTGAGGTGGAGCGAGCGGCCCCGGAGATCGATCCACATCGACCGTCGTCGCGACCGTCGCGGCCCGCGATCCTGTCGATCATCGGCTCCGGGCGCAGCGGCTCGACCCTGCTCGACATCGCCCTGGGCGGCCACCCCCTGATCGAAGGGGTCGGGGCGCTGCAGAAGCTGCCCCGGTCGGGCTGGATCCCTGACGACGACCGTCGATGCTCGTGCGGCGAACCGATCCACCGCTGCCCGTTCTGGACGGCCGTCCTGGAGCGGTGGACCGGCGAGGTCGGTGACCGCGACGCGGTCCGGCGCTACGTCGAGCTGCAGGATGGGTACGAGCGATCCAACCGGCTGTGGCCCCGCCTCCTGATCGAGGAACGCCGCCCGTCGCCGACGTTCACCGAGTACGCGACGATGACGGGGGCGCTCTACCGCGCGATCGCCGACGAGAGCGGCAAGCCATTCGTCCTCGATTCCTCCAAGAAGCCGATCCGCACGTACGCGCTGATCGCGATCGGGGCGCTCGACGTACGGGTGATCCATCTGGTCCGCGACGGGCGAGGGGTCGTCTGGTCGAGGCGCAAGGCGCTCGACAAGGACGTGACGGCGGGGGTGCCCTCCGCCCGGTCGTCGACGGCCGCGTGGCGGACGAGCATGCATTGGGCCCAGGCGAACGTCGAGAGCGGCATCGTCGCCCGACACGGCGACGGCACCGTGCGGATCACCTACGAGGCGCTCGTCTCGGACCCGATCGGCACTCTCGGGCGTCTCTCTCCCCTCGTCGGCGAGGACCTGAGCGAGCTGGGCCGCGCGCTCCTCGACGGGACGGCGTTCCCGCCCGGCCATCGTGTCGCGGGCAACCGCATGCGGCTGGCCGGCCCCGTGCGCCTACGACCGGACCTGGAGTGGACCGAGAAGCTTTCCGACGCCGACGCACGGACGTTCTGGCTGATGGCCGGCTGGCTCGCCCGTCGGTACGGGTACACGCGATGATCGACGCCTCGACGTCGGCGGCGCCGCGCAGCCGCAGGACCGCGGCCGCCCCCACGTCGAGGCGGCTCGTGCTGTTGTGCGAGCACTTCTACCCCGAGATGATCTCGACCGGCATGCACATGACGGAGCTCGCCACGAGGCTTGCCGCGCTGGGCTGGCGGATCACGGTGCTCACGGCGAAGCCGAGCTGGGGCACCGACGACGAGACCCCGGTGCCCAGGGAGATGGTCCACGAAGGGGTCAGGATCGTGCGGGTGCCTACGCTCGGCAGCCAGAAGGGAGGCCTGGTCTCGAAAGCGGTGGCGGCCGTCAGCTACGTGGTCTCCGTGAGCTGGGCGCTCGTCGCGAGGCGCAACGACTACGAGGGCATGCTGGTGACGACGAACCCGCCGTTCGTCGGCATGTTGGCGTGGCTGATCTCGAAGGCGACGCGACGCCCGTACCTGCTGCTCGTCTACGACGTGTTCCCCGAGTTCGCGATCAGCCTCGGCGTGTTGACCGAGGATTCCTGGATCGCGCAGGCCTGGCGGCGGGCGTTCCGCCTGACGCTGACGGGGGCCACGGTCATCGTGGTCATCGGCCGGGACATGCGCGACCTGATCCGCTGGAAGATGCCGTCGCGCCTGCACAGCCGGATCGTGATGATCCCGAACTGGTCCGACGAACGCAGGGTCCGGCCGATGCGCGACGGGCGGAACCCGTTCCGCGAGGAACACGCCCCCGGGGGCGCGTTCGTCGTGCAGTACGCGGGCCGGCTCGGCGAGAAGCACACGCTCGAGCCGCTGATCGACGCCGCATGCCGCCTGCAGGACACCGACGTCTGGTTCCAGTTCGTCGGGGACGGCGCTCAGCGACCGAGGCTCGAGGCGCTGGTCGCCGAGCACGGCCTGCGGAACGTGCAGTTCCTGCCGTACCAGCCGATGGACCGCCTGTCCGAGATGCTCTCGGCCGCGGACGTCGCCGTCGTCTGCCTCGAGCGCGGGCACACTGGCATCAGCGTGCCGAGCAAGGCCTACGGGGTGATCGCGAGCGGCACCCCGATCATCGGCATCCTGGACCCGCAGGGCGAGATCGGGCTGATGATTCAGGAGACGGGCTGCGGCACGATCGTGGATCCCGACGGGGAAGACCTCGCGACCGCCATCGAGGACCTGCGCGACCACCCCGAGCGTTGCCGGACGATGGGCGAGGCCGGGCGGGCGGCGTTCCTCGACGGGTACACGCTCGAGACCGCCGCCGAGCGATACCACGCCGCGCTGTCGTCGATGCTCGGTTGACGAACCTCAGTAGGCGTAGCGGTGCAGCTGCTCCGCGCAGAGGTCGTCGATCATGCCGATCTCGTCCGGGCTCAGGTTCCGCTTCCAGGGGGGAGGCGAGGACCTCGTCTCGGGGTCGACGATGCGCCGGGCCGCCCGATCGAGGTGCGCGCCGAATCGCCGGTCGCCGGTGTCGGCGCCGGCGAACGAGATGCACCGACGAGCGGACGTGACGGGGTCCCGCACCATGTCTTCGTAGCGGAGTAGCAGGACCTCGTCGTCGGGAAGCGTCGCGCTCGCCTCCGCGATGTTGTCGATCAGCATGCGCCACTGCAGAGCGGCGAGCGCGACGAACGAACGGTCGTACCGCTCGAGCTCGCGGAGCATGGGCGCGGGCAGCGCCCACCGCGATCGCTCGCCACCTCCCCATCCATCCCACCAGGGCATCGTCGTGTACGAGTACGCGACCGCCCGGCCGTCGCGCACGATGTGGATGAACTTGGCGTCGGGGAAGATCTCCTTCACGAACCCGATCCGGGACCAGCCCGTGTACTTCGTGATGAACCTCGGCTTGCCCTGGTGCCGGGTGATGTCTCGGACCGACGCCCTGATGCGCTCCTTGACGAGCGGCGTGACGTCGCTCGCGACGAGGTCACGGAACGGTTCGGCGAAGCCGGGGAACCGCGCGTCCCACTCGGAGTAGTTCTCGGCGTGTTTCGGCATGTAGCGGGCGAACTTCCACCGGGAACTGAAGAGGGGCAGGTCGACGATGCGTGAGAGGGCCGCAAGGCGTGGCCGCCCGGGCCACCTCGCCGTGTACTGCGAGGGCCAGGCGAATGCACCGTGGTACGCGATCAGGTCCATGAGCGCCGTGGTCCCGCAGCGCCCGGTGCCGATCACGAAGACCGGGGTATCGATCTCGGGGGCTGGCTCCTCGACCGGTCGCAGGTCGGGTGCCGGCTCGGCGACGGCGCTCGCTCCACGCTCCGCACGCGTCGTCTCCACGACCTCGTCACGCACGACATCTCTCCTGCTGGCATCGCCGGATGCACCTGGACCCGGCTCGACGGCTCGCGACGTTAGCAGCAGGGCCTCACCCATCGGTCAGCCGCCTGCTGGCCGATCCGTACGTCGGGATTGCGTAGGCGGAGATACATCGATCGTGTGTCGAGCCTAGCGCCCCCACCACATAGCGTGCATCGCAGGGCGAGCCGCGAACTTCGCGCTCGCGGTGAACCCAACGAGGAGACGATGGAACACCCGGCTACTTCTCCATCCATCGGCGCCGTGCGCGAACGCCGGGGTGAGATCGCGCACATCGAGCCGATCAGCCCCGCCGCCTTGCGGGCGTGGTTCGACTCGGCCGCGGGGTCGGGCAGGCAGCGGGCCGCACAGATGCTCAAGCGCCTGCTCGACCTGGTCGGGTCGGCGCTCGCGATCGTGCTCGTCGCGCCGCTGCTCGTGATCCTCGTGCTGGTGAACGCGGCGGCGACGCGCGGGAACCCCATCTTCATCCAGCGGCGCGTCGGCCGATACGGCGCGCCGTTCAGCCTCGTCAAGCTCCGTACGATGGCCATCGACGCCGACGAGCGGCTGCGGGCGGAGCTCGAGCGCGACCACCGGAAGGCCGAGGAGTGGCACCGGACCCGCAAGCTGCGCGAGGACCCGAGGGTCACCCGGGTGGGCCAGGTGCTGCGGCGATACAGCCTCGACGAGCTCCCGCAGTTCCTCAACGTGCTCGTGGGACACATGAGTCTCGTCGGACCGCGCCCGATCGTCACCTCGGAGATGCCGCACTTCGGTGAGCGGCTGTCAGCCGTGCTCAGCGTCCGGCCGGGCCTGACCGGGCTGTGGACCGTCAACGGCCGCAACGACGTCGACTACGACGAGCGCGTCCGGCTCGAGCACCGGTACGCGACGAGGTGGTCCCTCGGGCTCGACCTCTCGATCATCCTCAAGACGATCCCGGCCGTGGTGCGCGGGCGCGGCGCCTACTGAACCGCCTGCCTGAGGCGCGAGCGGGACCCTCTCGGTCAATCGGAGCCCGCGAGCCGGAACGGGCCTTTGGGAGAATCGTCGTCCGCCGTGATCCGCTGCACGTCGAGCTCGTGGGCCACGGGCTCGGTGCGGGCGAACGCGGCAGCCTCGAGCTGCGAGTGCATGCCGAGCTTCGACAGGATGTTCTGGACGTGCGTCCTCGCGGTCTGCGGGCTGATCACGAGCGCGGCGGCGATCGCATCCTTGTCGTAGCCGTCGCCGAGCAGCGTCAGCACCTCCCGCTCTCGCCTCGTGAGCT
Source organism: Actinomycetota bacterium (assembly GCA_041287635.1). Taxonomy (GTDB): domain Bacteria; phylum Actinomycetota; class UBA4738; order UBA4738; family HRBIN12; genus JAOUEA01. The sequence goes on along the minus strand of JBGGNG010000206.1, from coordinate 4,748 downwards.
TCGCCAGCTTGGCCCTCGATTCACCCCCGACGGCCCGCTGGCCGACGAGCACCGAGAGCAGCGCGCCAACCATCTGCGGCGGGATCGCGACGTCGCCTCGGCCGACGCTCCTGGCCGCCTCGAGCAGGTCCCAGATCGAGGCGTCCTTCGTGAGGTAGCCGCTCGCGCCCGCCTCGAGTGCCTCGACGAGCGGCCCCATCTCTTCGCTCGAGGTGATCACCAGCACCTTGCACATCGGGGCGACGGCCTTGACCCTCCGAACGAGCGACCCCAGCTCCGGTCGCACGAGGTCGGCGTCCAACAGGGCGATGTCCGGCTTGGTCCTCGCCGCGTCGTCGGAGACGGCGGACGGATCGTCCGTCTCGGCCACGACGTGCAGATCGGGCTCGAGATCGAGGACCTGTTGCACCGAATGCCTGAACAGCGCCTCCCCGTCGAAGAGGAGGACGCGCGCGATCAACGCCTCATCCTCCATGGGTTCAGCCCCCTCGCGAGTTCGAGATCGTCCGCTGGGAGCAGGCTAGGCACACCGGTCGGGACCCCGCACCCGGCGCTCGGCGTACGCGCCTTACCGCGAGGAACGCAGGCGGCTCTTCGTCACGCGGTCATCGACTGGCGTCGGCGGTACGCGACGGCACCAACCCGCACCGGACCGCGAGGCCTGCGGCTTCGAGGCGGGAATGGACCTGCAGCTTCGTGAGGATGCTCTGCACGTGGGAGCGGACGGTATTGGCGCGCAGGCCGAGCCGCTCGCAGATGTCATCACCGCTCGCCCCCTCGACGAGGAGCCCCAACACGTCCCACTCGCGAGCGGTGAGCTGCCGGGCGCGGAACGCGACCTCGTGGTCCCGGTGGTCCCTGTCGTCCCGGCGCTTCCTGAGGCCCCGATGGCGACCGGCCCGGTCGGCGTCCTCGAGCGCCCCCTCGACCACGCGGAGCAGGCGCGGAAGCGGCATGTCGTTCGAGACGACCGACCGGAACCCGGCCATGCGACTCGCCACGATCACGTCCGGCTCCGCCGAAGGAGCCACGGCGATCAGGGGCGTGTCGGGATCGATCGCGCGGATCCGGCTCGCGAGCGACAGCCCGGTCCGGCCGCGACGACCCACCTCGATCAGCGCGACGTGTGGCGAGCATGCGAGGACCGCGTCGACCGCGACCTCGGGGTCGGTGACGGTGGTGGTGACGAGCCCCATCCGCTCGAGCGTGCGCGTCAGCGCGTCGGCGAAGAGCAGATGCCGATGCACGATCAAGGCACGTCTCACCCGCTGGATCCCGCCCATGCTCGCCGTCGCCACGCTCTCTCCCTCGCCCGTCGGGACGCTTCCCCGCGTCGACGGCCAAGCCTGCTCCGACCCGCTCGCGGAACTCATGCGCATCCGGGCGTAATAACCGTACCCGGGCCACCCGCCCCTCAGCCGTGCGACAGCCGCGCCCGCCCGTCTCATTCCACGGTTGCGTACGAGACCTACGTAGCCTGCATGCTGCCGCCGTCCACCCTCCGCGGGTACCGTCTCCACCACGATGGTGAGCGGGCGAGGCGGCTTCGTGCTTCACGCGTGCCGTGACGGACGGCGACGACCCGCGTCGGGCCGGCTCGCCCTCGTCTCGGTGCTCGTCGGCGGCTTCCTCGTGCCCATGACGGCCGCCGCGCCGCCCGCGGGCGCCGTGACCGTGACCGCATCGCTCGTTCGCACGGTGGCCCTCTCCGACGTGGACCCGCCGAGCCCAGACCCCTCCGGCATCACGTGGGACGCGGCAAACAGCCGCCTGCTCGTCTCGGACTCCGAGGTCGAGGAGATGGCGATCTTCGAGGATGCGAACGTCTTCGAGTTGGCCATCGACGGAACACTGACGGGCTCCGGCGATCTCACGCCGCCGCTCCCCGGGTTCACGAACGAGCCGACCGGCCTCTCGCTGGACCCGGGCAGTGGGCACCTGTTCGTCAGCGACGACATGAAGGACGAGGTGACCCGCCTCGCCCCCGGCAATGACGGCGACTTCGGGACCCCGGACGACGTCGTGGTCGCCTCAGTCGAGACGGACGCGTTCGGCAACACCGACCCCGAGGATGTCGCGTACGACACGAGCACCGGTGACCTCTACACGGCGGACGGTGCCGGGCGTGAGGTCTACCGGATCGAGCCTGGCTTCGACGGCGTCTTCAACGGCGTGCCCCCCGAAGGCGACGATGTGGTCACGTCGTTCGACACCGCCCAGTACGGGGCCCAGGGATCCGAGGGGCTCGGGTACGATCCCGTCCGCGGCACCCTGCTCGTCGTCGACCCGGCGACGAAGATGATCCTCGAGACCACCACGTCCGGCACGTTGCTGAACCGCATCGACCTGTCGGTCGCCAACCCCCGCCACCCCGAGGACGTCGTGCTCGCCCCGTCGTTCGCGAACCCGTCGGTGACGAACATGTACGTCGTCGCCCGCGGCCAGGACAACAACGCCAATCCCAACGAGAACGACGGCACGATGCACGAGCTGGCGGTGTCGCTGCCGTCGATGGGGAACCAGGCTCCGATCGCGAACGCCGGGCCCGACCGCACCGTGACCCTGCCCGCCGGCATCACGCTGGCGGGCTCGGTGACCGATGACGGGCTGCCCGCGGGATCGACCCTCACGTCCCTGTGGGCCAAGGTCTCAGGCCCCGGGACCGCCACGTTCTCCGACGCGACCGCGTCGAGCACCACCGTCACGTTCTCGGCGCCAGGCACCTACGTCCTGCGACTCACCGCCGACGACACGGCGCTGCAGCACAGCGACGACGTCATCGTGACCGTGAACCCCGAGGGCACGGTGGCCTTGGACATCCCGGTCGTGGCCAGCGCAGACGATGCCGAGGAGAACACGTCGGGCGCGGTCAACAAAGGCAGCAGCGACCTGCAGCTCGCGTTCGACGCCACGGCCCAGACGGTCGGGGTCCGCTTCCGCAACGTCGCGATCCCGGTGGGCTCGACGATCGTCGAGGCGCACGTCCAGTTCGCGACCAAGACCACCAGCAGCAGCACGGTGAACCTCGTGATCGAGGGGCAGTCGGCCACGAACCCGCAGCTCTTCAAGACGAACGCGTTCAACATCTCCAGCCGCCCGCGCACCGACGCCGACGTCCAGTGGACGCCCGACCCGTGGACCCTGGCCGGGGAGGCCGGGTCGGCCCAGCAGACCGCCAACCTCGCGCCTGTGATCCAAGAGATCGTCGGCCTGCCGGGGTGGAGCGGAGTCGGGCACATGGTGTTGATCGTCACCGGCGACGGAGCCCCGACGCAGCGCACCGCCTGGTCGTACAACGGCACGGGGCCGGAGCCCGTCCTCCACGTCGAGTACCTGCTGCCGGCCTAGCGTCAGCCGGACGACCCGGTGGCGAGGGGCAGGGGCCCCGCGGAGCCGGCCTGCGAGCCGGGGACCGGGAGATCCTCGACGATGCCCGACTGCGTCGCGAGCATGGCCGCCTCGAGCCTCGAGTGCACCCCCAGCTTGCGGATCACCCGCTGGATGTGCGTGCGCGCGGTCTGCGGGCTGATCACCAGCGCCCGGCCGATCTCCTCGTTGCCGGCTCCGTCGACGAGCAGGCGCAGCACCTCTTGCTCGCGACGGCTGAGCAGCGAGAGCAGCCGTAAGGCGTCGCGTTGCTCGCGTCGCTGCGAGAAGAGCCCCTCGAAAAGGGGCCCCAACATGTCGGGCGGCACGAGCGTATCGCCCCGATGCACCGATCGGATCGCGTCGATCAGCTCCGCCATCGGGATGGACTTCGTGAGGTAGCCCGCCGCGCCGGCCTCGACCGCAATGCGCAGCGCCGCATCATCCGGGTCGTCGGACAGCACGATGACGCGGCACGAGGGAACCCGCTCGCGCATCGTCGCCGACACCGCCACGCCGTCGAGGGTCGAGGATGAGACCCCCAACAGGGCGACGTCGGGACGCGTCCGCTCCCCCTCGACGACCACGTCCGAGCTCGAACCGGCCTCGGCCACGACATCGAGGTCGGCCTCACGTTCCAGTACGATCCGAACCGCCTGGCGGAAGAGCGCGAACTCGTCCGCGACCAGAACCCGGATCCTGCCTCGATGCGTTCCGCCCATGCCCGTCTCCGACCGCTCCGTTCCAGGGCCGGGACTGGCCCGATCCGCGACCATGCTACGCTCCCGTCGACGTCGCACCTGCCCCCCCGGGGGTAGGCCGGCTACGCGGGACGGACTAGCCAGCCGCCATGCTGTTCATCCAGTCTCGCTGGCTGGACGCAACGGACCGCTCCACCAAGCCGTGTCGGACGGCGAACGCCGCCGCCTCCAACCGCGAATGGACCTGCAGCTTCGTGAGGATCGCCTGCACGTGCGTCCGCACAGTGTTCGTCGTGATACCGAGACGATCGGCGATCTCCACGCTCCCGGAGCCATCGACGATCAACCCCAGGACCTCTCGTTCCCGCGCCGTCAGGCCATTGGCCATGAGGGCCATCGGCGACGAGCGGTCCGACGAAGACCTCGAGACCGACCGCGAGGGCGGGATCACCGCCACCCGCCCGTCGAGGCCGCTTTGGATCGCCTTGACGACCGAGCGGAGCGGGGCGTCCTTCGCGACGTAGCCACGGAAGCCCGCCTTGAGCGCCGCGGTCACGTCGGTCCGGGTGGTGGATGCGGTGAGCGCGACGATGACGGTCTCGGGGCGGGCCCGCAGGATCGCGCGGCCGGCCTCCACCCCGCTGGCATCGGGCAGGCCCAGGTCGAGGAGCACGACGTCGG
>JBGGNG010000205.1:0-5021 GCA_041287635.1 Actinomycetota bacterium | reverse complement strand
GCCGTGGACTCACGGGTGTGGTCGGGCATCCACTTCAGGACGGGGGACCGTGTCGGCGCGTAGATCGGCAAGCTCGTCGCCCGACGGGCGTTGAGTCGGTTCTTCCAGCCGACCTCGTGATCGGGCACGTGGGAGGGCTGGCACAGCCAGCCCTCCCCCGTCGAGCGTTCGTTCCAGGGCGGGCAGCATGCTGTTCACGCGCCGGGCGCGGATGATGAGATCCCACAGCGGCTCGAATTTGCGCCAGCCGCCCGCGTAGGCGAGGTGTCGCGCCCGGGCCTTCAGCGTGTCCTGGCCCGCCGCGCCGTTCCAGATCGCCGACCATCGATAGAAGTCCCGGTACGCGCGCCAGTAGCCGGCCTCGAGTTGCTCGGAGGTCATGCGAACCGGCTCGAAGACGACGTGGCGGGTGTCGTAGAGCTCCCAGTCGTCGGTGACGATGCGCCCCTCGTCGGCGAGGCGGCTGTGCAGGGCGGTGCCGGGGTACGGCGTCATGATGTGGAACGTCGCCGTCTCGAGGCTATGCGAGACGCCCCACTCCACCGTGCGGTCGAAGACGTCGGGCCCGTCGTCGTCGAGGCCGAACACGAAGCTGCCGTTCACCATCACGCCGAGATCGTGGCAACGTCGGATCACCTCGTCGTAATCGCGGCCCAGGTTCTGCCGCTTGTCGTGGCGGCGCAGGTTCTCGGGGTTGAGGGTCTCGAAGCCGACGAACACGCTGCGCATGCCGGCGGCCGCGGCGCGCTCGATCAGATCGCCGCGAAGGATCGCCTGCGCCGTGCTCGCCCCCTGGAACAGGCGCCCCATGCCGCTCATGCCCTCGAAGAGCCCGCGAGCGAACCGCTCGTTGCCGAGCAGATGGTCGTCGAGGAAGTAGAGGTGCTTGCCGGGGAGCCGGTCGATCTCCGCGAGCGCCTCGTCGACGGTCTGCGTATAGAAGGAGCGGCCGCCTTCGAAGAACGCGTCCTTGTAACAGAAGTCGCAGTGGTGCGGGCAGCCGCGCGACACGACGATGGAGTTCGGGCAGAGGTAGCGGCGTCGATCGATCAGGTCCCGACGCACGGGCGGGATGCCGGCCAGCGAGCGCATGCTCGCACCGACCTCGTACCGAGACTTCGGACGCCCCGCCCGGAAGTCGGCGAGGAACGCCTGCCATGCTCCTTCACCGGGACCGATGAACACCGTGTCGGCGTGCGCGGCGGCCTCGTCCGGCAGCGACGTGGGGTGGAGCCCACCGACGCAGACGTAGGTGCCCCGCGCCCGGTACCGGTCGGCGATCTCCCACGCGCGTCGCGCCGACGTGATGTAGACGGTCATCACGAGCAGATCCGGCGCGTCGTCGAGCCCGAGCGGCGCCTGCACGTGCTCGTCGAGCAGCTCGACCTCGTCGTCGGGATCGAGGTAGCCGGCGAGACCCGCGAGGCCGAGCGGCGGGAACAACGCGTACTTGATGGGGCGGTAGCCGGGCGCATTCGCCTCGACCAGCGACGGGAGGATCATCTTCACGCGCAGGGGCCGCCGTGACCGACGTGCTCCCGGTGCGTCCGCGGCGGCGCGGGTGTCCGACACGTCGTCCCTCCCTTGTCGAGTGATGGGACGCAGCATCGGAGGCTGCCGACGGGTGGCACAAGGCTCACGACCGGACCGTCACGCAGGTGCCATGGCCGCACCACACAACCGGCCGATCCGTCACACGACCGCGACGTTCAGCCCGCCGGCATCTCCCACACCGACACGTGCTGACGGCTGTCGTTCGTGAACGGCTCCCGGTTCCACCCTGCCCAGCGTTCGCGCAACGTCATGCCGGCGAGCTGCGCCATCAGGTCGAGCTCCGCGGGCCACACGTAGCGGAAGGGAACCGAGAAGCGCTCGAACCTGCCGTCGACCGTCTCGAGGTGGTGCGACGTCAGGCCTTGGGTGGCCACGTCGTACTCGTCGATCCCCCAGGAGTCCTCGCTGCCGTGGAAGACATGGAAGATCTCGCCGGCCGGCAGCCGCTGGAGGTTCGGCACCATGACCTCGATCACGAAGCACCCACCGGGCTCAAGGTGCGCAGCCACGTTTCGGAAGCACGCCACCTGGGCCGCCTGCGTCGTCAGGTTCATGATCGTGTTGAAGACGAGGTAGACGAGCGAGAACGATCCGCCGACCTCGGTCGTCGAGAAGTCCCCGATCGTCACGCCGATCTGATCGGCGCCGGGCTTCGCGCGCAGCCGCGCGGCCATCGCCGTCGAGAGCTCGATGCCGTGCACCGGCACGCCGCGCTCCACGAGTGGCAGGGCGATCCGCCCCGTGCCGATGCCGAGCTCGAGCGCGCGCCCGCTCCCTGCGAGGGCGGCGAGGACGTCGACGACCGGTTCGACGGCAGCCGAGGCGAACATGTCCGAGGACGACTCGTCGTACGTCGCGGCCACGCTCTCGTCGAAGTACCCCTCTTCGTCGTCCACGGTCGCAATCTAGCCCTTGCGCGGGAGCATCACGCTGGCCATAGTCGTGCTCGAACTCCTCCCCTGCCTGCTGGGCGGCTGAAAGGGTGAGCTGGTGACGATCCCGGACGAGCACGCGGACGGTGGCGCGGCGCCCCCCGTCGAGTACCGGGCGACCGGCGCATCGCTCGTCGCCGTCCTGTTGGCGATCGCGTGCTTCGGCGCGGTGATGCTGCTGCACATCACGCGGGGAGACATCGACCCACTTCGCCAGGTGATGAGCGAGTACGCGAACGGGTCGCACGGCCGCGTGATGACCGTGGTCTTCTACACGTTCGGCCTGGCCTCGCTGGCGCTCGCGTTCCGGCTGCGTCGAGCGATCGATCATCGGGGCCCGACGGTGCTGATGCCCGTGCTGCTCGCGGCGGCCGGAGTCGGTCTCATCGCCTCCGGCGTGTTCGAGGTGGAACGGCCCCTCGTGCCGGATACGCTCGAGGAGGTGATCCACAGCTACGCCTCCGTCGCGGCGTTCGTGCTCCTCATCACGGCGATGTTCCTGTTCGCACTGGCGTGCAGGAAGGACGCGCGGTGGTGGTCCTTCCGGTGGGCCGCCGCGGCGCTCGCCGTCGCCGCGGCCGTGCTCGCCGCGGCCACCCCGACGAGCGCCGGAACCGGGTGGTCCGGGGCCGTGCAGCGGCTGCTCAGCCTCGCGGTCCTCCTCTGGTTCCTGCTGACCGCGTTGCACGTCAGGGGCAAGGCCTTCCGGCCGACGTGAGAACCGGAGCGCGGCTCGTCACGACCACGGGGCTGCTCGTCTGCGGTGTGTTGCTCGTCGTCCTTCACCTCGTGCGAGCCGATCTCCCTCCTGCCTCTCATCGGCTCAGCGAGTACGCCATCGGACCCCATGGCTGGATGATGAACACGGCGTTCGTCGCGCTCGGCTTCGCGCTCGCGACGCTCGGTCTGGCGCTCGTGAGGGAGAGACCACGCGGGATCACGTGGATCATCCCGGCGACGACGCTCGCGGCCGGCGTCGGGATGATCGTCTCGGGGGTGTTCGAGACGGGCGGCCCTTCCTCCAGCGACGCGATCCACAGCCTCGCGTCGATCTCGGCCACCGTCGCCGTCGTCGGGATCGCCCTCGTTCACTCGATACCCGCAGCGCGACGCTGGTCGGACGTGCCGCTGGGTCGTGTGGGCATCGGGCTTGCGCTCACCGCCGCGGTGCTCGCGGCGATCGCCCCGGTGCTCCACGACACGAGGTGGACGGGGCTCGGCCAGCGCCTGCTCTGGATCGTGCTGATCGCGTGGTTGCTGCGCGCCCTCTGGAAGCAGCCGGCTCAGGAAGGGCGCTGACGTCGTCCGAACTGGCTGAGGATGTCGGCGGCGGATGCGAGCATGCAGCGGTGTCGAACGAAGGCACGATCCTGCACGCCGACGCGGACTCCTTCTATGCGTCCGTGGAGCAGCGGGACGACCCGTCGCTTCGGGGACGCCCCGTCATCGTCGGGGGCGGCGTCGTCCTGGCCGCCTCATACGAAGCCAAGGCCCACGGCGTCCGCACGCCGATGGGCGAGGTCCAGGCACGCCGTCTGTGCCCGCACGCGATCGTCGTCAGGCCCCGGATGGATGCCTACAGCGCGGCGAGCACGGCGATGTTCGAAGTGTTCCACGACACGACGCCGTTCGTGGAAGGGCTCTCGATCGACGAGGCGTTCCTCGACGTCGGGGGCCTGCGGCGCATCTCGGGCACGCCGACGGAGATCGCGGTGCGGCTGCGCCGCGACGTCCTGGACAGGGTCGGGCTGCCGGTCACCGTCGGCGTGGCGAGGACGAAGTTCCTCGCCAAGGTGGCGAGCGGGGTCGCGAAGCCCGACGGCCTGCTCGTGGTGCCCACGGACGGCGAACTCGAGTTCCTCCATCCACTCCCGGTCGAGCGTCTGTGGGGCGTCGGTCCCGTCACCTCCCGCAAGCTTAGGGACCGGTCTATCACCACGGTGTCCGAGGTCGCGCAGCTCGGCGAGGCCGCGCTGGTGCTGATCCTCGGACGCGCTTCGGGCCGGCATCTCCGCGCCCTCGCCCACAATCGCGACCCGCGGCCGGTCGAGACCGGTCGACGCCGTCGCTCGATCGGCACCCAGCGGGCGCTCGGCCGCCGACCCCGATCGCCCGCGTCACTCGATGCCGACCTGCTCGCGCTGGTCGATCGGTTGACTCGTCGTCTCCGCGCGGCACACCGCGTCTGCCGGACGGTCGTCCTGCGCCTGCGGTTCGACGATCTCACCCGGGCGACGCGCTCGCACACGATGCCCGAGGCCACGGCCGACACCGCGACGATCCTCGCGATCGGCAGGGTCCTGCTCGCGGCGGCCATGCCGACGATCCGGGAGCGGGGCATCACGCTGATCGGGGTGAGCTTCACCCAGCTCCACGACGACGGGGCGATCCAGCTCGCCCTGCCGTTCGACCGCTCGACGGGGCCGGCGATCGACGCAACGCTCGACGACGTGCGCGACAAGTATGGTTCGAAGGCCATCACGCGGGGCGTGCTGCTCGGGCGCCGCGAAGGCATCCGGGTGCCGCTCCTCCCCG
>JBGGNG010000204.1:0-60228 GCA_041287635.1 Actinomycetota bacterium | reverse complement strand
AGCCCGGCGCCGTCGATCGCGGTGTTGCCCGTCATCGTGATCCCGTCGACCGACAGCGCCCCTTCGCTGTGGATCGCTCCGCCGGTGCCGGCGGCCGAGTTCCCGATGAAGAGCGAATCCGTCGCCGTCAGAGTGGTGCCGGGACCGGACCAGACCGCGCCGCCGTCGTCACCCTGCGAGCCGGAGACCGTCACGCCGGAAAGCACACCGGTTCCGCTCACGACCTTGACCGAGGCCCCGTCGATCGCCGGATCGCGCGCCCCGAAGATCGTGAGCCCCTCGAGCACGTACCGCTTCCCGGCGTCCGCCACCCCGAGCGTGAAGGCGCGCTGCCCGAGGGCCGACGCGTCGATGAAGACCCCGGTCTCGCCCTCGCCCTCGATCGTGACCGCCGAGCGCAGATCGATATCGCCCTCGCCGACGCCACCGCTCCCCGTCACGGTCAACGCGTAGAACCCGGGAGACACCAGCATGGTGTCGCGTGGTGCGGCCGCCGCGATCGCGTCCCGAAGGGAGCAATGCGCGTCGTCGCAGACACCGTCGAACCCGTCGACGGTCGTGTTCACCTGGAAGATCTCGTCATCTTCGACCGCGACCGAGGGCAGGGCCGTCGAGGCGATCCACGCGGCGATGACGGCGACGGCCATGGTCAGGCGACGGGGCGGGGGGAGGTGCGGGCGTTCACGGCGCCGATGCTACCGAGAGGCCGACCCTCAAGACGTGGAGTCTCCCCTACGATGGATGGGTACGGCCCGTCCTCCGAGGAGCCTCCCCTGTTCACGATGCTTCCCCCGGTTCCACCCCGCCCCGACCTGTGGCCGGAGGCCTGGCCGCCGTACGAACCGACCCCGCCGCGCCGGCGGTTCCCGGCATGGGTGGTCGGCTCGGCGCTCATCACGATCGTGATGGTGCTCGGCGCGCTGGTCACGTCGTTCGTGATCCGATACGACCCGAGCGAGCACACCGACGAGTACCGGTTCATCGCTCGCGACTTCGACGGGGACCCCGTCCGTTGGAACCCGTGCGAGGCGGTGCACTACGTCGTGAACGTCGCCGAAGCTCCCGCCGGGTCGCTCGACGACGTGCAGGAGGCCGTGCGGCGGATCTCGGCGGCAACCGGCATCACGTTCTCCTACGACGGGCTGAGCGACGAGGTGCTCGAACGACGCCGCGACATGGTGCAGGTCGATCGCTACGGCGACCGGTGGGCGCCGGTGCTCGTCACGTGGGTCGATCCAGACACGTCACAGGTGTCGTTCGACAGCGACGGCGACGTGGCGGCGGGGGTCGCTGCACCGTTCACCCCGCGCGGGGCCGACGTGATCGTGAGCGGATGGATCGCGATCAACGCCGAGGATCCGAACCCGCCCGGCTTCGGCTTCCCCGACGCTCAGGGCCCGGTCGTGCTGCACGAGTGGGGGCACGTGATGGGCCTGGACCACGTGGACGAACGGGGGCAATTGATGCATCCGGCCGGAGGCGGTGTCGCCGGCCTCGGCCCGGGAGACCTCGAGGGTCTGCGTCAGCTCGGCCGCTCCGAGGGATGCCTGACGACTCCGGCGGTGCCGTGAGGGTCCGTCGTTTGCCCGGGAACACCAGGGTGGTCTAGACTGTTGCACCTGCAAATGATCTGCACACGCGAAGCCGGCATCGTGGGGGCCATGATCCCCGATCGCATCTGCTGTTCCTGCTGACCAGGGACGGCGCTTCGCGCCGCGCGCTCCACCGCTCCGCTCCTCGTCCCACCACCGCACCGGAGGTGCACCCGTGTCCACGACCGTTTCCACCATCGTCGATGCCAGGGGTCAGTCGTGCCCCGGCCCGCTCGTCTCCCTCGCCAAGGCGCTGAAGGAGGCGTCCTCGGGCGACCTGCTCGAGCTGCTCGCGACCGATCCCGGCTCGCGCTCCGACATCCCGAGCTTGGCCGAGATCAGCGGCAACGAGCTGCTCGAGTCGAGCGAGGCAGACGGCGAGTACCGCTACCTCGTGCGGAAGGTCTGACGTGGCCACGACCGAAGACCGGGTGCTCGAGGGCGCGGAGCCGACCTACGCCGAGCTGCTGGCCCGCATCGAGGCGCTGGAAGCGGCGGCGTCGGGCGCCGTCAAGAAGACGAACAAGCTGACGATCATCGCGTGGGGCGGCGACCTCGATCGCATCTGGCCGACGACGATCCTCGCGACGACCGCCGCGGCGAGCGGCATGGAGTCGACGGTGTTCTTCACGTTCTGGGGTCTGTTCGCGATCGTGAAGCCCGGCGTGCGCATCACCGGCGACAACTGGATGCAGAAGATGATGAGCGCGATGAACCCCGGCTCGGCGCAGAAGGCGAAGCTGTCGCATTACAACTTCGCGGGCGCGGGGCCGGCGATGTTCAAGAAGCTCGCCGGCGACCGTCAGGTGGCGGCCCCCGACGAGCTGATCGCGACGGCGCAGGACCTCGGCGTGCGCTTGATCCCGTGCCAGATGACGATGGACCTGCTCGGTCTGAAGCGCTCGGACCTGATCGACGGGCTCGAGGAACCGATCGGCGCGGCGACCGCGCTCGCGCACATGCGCGACGCTGCGGTCTCGCTGTTCATCTGAGCGGAGCGTCGCCGGCCGGTTCGGCGGTGGCATGGTTGCCCGCGCTCGCGCCTTCCGTGTTCGCTCGACGCAACTAGGCAAGGACCTCCGTAGTTTCGCCTGCGTCAGAACACGGAGGTCCTTGCCGAGTAGGCCCGGCCCGTTGACCCGCCCTCGGACCCCTCACACGGGGGACGCCGCCCTACACTCGCGAGGTGAACCCCGCCGACCCACCCGAGCACGGCGTCTCGTTCCGCGAGGCCGCTCGCTTCTGGATCACGCTGGGGTTCATAAACTTCGGCGGTCCGGCGGGACAGATCTCCCTCATGCACGAGGAGATCGTCGATCGGCGCAAGTGGGTCTCGAACGGCCGGTTCCTGCACGCGCTGAACTTCTGCATGCTGCTGCCCGGTCCCGAGGCCCAGCAGCTCGCGATCTACCTCGGCTGGCTCCTGCACCGCGTGAGGGGCGGCCTCGTCGCCGGCATCACGTTCGTGTTGCCGAGCGTGTTCGTGATGTTCGGCCTGAGCTGGCTCTACGCCGTGCACGGCGACGTCACGTGGGTGAGTGCGGTCTTCGCCGGCCTCGCCCCCGCCGTGATCGCGATCGTCGCGGCCGCCACGATCCGTATCGGCACGAAGGCGCTCGCCAACGGGCTCATGCTCGGCGTGGCGATCGCTGCCTTCGTGGCGATCTTCCTCCTGCACGTGCCGTTCCCTCTGATCGTGCTCGGAGCCGTGCTGATCGGCTTCGCGGGCGGCGCGATGCGCCCGGACCTGTTCGACGTCGGGGTCGCGCACGAGCTCGAGGAGCAGGAGCGCATCGCGATCCGTGACGATGCGCCTCGTGCCTCTCATACAGTGCCGTCGAGAGCGAGGGCCGCGCGCACCCTTGTGATCGGCCTCCTCGTCTGGCTCGTGCCGATCGCGGCGATCGCCGCCTGGCGTGGCCCCGGCGACACCCTCACCGAGATGGGCTGGTTCTTCTCCCGGGCGTCGCTCGTCACGTTCGGCGGCGCCTACGCCGTGCTCGCCTACGTGAACGTCGCCGCCGTGCAGACATACGGATGGTTGCTGCCGGGCCAGATGGTCGTTGGCCTCGGGCTCGCCGAGAGCACGCCCGGCCCGCTGATCATGGTGCTCGAGTTCGTGGGGTTCGTGGGCGCCTATCAGAACCCCGGCGAGCTCGATCCTCTCGTGGCGGGCAGCATCGGCGCCTTCGTGGCGGTGTGGGCCACGTTCGCTCCCTGCTTCCTCTGGATCTTCCTCGGTGCGCCCTACATCGAGGGACTTCGGGGCAACCGCCGCCTGGCCGCCGCGCTCGAGACCGTGACGGCCGCCGTGGTCGGCGTGATCGCGAACCTCGCCGTGACGTTCGCGATCGCCACGCTGTTCGAGCAGGTGGGCACGGCCAGGCTGCTCGGCCGCTTCGAGGTCCCCTCGCCGGTGTGGTCGAGCATCGACGTCTTCGCGGCGACGATCGCAGCGGTGGCGTTCGTCGGGCTGTGGCGCTTCGGCTGGAAGGTGTTGCCGGTGATCGGCGCGAGCGCGCTCGCGGGGCTGCTCTGGTACGGCCTACTCGGGAACTGACGACCCTCGCCGGGCCCGGATGTTCAGCCGCACGTAGTCGATCACGGGCGCGGGCATGCGCTTCGCGACCTCGTGTACGAAGCGCCGCCGTTGGTCCTCGCCCATGGCCTGGACGTGATCACCCAGGCAGATCGCATCCAGGTAAGGCTCGAGATCCTCGGCGGGCACCGGTGAAGGCTCCTCGTGCAGCCAGACCTCCACCGCCGTGAATCCCGCGGCCCCGAGCCGGCGCACGGTCTCGGCGGGTGCCGCGAAGTGCTTGCGGCCGACGAAGTCCTCGCCCATGTCGCGCAGTGCCGCCTCGACCGACGCGATGTTGCCCTCGCCCCCACACTGGGCGGCCAGTTGGGCTCCCGGGCGCATCACGGCGGCCAGGTTGTGGAACAACGCGTCGTGGTCGAGCACCCAGTGGAACGTCGCCGTCGACAGAACCGCGTCGACCTGAGGCTCGATCGGCAGCGCCTCCTGCAGGTCGGCGACCACGTACGTCACGCGGTCCTCGCCGAGCCGCTCGCGCGCCCGCTCGATCATCGAGGCGGAACCGTCGAGGGCCACGACGTCGCCCCGGGGGAGCCGCTCGAGCAGCGCCGCGGTGACCTGTCCCGTGCCGCACCCGGCGTCGAGCACCCGCTCGTCCCCGCCGAGCTCGAGCCATGAGAGCACGGTCTCGCCCCACCGGGTCATCGGGATCGGCAGGCTGTCGTACGCGGCGGCGTTCCAATCGCGGGTCACGGACGGAAGGCTACCGAGGCCGCTAGTCGCGCCGTCGGGCGCCCTCGAGGTCGAGCACCTCGACGTCGGGTCGGGCGGGTACCTCGGGAACGACCACGTCGATGTCGGTCTCACCCGCATCAGGCACGCGCACCCGATCGGTCGGTGCCGCGATCACGCGCTCCTCGCGCATCGCCTTGTACCAGCCGGGCTCCACGGCGATTGCCCGGCACTCCGGGCACTCCTGCATCGTGCCAGGCTCGTGGTCGGCATGGTCCATGCACCCGACCCTATCCCCGGATCTGCGCCGAACCGGGAGATCTCACGATGTGAATCGCGCCGGTCGAATGGGCGGCGGCCGAGGGTGCAGGGTCGTCGTCTCGGGTGACCAGGAGGTATCCCGCGGCGAGTACCAGGACGAGAAGTACCGCGATCGCGACCCCGATCGCGATCCGCCGCCGGCGTCCGGCGCCGGGTGCCTCGCGCGCGCCGTGTCCGTTGTGCCGCGGATCCATCTCGCGCTCCCATCCCCCTGCGTCCCGCCGGGGCCCCGGTCGCCACGATAGCCCTGTCCGTGGCAGAACCCGCGCATGGGTGCCGTCCGTGTGACATTAGTTAGCGATGTGAACTATCGTGGTGATCATGCCGACTGCTCCCCCCGTCACCGACCGCGCAGGCCTCGCCTCCCACCTGCGGCTGTCGGTGTTCCGCGCATCGCGCACCCTGCGACGCGAGAGCCAGGCCGGCATCTCGCCCACGTTGATGGCTGCGCTCTCCACGATCGAGCGGCACGGGCCGATCACGGCGGGGGACCTCGCCGCGCACGAACAGGTGCGCAAGCCGACCGTCACCCGCATCCTCGGCGCCCTGGTCGAGGAGGGCCTCGTCGAGCGCACGCCCGATCCGATCGACCGGCGCGTGTCGTGGGTGCAGCTCACGCCCACCGGCCGCGCCCTGATGCGCACCGTTCGCCGCCGCACGGACCGGTACCTGGCCCAGCGCCTGCGCAAGCTCGACGCCGAGGAGCTCGCGACCCTCGACCGAGCGGCTGAGATCATCGATCGCATCACCGAGGCGACGCCGTGAGCCCGAAGGTGACCGCGGCGATCGGCCGCACGTTCTCGTCGGTGCGCACGTCGCGCAACTTCCGCCTGTACCTGTTCGGCCAGACGGTCTCGGCGATCGGCACGTGGATGAACTTCACCGCGAGTGCCTGGCTCGTGCTGCAGCTCACCGACAGCGGCACCGCGCTGGGTGCGAACATCGCGCTCTACTTCCTGCCCGTGCTGCTGCTCGGCGCGTACGGCGGTGTGCTCGCGGACCGGTTCGACAAGCGGCACATCCTGATGGCGACCCAGGCTGCGTACGGCGTCGTCGCGCTCACGCTGTGGGCCCTCGTCGCGTCCGACGTCGCCGAGCTCTGGATGGTCTATGTGCTCTCGCTCGCCTCGGGCGTGGTGACCGCGATCGACAACCCCTCGAGGCAGAGCTTCTACATCGAGATGGTCGGCGAGGAACACGTCCGCAACGCGGTGAGCTTGAACTCGGCGGCGTTCACCGGCTCGCGCATCTTCGGCCCCGCGATCGCGGGCGTGTTGATCGCCACGGTGGGCATCGCGACCTGCTTCCTGATCGACGGCATCTCCTACGCGGCCGTGCTGATCGCGCTGTTCGCGATGCGTCCCGTTGAACTGCATCCGCAGAAGCGCTCGACCCGCGAGCGCGGCCACCTCGTGGCGGGTCTGAAGTACGTGTGGGCGACCGACGAGTTGCGACGTCCCCTGATCGCGATGGCGGTCGTGTTCACGGTGTCGTTCAACTTCGCGGTCTTCGTGCCGCTGCTCGCCGAGCGCACGTTCGACGGCGACGCCGGCACGTTCGGCGCCCTCTCGGCCCTCGCCGGCATCGGGTCGTTCGTCGGCGCGATCGTGATGGCGAGCCGTGTGGCCGAGCCGCGGATGCGCGACCTCGCGCTGTGGGCCGTCGCGGCCGGTGTCTCGCTCGTGCTCCCCGGCCTCGCCCCCACGCTCTGGTTCGCGGGCGCCGCCATGATCCCGATGGGCTTCACGATCATGGCGTTCATGATCACCGGCAACACGATGCTGCAGCTGAACGCGAGGCCCGAGGCGCGGGGCCGGGTGATGGCGCTCTACGGCATCGTCTTCCTGGGCTCGACCCCGATCGGCGCTCCGATCGCCGGTGTGATCGGCGAGCACCTGGGCGCGCGCGTGGGGTTCGCGATCAGCGGCCTCGTGGCCATCGCGCTGGGCGTCGCCCTGCTCGCGGCGCGACGACGCGCGATCGGCGATGGTCAGACGCAGGCGAACGAGGGACTCGACACGAGCGCCGGATCGGCGATCCCCGCGCGGTAGTTGCGCGACGTGGGTCGAGCCGGAGACGGCGCGGGAGTCACCTCTGCAGAGGCGCGTTCCCGGCCGACTCCGGCCCCGTGAGCCCGCGAGGGGGATCCCGGGCTACGCGGTGAGGGACGGAACCGTCCCGAGGGCCCGAAGGCCCTCTTCTCGAGGCATATGATGCCCGCGGGCCACGTCGAGGTCGATACCTATGGCACGGGGAAACTAGCTACCGTGACCTAAGTAAGTAGGGCTACGTATGTTGTCGTATGGGAACCTGGGCACTACCCACGCGCTCAGTCGTCGAGGAGCTCGCGATCGATGCGCCAGTCGCCGTCGGGTTCGTCGCGGCTCACGTCGATCACGGTGCCATCCTCGAGGGATAGCCGGAATCTCCGCACCCGCACGCCCTCGCGCTCGTCGAGCGCGCTGCGCAGGACATCGACGGGCTCCTCGACACCACCCCAGACCACGGCTCGGGGCCATTCCTCCGCTCTCCCCCCCTCGACGAACCGCAGCCGGATCTCGGGTGCCCGAGCGAGCCATCGGGGCAGTACCGGCACCCAGAGCAGGAAGGCGATGCCCACGAGCGCGGCGGAGCCCTGTACCCCGAGCGCCGGGAGCAGGGGCACCGCGAGCAGCGCAGCGGTCAGGCGTGCGATGTTGTAGACGACGTCGTAGGCGGCGAAGACGCGACCGCGCAGACCGTCGGGCACGGCTTCTTGCACCATCGTGTCGACCGGCACCTTCTTCCACGCGAACGTGAGGCCGACGACGAAGCTCGCGAGCAACAGGGTCCATGGGCGGACGAGCAGGCTCACCGCGAGGATCGCGACACCGCCCACGGCGAACGAGCCGGCGATGATGCGCTCCCTCGGGAACCGCCGGTCGAGGGCGCCGACGGTCGCGAGGCCCGCGAACACCCCCACGCCGCCCGCGCCGATCAGCCACGAGAACGACCCCACCCCCTGCTCGAAGCGCTCTCGGAAGACGACGATCGCGAGCACGAGGATCAGCCCCTGGCCGACCTGGTCGAGTCCGATCGAGGTGATCGGCCCGACCGCTCGGGGCGTGTGCGCGATGTGGCGCAGCCCCTGCACGAACTCCACCCCCACCCGCCGCACCTGGTGCCGAAGCAGCTCAGGCGACTCGGGCAGTTGCAGCGGACGCAGGTCGCTGCGGATGCTTCGCGCGAGCATCGAGGCGGACACCCACATCGCGGCAGCGAGTACGACGATCGCCACCGTGCCGAACGCGTCGGCGACGAGTCCACCGGCGAAGACGCCGACGAGCAGGGCGACCGTGCCCCCCACGGTCGCGATCGAGTTCGCCGCGAGCAGGTCCTCGGTCGGCACGAGGCGCGGCACGACCGCCTGGGCGGTCGCGAGGAAGAACCGATTCACCGACGTCACGAACAGGGCCCCGCCGTAGTAGAGGGCGGATTGACGGGTGGGGTTCGCGAGCACGAGGAACACCGGCGCGGCCCGCAGCAGCGGCGCCACGACCATGATGCGCCGGCGAGACCAGCGGTCGATGAAGACCCCGACGAACGGGCCGATCACCGAGTAGGGCACGATCACGATCGCCGAGGCGAGCGCGAAGCTCGCGGCCGTGGTCGCGCGTTCAGGGGAGAAGACGAGCGAGGCGACGAGCGCCGCCTGGATCAGCCCGTCGGCAGACTGGCTGACGAGCCTCATCGCGAAGAGCCGGCGGAAGTCGGCGTGGCGCAGGGCGTCTCGCGGGCTGCCGATGCGTGTGGGGGCGGGAACGCTCATCGCCGCCACATCGTAGGTGCCGCTCCAGTCACGCCCATGCCCGCGCCGATACCCTGAGGGATGCGACGGGGGATCGGCCTGGCGACGGTGATCGTCTCGGCATGCGTCATGCTGCCCGGCCCGACCGCCGTGGGCGCCCCGACGGCTGGGCCCCATGGTGCCGAGCCTCCGGGAGCGCTCACGATCGCGGTCGACGACTTCTACTTCGCCCCCGGCGCCCCGACGATCGGTCGTGGTGACACCGTGACGTTCGACTTCGTCGGCGACATCACGCATACGGCGACCGACAGCTCGGGCCTCGAGCTGTTCGATTCGGGGAACGTCCCCCCGGGCAGCGGCCCGAGCCTGTCGTTCACGTACGAGGCGGCCGGCGTCTACAACTTCGTCTGCACGCCCCACGACGGCATGGCCGGGCGCGTCTCCGTGCCGATGCGAGCGGCGCCGGCGGCCGGTCGCCGGCACGCCACGTTCATGCTCGTCTGGGCGTCCGCGGCGGCCACCGGCGACCACGTCTACGACGTGCAGATCCGACGCCCCGGGGCGACGTGGAGCACGTGGCGCAACGGGGTCGTGATCCGCCGTGACACCTTCGAACCGTCGAAGAGGGGCCCATACCGCTTCCGGGCGCGGATGCGCGACGCGGGGCTCGGCGAGTCCTCGAGGTGGTCGCCCGCCTCGGCCGTCGTGGTCCACTGAGCCTCCGGCCTCACCTGCGATAGCGTCGCCCCGATGGGGCTCAACTCGAGGGCTCCCGCGACGCGACGAGGGAGATGCCGTGACCCGGTTCAAGGTGGGGGCACAGTTCCATCCGCAGCACACGACGATCGAGACCCTCCGGCGAGGCTGGCGCGACGCCGATGTGATGGGGGTCGACTCGATCTGGACGTGGGATCACTTCTTCCCGTTGTACGACGGGCCCGACGGCCATCACTTCGAGGGATGGACGTTGCTCGCGGCGATGGCCTGTGACACCGAGCGCGCCGAGTTCGGCATGATGGTCACCTGCAACAGCTATCGGAACCCCGACCTGCTCGCCGACGTCGCACGCACGGTCGACCACCTGAGCGGGGGCCGGCTGATCCTGGGCATCGGTGCGGGGTGGTTCCGGCGCGACTACGACGAGTACGGCTACGAGTTCGGCACGGCGCCGGACCGACTGCGGGCGCTCGCTGCCGCCCTGCCCCGTATCGAATCACGGCTCGGGAAGCTCGATCCGCCGCCGGTCCGTGACCCGATGCCGATCCTGATCGGCGGGAGTGGGGAGAAGTTCACGCTGCGGCTCGTCGCGGAGCACGCGCAGCTCTGGAACAGCTTCGGACCACCCGAGACCTACGCGGCGAAGAACGCCGTGCTCGACACCTGGTGCGAACGCGTCGGGCGAGACCCGGCCGAGGTCGAGCGCACGGTGTTGATCGAGGTCCACGAGATCGACCAGCTCGACGCGTTCCTCGAGGCAGGAGCGCAGCACCTGATCGTCGAGCTCGGGACCAAGGGCGAGGAACCGTTCGACCTCGCTCCGGTGCAGCGGTTGCTCGACCTGCGCGAGTAGCGCCGACCCCGGAGTCGTCCACCCGGTGCTCAGCCGTTCGGCCTAGGCGTCCACGGCACGGGATTACGCGACCATCGGCCTGCGCATGTGGGTCGCCCGGCGGTAGCGAGACCTACCGCGTGTCGGCCACCCTTCCCATACGCATCGAGGGACGCGATCTGCCGGACGGCTCGGAGGCACGCTCACCCTCGATCGAGGTGGAAGGACCGAGCGATGAAGAACGAACGGGCACGGGGCACGCGCAGGTTGCTCCTGAAGCGGCAGGACGGCGCGTCCGCCGTGGAGTTCGCGCTGATCGCGCCGCTGCTGTTCATGCTGATCTTCGGCATCCTCTACTTCGGCATCGCCTTCATGAAGATGCAGAACCTGCGCAGCGCGGTCCGTGAAGGTGGCCGGGCGGCCGCGGTCGGAGCCCCGACGATCGGGGAGATCCAGTCCAAGGTGCAGGACGCCTCGATCGGATCCATCCCGAACGCCGGCGACGTCGTGGTGAGCCGCCTGTGTGACGGCGAGGAGAGCGTCGGCGAAGACGTGACCGTGAGCTATGACACGGCCAACCTGCCCGACGGCGGCATCGTGGTCCCGATCCCGTTCGTGCCGACGATCCACCTCACGCCCACGATCTCTGCGAGCTTCCGATGCGAGGTCTGACGATGCGCCGCACAGCTCACCGACGGGAGGAAGGGGCGGTCGCGGTCATCACCGCGCTCGTGCTGGTGGCGCTGATGGCCGGCGTCGCGCTGACGGTCGATGTCGGGGGCATGCTGCTGCGACGCCGCGCGATGGTCAACGGCGCCGACGCCGCCGCGCTCGCCGCCGCCCAGTCGTGTGCCGACGCGACCCTCGGAAGCCCCGAGGCGCTCGCCGACGAGTACGCGGCGAAGAACGTCCCGATCACCGACGGCGGGCTGACCGGCGGCGTCATCACCGGCATCGATCCCGAGAGCGGGCAGCAGTGGACGATCAACTGCGGCGTCGACGTCACCGGGCACGTGTCGGTGCGCTACCAGAGCGACCAATCCCTGTTCTTCGCGCCCGTGCTGGGCTTCGACCAGACGTCGGAAGTGACGTCGCGGGCCACCGCGTCGTGGGGTGCGGCCGGTGCGACCGGGCCGATCCCGCTCGTGATCTATCAGGGGTTCTTCCAGGGGAACCGGTGCGACGTGCCGAACGTGGCCGAAAACACCGTCTGCTACATCTGGGAGGACAACGACCTCTCTGGCGGCGGCGACTTCGGCTTCCTCAGCGTCGGCGAGGGTTGGGACGTCGGCAAGAGCGATGACTGCAACAACTCCGGTGGATCCGACCAACTCGCCGGCTGGATGAACGGCGCGGATCCCGTGGAGGTCCAAGACCTCAACTACCCGAACGCCACGTGGGTGTGCACGATCGATGGCGCCCGAGGCAACAACATCGTCTGGCAGGCACTCGAAGATCTGGCCGGCCAGATCAGGGACTTCCCGATCGTCGGTGTGTCGCCGGGCGACGGTGAGCCCGCGCAGGTGTTCCCACCGCAACCCAAGTACAACGTGGTCGGCTTCGCCCAGTTCGAGATCATGGGCGTCAACATGCCGAGCCAGGAGGCCCTGAGCTGCGCGATCCCGCCGACCGCGACGCTCCCGTTCGACCTGATGGCCACCTGCGCCACTCCTGGTGACGGCTACATCCAAGGCAGCGCCAGGGCAAACGGAGCGAATCTCACCGTCGACGCGAACGGCGTGATCACCGCATGGAGCAGACAGCCCAACATCGTGACCTTCGAGACGACCGGCTCCGCAGAGTGCGGCGGGAATCCCCCTCCGAACTCGAGCGCCCACTGTTTGGTACTGAAGTGGAAGGGTGCCAGGATCGGTGGCGCCGAGCCCGGCGGCGGCGCCTACTTCGGCCTCCTCGCGGCGCAGCTCTGTGACCTCCCGTACCGCAGCTGCATCGCGTGATGCGACGGGTCTTCCTTCGCGGCAGCTGAGTTCATTGGGCGGGCGTAGCCCAGTGGCTCAGTCCAGCGTGCCCGGGTCCCACACCACCCGTCTGCCCGGCGTTAGCGTCCTCCACCGATGAGCGATGCATGGATCCGCGCCCTCGTGGCGCTGCCGTTCGGGCTCGCGATCGGGAGCTTCATGACGGTCGTCGTCTCGCGTGTGCCGGCGGGGGAGAGCGTGCTGCAGCCCCGCTCGCGCTGCACGAGCTGCGGCACCGAGATCCGCAACCGAGACAATGTGCCGGTGTTGTCGTGGGTGCTCCTTCGGGGACGGTGCCGATCGTGCGGTGAGCGCATCTCGGCGCGCTACCCCCTGCTCGAGCTCTCCACCGCCTCGCTCGTGGTGGCCGCGGCCGCGGCCTACGAGCAGATCTGGCTCGCGGCCATGATCGCGGCATTCCTGTCGTTGATGCCCGCCGTCGCCTGGATCGACATCGAGCATCGGATCATCCCGAACCGCATCACCTACCCGGCCTTCCTGGGCTTCAGCGCCTACGTCGTGGTCGCGTGGCTCTTCGACGGCGGGACCGATCCGGTCCGCGCGCTGGCGGGCGCCCTGCTCTACGGCGGCCTACTGTTCGTCGTCGCCCTCGTCTCGCGGGGCATGGGCATGGGCGACGTGAAGCTGGCACTCGTGATCGGCGTCGTGCTCGGTGCGGTCGGTCTGCGCTACGTCGGGGTGGCAGCCGCCGGAGCCGTGCTCTTCGGAGGGATCGGCGGCATCGTGGCGCTGATCGTCGGTCGGAACCGCAAGGCGATGATCCCCTTCGGGCCGTACATGGCGGCCGGCGCAGTGGTCGGGGCGTTCTGGGGCGCGCCGATCGCCGAGTGGTACCTGCGGTCGTTCAGCGCCGCGGCCCTCTGAGGGCAGCGATCAACGCCCGAACACACGTTCCCCACAACGTTCCGGCGGATGTTTGACTTGCCATGTGCCCTGATGTTTCGTGAGCAGTCTCAACAGCACTTATGTACCTCGATGTGGCTGGTGTGAACTGATGTGACTGAAGTGACGGAGGAAGCGGCATGGCCGACGCGCAACCGTTCGTGACCGGAGCGCTGCTCACGGTCGCGGAGGTCGCCGCCGGCATGCGCGTGTCGAACATGACGATCTACCGATTGATCAAGAGCGGCGAGCTGCCCGCCGTCCGGGTGGGCAAGGGCTACCGCATCCGCGAGTCCGAGCTGCAGCGCTTCCTCGAGGAGCGTTCCGTCCAAGTGGAGGGGGGCTAGTGGCCAAGGGGCGCATCGGCCTCGATATCGGCTCGACCGCGGTGCGGGCCGTCGAGCTCACGGGGGGCGATCCGCCCACCGTGATCAAGGCCGCCCAGGTGCCCTTGCCCGCCGGCGCGGTCGAGAATGGGGAGGTCAAGGACCCCGACGTCGTCACCGAGGCCCTGCGCGAGCTGTGGGAGCGCGGCGGGTTCAAGGCCAAGCGCGTCTACATGGGTGTCGGCAACCAGCGGGTCGTGGTGCGTGAGATCGCCCTGCCCTACCTGCCCGAGAAGGAGCTCCGGGCCTCGCTCGGGTTCCAGGTGCAGGAGTTCATCCCGATGGCCGTCGACGAGGCCGTGCTCGATTACGACCCGATCGGGGAATTCGAACAGGACGACCGCAAGATGTTGCGCATGCTGCTGGTCGCGGCACAGCGACAGATGGTCGACACCGTCGTGTCCGCAGCGACCGGAGCCAAGCTCGAGCCGGTCGGCCTCGACCTCGTTCCCTTCGCGATGGTTCGTTCGGTCGGCACGACGGGCGTCGGCATGGATCTCGAGGACGAGGGTGACGAGGCGGTCATCGACATCGGCGCCCACGTGACCAACATCGTGGTGCACGCGCGAGGCACCGTTCGCTTCGTACGCATCCTCCCGTCGGGGGGGCGCGACGTGACGTTGGCGATCGCCCGCGGCATCGGCGTGGAGGACGACGTCGCCGAGCGGCTGAAGCGGGGTGAGGACGTCGAGCTCGAGACGCCGCCCCGCGTCGACCAGGAGGGCGGCGACGAGGTTGCGGAGCATCCCGACACGGGCCGGGTCAAGGAGATCGCGATGCAGCGGGCCGCGAGCTTCGTCGACGAGATCCGCTCGTCGCTGGAGTTCTACACCGCCCAGGCGCAGGGGGCCCGCATCGCGCGCGTGCTGGTCACCGGCGGCGGCTCGAAGCTGGAGGGCTTCCTCGAGCTGCTGCGCCAACGGATCCCGGTCGAGGTCGAGGCCGGCAAGGTGTTCCAGCACGCCCGCTCACAGCTCTCGCTCTCCGATGAGGCGCTCGCGGAGGCTGAGCCCGTCCTCGCCGTCGCCGTCGGGCTCGCGATCCCCGGGAGGGAACCGTGAGCCAGGTCAACCTCCTTCCCCCCGATATCCTGCAGGCGCAGCGATATCGGCGCCTGACCTCCGGGGTGGTCGCCGCGGGCGTCGTCATGGTCGCGGCGGTCTTCGGCTTCTACCTCTTGCAGAGCAACGAGTTGAGCAGCGTGAACGACGAGATCGCGGCCCAGGAGGCCACGAACGCCTCGATCCAGGCGAGCATCGCCGAGAAGCAGAAGTACGCCGACCTGCAGGCAGAGGCACAGGCGCAGCAGCAGCTCCTGAGCGCGGCCTACGCGGGCGAGGTCTCGTTCTCGGCGCTGTTGATGGACTTCTCGCGTGTGATCCCGTCCGACGCCTACGTCAACAGCCTCGCGATCCAAGCCGACCAGGCGGCGGGCGGTGCCGAGGGGGCGACCCCGGGCCTGATCGGTGGGATCACGGGCAGTGGTCAGGCGGTCAGCATCGATACGTTGTCGGTCTTCCTCACCCGTCTCGAGCAGGTGAAGGGTTGGGTCAACCCGTGGATGTCCACGGTGAGCAAGAACGAGGAGGTCAACGGCTACGACTACTCGGTGAGCGTGGATCTGACCGACGAGGTCGTGACCGAGCGCGGTCGGGGAGGGGTCACCGATGCTGCGGGGTAGCCGTGCGCCCTTGATCGTAGGGGTGGGAGCCCTCGTGCTCGTCGGTCTGTTGGTGTTCCTGCTCGTGCTCCCCAAGATGGGAGAGGTCTCCGATGCCAACGATGCGCTCGCGGCAGCGCAGGCGCAGCAGGGCACGCTCGAATCGCAGCTGGCCGCACTGGAGCAGGCCGAGGCCGCAGCCCCCGAGGCCAAAGCCACGATCCAGGAGGTGGAGCAGCAGATCCCGCCGACCGCCGACGAGCCCGGGATGCTCCTGCTGCTCAAGAACGCGGCCAGCGGGTCCGCGGTGACCCTGTCGACGATCACGCCGGGCACCCCGACTCTCGACGCGGCGACCGGCCTGTCGGCGATCCCGCTCGCGGTGACTGCGACCGGGACCTACTTCCAACTGACCGAGTTCCTCTACAGCGTCGAGACGCTCCCGAGGGCCGCCAAGGTGCTGAACGTCACCCTGGCGCCGGGGGGCGACTCCGATGCGACTACCACGACCGTGACGAACCTGCTGCAGCTGCAGGCCAACGTGGTGATGTACACGAGCGACCAGAGTGCGGGGCCCGGCTCCGAGCCGGGGCCGACCGAGGATGCGGGAGGAGCCTGAGATGCCTCTGACCCCTCGTGACCGGCGCACCCTGATGATCGGCGGTGGGGTGCTCGGCGTGCTGCTCGTGGGATTCCTCTTCATGAACGTGCTGTCGGGTGGGGGCGACGAAGCGATCCCGTCGTTGCCTCCGATCACCGTCGGCCCCGACGATGGTGGTGGCGGCGGGCCGACCGAGCCCTCCCCGACCGGCGGCGTGAGCCCGATCCCCGTGTTCACGGGACGCGATCCGTTCTCCGTGCCGCCGGCCCTCTCGCCGACGACGTCTTCGGCAACGATTCCGCCGCCGTCCGACGGAACGTCTCCGCCACCCTCCGACGGCACGTCACCACCTCCCTCGAGCCCCGCGCCGACGGCTCCCGGGGGCGGCTCCAGCCAGGAGGTCGGCGGCAAGACCGTGGTCCTCCTCTCCGTGTTCTCGAGCGGCGGAGAGCCGATGGTTCAGGTCGAGGTCGACGGGCAGGTCTTCAACAACGTCGGCATCGGCGACACGTTCGACAACGGCCGCTACGAGCTGCGATCGGTCTCGGGCGACTGTGCAACGTTCCTCTACGGCGACGAATCGTTCACGCTCTGCGCCAACTCGACGAAGTAGGTCTCGACCCGGCACCACCGACGAGCTCCGGCGGCCCGCCCACGGGGGGAGCGGTCGCCGGTCAGCGGGGGCGGCCTCTGGCCGCCCCCGCACCACGTGACCCGAGCACGGGCTTCCCCGCGAGGGGGCGGCGGGGAGCGTTCCCTATGATGGGCGGATGCTCCGCATGCTCACGGCCGGCGAGTCCCACGGCAGGGCGCTGGTCGCTGTCCTCGAGGGCATGCCCGCGGGCGTGCCGGTCGATCCCGAGCGTCTCGCTCATCAGCTCGCGCGACGGCGTCACGGGCACGGCCGGGGAGGCCGTCAGCGCTTCGAGTCCGATCGGTTCGAGATCCTCGCCGGAGTCCGTCACGGTCGCACGCTCGGCTCACCGATCGCGGTGACGATCCCGAACCTGGAGTTCGAGGCGAAGTATCGCGATCTCATGGGAGTGGCGGGCGAGGACGATCCCGTGGCACGCCTCACCCGGCCACGGCCCGGGCACGCCGATCTCCCGGGCTCGCAGAAGTACGGGTTCGACGACGTGCGAAACGTGCTCGAGCGCGCGAGCGCCAGAGAGACGGCCGCCCGCATGACGGCAGGCACGTTCTGCCGATGGCTCCTCGCCGAGCTCGGCATCGTGATCGTGTCGCACGTCGTGCGGATCGGGTCGGTGAAGGTGCCCGCCCGTGCGCCGGTGCCGACTCCCGCCGACGGGGCGGTGATCGACCGTTCGCCGGTGCGATGCTTCCACGACGCCTCGGCGAGGGCGATGATGGCCGAGATCGATCGCCTCAGGAAGGGGCGCGACACGGTCGGCGGCGTCTTCGAGGTGCTCGCGTTCGGCGCGCCCCCGGGGCTCGGGTCCCATGTGCACTACGACCGCAAGCTCGACGGCCGGCTCGCGCTCGCGTTGATGAGCATCCAGTCAGTGAAGGGCGTCGAGGTCGGCGACGGGTTCGCCACCGCCGCCCGACCCGGATCGAAGGCGCACGATGAGATCGTGGTGCGCGATGACCGTGTCACCCGCGCGACCGCCCGCGCCGGCGGCATCGAAGGCGGCATGAGCACCGGCGAGACGATCAGGGTGCGGGCGGCCATGAAGCCGTTCTCGACCGTGCCGAGGCCGCTCGCGACCGTCGATATCGCGTCCGGCGAGCCGGCGGTCGCGATCAAGCAGCGCACCGACGTCTGCGCGGTACCGGCCGGTGGTGTCGTGGGGGAGTCGGTCATGTCGTTCGAGCTCGCGAACGCCGTGCTCGAGAAGTTCGGGGGCGATTCGCTCCCGGAGACCCTCGGGAACCTCGAGCGCTACCGGGAGGGACTGGCGTGATCGTCTATCTGGTAGGCATGCCCGGCGCCGGCAAGACCGTGGTCGGACGGGAACTCGCAGGGAGCCTGGGAGTGCCGTTCGTCGACCTCGACACGGAGATCGAGCGGCAGCAGGGTCGGCCGATCGCGGAGATCTTCGGTTCCGAGGGGGAGGCGGCGTTCCGGGCGCTGGAGGCAGCCGCGCTCGTGAAGGCGAGCACGCACGACCCCTCGGTGGTCTCCTGTGGTGGCGGCGTCGTGCTTGAGCCCGCGAACAGGATCACCCTGCGCAACACGGGCACCGTGGTCTACCTCGATGTGCCGCTCGAGGAGCTCCGCGCGCGCGTGAGGCCCGCAGAGGACCGGCCCCTGATCCGCGAGGAAGGCGATCTCGAACGGCTGCTCGCCGAGCGCGGCCCGCTGTACCGGGAGTTCGCCGCCCACGTGGTGGACGGGAGCGCGGAACCCGGCGCCGTGGCCGACGCGATCGTCGAGGAGCTGCGTTGGTCCGTGTGACCGTCCCCATCCCAGAGCGTTCGTACGAGGTCGTGGTCGGGCACGGGCTGCTCGAAGACGCGGCGCGGTACCTCCCCGAGTTCCCGAAGGCCGAACGGGCGTTCGTGATCGCGGACCGTAAGCTCGTGGACAGGGCGTTCGGCGCCCTCGCAGTCGGCCTCGCGGAAGCCGGCATGGACGTCGTGCTGCTGACGGTGCCGTCGGGGGAGGAAGCCAAGACTCTGCAGGCGTCCGAGACGCTCCTGCACCAGCTGGCGACCCAGGAGGCACACCGCGACGACGTCGTGGTGGCGCTCGGGGGCGGATCAACGGGCGACCTGGCGGGCTTCGTGGCATCCACGTACATGCGTGGGCTCCCGTTCGTGCAGGTGCCTACGACCCTGCTCGCGCAGGTCGATGCCTCGGTGGGCGGCAAGACCGCCGTGAACCTCCCCGAGGGGAAGAACCTCGTCGGCACCTTCTACCAGCCCCGTGCGGTGCTGGCCGACGTCGAAGCGCTGGCGACGCTCGATGAGCGCGACTTTCGGTCGGGGCTCGCCGAGGTGGCGAAGTACTCGCTCACGCTCGACCTCGCGCTGCTCGAGATGCTGGAATCGGATCCCGGCCCGGTGCTCACCCGGGATCCCGCGGCCCTGGAATCGCTCGTGGCCCGGTGCGTGTCGGCGAAGGCTCGCACGGTCGCGAGTGACGAGCTCGATGCGGGGCCCCGCCTCTTCCTGAACTACGGTCACACGCTCGGGCATGCTCTCGAGCGCCTCGAGGCGTTCGGGGGACGCACCCACGGCGAGGCGATCGCGATCGGCATGATCTTCGCGGCTCGCCTCGCGGAACACAGAGGCCTTGCCGCGCCCGGGCTCGTAGGGCGGACCACACGGTTGCTGTCCTCGCTCGGACTCGAGACCGACGGGCCCCTCCCCGCGGTCGACGAGGTCACGGCGGCGTTCCGCATGGACAAGAAGTTCCATGGAGGCGTCCGCTTCGTGCTGCTGCGGGCGGTCGGCGACCCGGTGGTCGTCGACGACGTGGCCGACGACGAGCTGCGGACGACGATGCTGGAGATGGGAGCGACCGCATGAAGGTGCTGTTCCTGTTCGGACCGAACCTCGGAGCCCTCGGCCGGCGCGATCCTGCGACCTACGGGGTCGAGACCCTCGAGCAGATCATGAGCGAGGTGGAGGGCCGAGCGGCGACGCTCGGTCACGAGACCGCGTGGCGTCACTCCGACCACGAGGGTGACCTCGTCGGCTGGCTGCTGGGGGCTGCCGGCGACGGTCACGACGCCGTGGTCATCAATCCGGGAGCCCTGTCCCACTACTCGTATGCGGTCCGCGACGCCGTCGAGGCCTGTGGGCTCCCGGTCATCGAGGTGCACATGTCGAACATCGCCGCCCGCGAGGAGTTCCGCCGGCACTCGGTGGTCTCCGAGGTGTGCCGGGCGACGATCACCGGTCTCGGAGCCGGTGGCTATCATCTGGCGCTGGAGGCGATGCCGTGGATCACCATCTGAGACGAACGACCCTGTCCGAGCGACTGCGCGACCTCGAAGTCGACGCCTTCCTCGTGACCGGGCTCACGAACGTGCGCTACCTCACCGGTTTCACGGGCTCGAACGGACAGGCCCTGGTCACGCGCGATACATCGGTCTTCTTCACCGACGGCCGGTACACCGAGCAGTCGCGCCACGAGGTCCCCGATCTCGAGCGGGTGACGTACACGGCCGCCTTCGGCGACGCGCTGGCGGGACAGGTGGAGCGACTCGGGATCGATCGGATCGGTTTCGAGGCCAACCAGGTCTCGGTGCGGTCCCACGAACGGCTCCTCGCCGCCGTGGGCGCCCGAGAGCTGGTCGTCTGTGATGATGAGGTCGAACGCATCCGCTGGACCAAGGACGACGAGGAGCTCGACTTGCTGCGCAACGCACAGGCCGCGACGGACCAGGCGTTCGACGACGTGCTCGAGACCTTGGCGGTCGGCGTGAGCGAGCGACAGGTCGCCCGGCACCTCGAGACGCTGCTGCGTCGCGACGGCGCCGACGGCCTGTCGTTCGAGTCGATCGTCGCGTTCGGCGAGAACGCCGCGGAGCCGCACCACGAGCCAGGGCACCGCACCCTCGAGGAGGGCGACGTCATCACGATGGACTTCGGAGCGTTGTTCGGCGGGTATCACGCCGACATGACGCGCACGGTCGGATTCGGCGAGCCCTCGTCCGAGCTGAAGAAGATCCACGACATCGTCCGGCAGGCCCAGCAGGCAGGCATCGACGCCGTGCGGGAGGGCGTCACCGGCGCGGAGGTCGACGCCGCGGCGCGTGGGGTGATCGAAGGCGCCGGCTACGGTGAGCGGTTCAGCCACGGCCTCGGCCACGGCGTCGGGCTCGACATCCACGAGGGTCCGAGGCTCGGTCGCGAGTTCGCGGAGCACTCGCTGCCGGCCCGTGCGGTCGTCACGGTCGAGCCCGGCATCTACGTGCCAGGGTTGGGTGGCGTGCGCATCGAGGACATGGTCGAGGTGACGTCCGACGGGTGTCGGGTGCTCGGCAACGCGTCGCGCGAACTGATCGAACTGTAGACCGGACGGTCCGGACGAGAACGGAACGGGAGCTGAGCGTCGCGTGAGCGTTTCTACGAACGACTTCAAGAACGGCATGACCCTCGAGCTCGGCGGGGTGTTGTTTCAGATCATCGAGTTCCAGCACGTGAAGCCGGGCAAGGGCGGCGCCTTCGTGCGCACGAAGCTCCGCAACGCGAAGACCGGGGCCGTGCTCGAGCGCACGTTCAACGCCGGAGTGAAGGTCGGGCTGGCGATCGTCGAGCGCAAGGACTTCCAGTACCTGTACCCCGACGGCGACGGGTTCGTCTTCATGGATCTGCAGATCTACGAGCAGGTGCACGTGCCATCGGAGACGATGGGCTCCGCGTCCGACTACCTCACCGAAGGCGGCACGGCCCAGCTCTCGATGCACGAAGGGGTCCCGATCGCGGTCGACCTGCCTGCGTCGCTGGTGCTGGCGATCACGAAGTGCGATCCGGGCGTGAAGGGCGACACCCGCACCGGCGCCTTGAAGCCTGCGACCCTCGAGACCGGAGTGGTCGTGAACGTGCCGCTCTTCGTCGAGGAGGGCGAGCGCATCAAGGTCGACACGCGCACCGGCGAGTACATGGAACGCGTGAAGGTCTGACGAACGGTGGAGCGCCGGTGACGCGACGATGAGCACCCGCCGTCAGGCGCGGCGCGTGGCGATCGACATCCTGTACCAGTCCGACGTGACCGGGGATGATGCCGAGCTCGCCCTCGAGTCGTGGCTGGAGGTCGGGCGCGAGGTACCCCCGTTCGCGCGAGAACTGGTCCACGGGGTCGTCGAGCACGGACCCGGCATCGATCTCATGCTCGAGGAGCATGCGGAGGGGTGGACGGTGGCGCGCATGGCGGCCCTCGATCGGACGATCCTGAGGGTCGCCGTGGAAGAATTGTGCTACCGCGACGACGTGCCCGATTCGGTCGCGATCAGCGAGGCGGTCGAGTCCGCGTCGGCGCTCTCAGCCGACGAGTCGAAGGCGTTCGTGAACGGCATCCTGGGCAGGATCGCCCGGGGGTGATCGCGAACCCCTCGGCGGGGGTCAGACCTGGTTCGCGGGCGGGTCGGTCGGCTCGGCGGGCCGTGGCGACGGGGTGGCCGTGTCGGTCTCCTCTTGGTCGCCTTCCTTGAGGCCCTTCTTGAACTCGCCCGACGAGCGGCCGAGGTTGCGGGCGATCTCGGGGAGCTTGGTCGCGCCGAAGATCACGGCGATGGCCACGATGCCCACGATGATCCACTCATTCATGCGGTTGCACTTCCTTCCCGATCTGGGGTTGCGACCCTCGGGGAGCGGGTCGACCGCGCCAGTCTACGCCGAGGGTCATGCGATGGCCACGAACGCTCGTGTGCCCCGCCGCCGAACCCAGTATGCTCCTGGGCGAAGGGCTTCCCCCTTTAAGTCCGGTCCCGCGAGGCCGGGAAGGGAGCAACGGAATATGTTGCACGACATCGACCGCGCCTCCTCGCATGCTCGGGGAGGCGTTCTCGTACACGAGCGCACGAGGACGCCCGCGTGAGCGTCGCCGGCACGCTGCTCGACGCCGACGACATCCGGCGCGCGCTGACGCGCATCGCCCACGAGATCATCGAGCGCGACAAGGGTGCCTCGGACGTCGTGCTCGTCGGCATCGCGAACCGCGGCGACCATCTCGCGCGGCGTCTCGCGGCCGAGATCGAACGGATCGAGGGGACGCACGTCCCGGTCGGGGTGCTCGACATCACGTTCTACCGTGACGACATCGGCCTGCGCGCCGAGGCCCCCGAGGTGCACGAGACGCGCATCGACATCGACATCACGGGACGCACGTTGGTGCTCGTCGACGACGTGCTCTTTACGGGTCGCACGATCAGAGCGGCGATGGACGCCCTCACCGACTTCGGCCGTCCCGCTCGCATCCGCCTGGCGGTGCTGGTCGACCGAGGCCATCGTGAGCTGCCGATCCGTGCCGACTTCGTCGGCAAGAACGTGCCCACCCGTCGCGATGACGACGTCCGCGTGCACGTGCGGGAACTCGACGGCGACGACGCCGTGACCGTGCAGGAAGCCGCCGCGATCCAGGAGGTGCACCGATGAACCGGCACGTGCTCTCGATGCACGACCTGACCGCCGACGACGTGACGCGCGTGCTCGACACGGCAGAGTCCTTCCGCGAGGTGGGGACCCGCGTGATCAAGAAGGTACCTGCCTTGCGCGGGCGGACGGTCGTGAACTTCTTCCTGGAGAATTCCACGAGGACCCGCATCTCTTTCGAGCTCGCAGCCAAGCGGCTCTCGGCCGACGTGATCAACTTCTCGGCGGGCGGATCGAGCGTCTCCAAGGGCGAGAGCCTGAAGGATACGGCGCTCACGCTGCAGGCGATGGGGGCCGACGCGATCGTGATCAGGCATTCGTCGAGCGGCTCGCCACTGCAGCTCACGAAGTGGGTCGAGGGGCATGTGCTGAACGCCGGTGACGGCACGCACGAGCACCCCACGCAGGCCCTGCTCGATCTCTACACGATGCGGGAGAAGCTCGGGCGTCTCGAGGGTCTGCGGGTCGCGATCGTCGGCGACGTGCTGCACTCGAGGGTCGCGCGCTCCCTCAGCTTCGGGCTCGTCACGATGGGCGCCGACGTCACGCTGATCGGACCCCCGACGCTGATCCCGCCGGACGCAGCGACCTGGGGCGTGCAGGTGAGCTACGACCTCGACGCCGTGATCCCCAAGCTGGACGTCTGCTACATGCTGCGCGTGCAGAAGGAGCGCCAGCGGCTCGAGTACTTCCCGAGCGTGCGGGAGTACAACCGGCTGTTCGGGCTCACCGGGGCGCGTGCCGGTGTCCTGCCCGAGAGCTCGCTGATCATGCACCCAGGCCCCATGAACCGTGGGGTGGAGATCGACTCCGACGTCGCCGACCTGCCCCAGTCGGTGATCGAGGAACAGGTCACGAACGGCATCGCGGTGCGCATGTCGCTGCTCTACCTGCTGCTGGGGAGTGGAGGGGCCGCGGGCGCCGGCGTGCCGGCCGGGCCGGGGGAGGTGGCCCGTGGCTGAGGCGCTGCTGCTGCGAGGGGCGCGGGTGATCGACGCCGCCGCGTCGACCGACGCCCACGCCGACGTGCTCGTCGCCGAGGGTCGGATCGACGCCGTGGGTCCGGGCCTCGATCCGAGGGGCGCGGAGGTGCTGGATTGCCGGGGGCTCGTGCTCGCGCCCGGTCTCGTGGATCTCCACACCCATCTGCGTGAGCCGGGGTTCGAGTACAAGGAGACGATCGTGAGCGGGACCCGTGCCGCCGCCGCGGGAGGGTTCACGGCGGTCTCGTCGATGGCCAACACGGACCCCGTCACCGACCACGCAGGCATCGTGGCGGAGATCCGTGACAAGGCCGCCGACGCGGGCCTCGCCGATGTTCTCCCGGTCGGAGCCATCACGAAGGGCCTCGCCGGCGAGTCGATGGCCGAGCTTGGGGAGATGGTCGAGGCCGGCGTGCGGGTGTTCAGCGACGACGGCAACTGCGTGCCCACCGCGCGCATGCTGCGGAACGCCCTCGTGTACGCGAAGGCGTTCCCGGCCGAGATCGTGATCGCAGATCACTGCGAGGACCCGTCGCTCGTCACCGGCGGGCACATGCACGAGGGCGTGCACTCGTCCTCGCTGGGTCTCGCGGGACGGCCGGCGGAGGCGGAGGAGATCGTCGTCGCTCGCGACCTCGCGATCGCGCGTGCGAGCGGTGGCCGGATCCACATCTGCCACGTCTCGGGCGCGCGGGCGGTCGAGCTGATCCGTCGCGCCAAGGACGACGGCGTGCGGGTCACGGCGGAGGTGACGCCCCACCACCTCGTGTTCACCGACGACGACCTCGTGGGGTACGACACGAACTTCAAGGTGAACCCTCCGCTGCGCACGGCAGAGGACCGTGAGGCGTTGCGTGCCGGCGTCGCCGACGGCACGATCGACGTGATCGCCACCGACCATGCGCCGCACGCGGTGGAGGAGAAGGAGTCCGAGTTCGATCTCGCACCACCGGGCACGATCGGCCTGGAGACCGCCCTGGCGGCCGTGCTCACCCATCTCGTCGGTCCGGGCGCCTTGTCGCTGCCTCGCGCGGTCGAGGCGATGTCGGTCACGCCCGCCCGCATCCTGGGCGCCGCCGGGCACGGCGGGGCCATCGAGGTGGGCGCACCGGCGAACCTCGTGGTCTTCGACGAGGCCGAGCGATGGGTCGTCGAACCGCCGTTCGCGTCGAAGGCTCGCAATAGCGCCTTCACCGGCCACGAGCTCACCGGCCGGGTCCGGCACACGATGCTCCGGGGGCAGCTCACCGTCGCCGACGGGAAAGTACGTGATTAGAAGGTGCGTGACCCGATGGTCCTGACGGACCCGAGCCCGGTGCGCCGACCCCTCCGCGGCCCCGACGCCGTGCTCGTGCTGGAGGACGGCAGCGCTTTCCACGGCACGGGCTTCGGCGCCGAGGGGGAGTCCTTCGGCGAGGCCGTCTTCAACACCGGCATGGCCGGCTACCAAGAGGTGCTCACCGATCCGTCGTACGCGGAGCAGATCGTGGCGATGACCTCGCCGCATCAGGGCAACTACGGGATGAACCACGAGGACCCGGAGTCCGTGTCGATCCAGGTCGCGGGGTTCGCCGTGCGCGAGGCGTCGCGTCGCGCCTCGTCGTGGCGATCGGAATCGACGTTGGCCGAGGCGCTGTCGAGGGCAGCGGTCACCGGGATCGAGGGCATCGACACGCGCCGGCTCACCCGTCTCCTTCGCGAGCGGGGATCGATGAGGGCGGTTGTCTCGACCGTCGATCTCGTCCCCCAGTCGCTCACCGAACGCGTTCGCGCCATGCCGGGGATGGCCGGCGCCGACCTCGCCGCCCGCGTCAGCTCGGCCTCGGTCTACGAGGCCCGAGATCTGGTGGGGCCGGCCACCACCGATCTCGGCCGAGTCTTCAGGATCGCGGCGTACGACTTCGGCATGAAGCGCACCATCCTGCGGCGCCTCGCCGCGAGCGGCATCGAGGCGACCGTCTTCCCGGCCCACACCCCGTCAGCCGAGATCGCATCGGGAGGTTACGACGGGGTGTTCCTGTCGAACGGTCCCGGCGATCCGGCGGCGACGACGTACGGCATCGACGCCACCCGGACCCTGTTGGGCAAGGTGCCTGTGTTCGGCATCTGCCTCGGTCACCAGCTGCTCGGGCTGGCGCTCGGCGGTCGCACGTACAAGATGCCGTTCGGTCACCGAGGGGTGAACCAACCCGTGAAGAACCTGCAGACGGGGGCCGTCGAGATCACGAGCCACAACCACGGGTTCGCGGTCGACCCCCTCGGATGGGAGCGCGGCGCCGACGGGACGGTGCTGAGCGACCGCGGACGCGTCGCCCTGACCCACTGGAACCTCAACGATGGAACGCTCGAAGGCCTGCGATGCCTCGACGTGCCCGCGTTCAGCGTGCAGTACCACCCGGAGGCCGCGCCCGGCCCGCACGACTCCAGGTATCTCTTCGACGAGTTCCGTCGGCTGATGGCCGGCGGCCCGGGAACGGGTCCGTGATGCCGAAGCGGACAGACCTCCACAAGATCATGGTGATCGGGTCGGGACCGATCGTGATCGGACAGGCCTGCGAGTTCGACTACTCGGGCACCCAGGCATGCAAGGCGCTGCGGCGTGAGGGCTTCCAGGTGGCCCTTGTGAACTCGAACCCGGCGACGATCATGACCGACCCCGAGTTCGCCGACCGCACGTACATCGAGCCGCTCACGCCGGCGTCGGTCCTCGCGATCTGCGAGCGGGAACGCCCCGATGCGCTGCTCCCGACGCTCGGAGGCCAGACCGCACTGAACGTCGCGGTCGCGCTCGCGGAGTCCGGCGATCTCGATCGGCTCGGCATCACGCTGATCGGTGCCTCGCTCGAAGCGATCCACCGCGCCGAGGACCGGAGCGGGTTCAAGGACGCGATGCTGAAGGCAGGGCTCGATGTGCCGAGGGCCGGCACCGCCACCACCGTCGACGAGGCGCTGGCGCTCGGGGACTCGATCGGCTACCCGCTGATCGTGCGTGCCTCGTTCACGATGGGTGGGGGCGGCAGCGGGTTCGCCGCCAACCGCCAGGAGCTCGCGACGCTCGCCGCACGCGGTCTCGAAGTCTCGCCGGTGTCGGAGATCCTCGTCGAGGAGTCGATCGCCGGCTGGAAGGAGTTCGAGCTCGAGGTGATGCGCGACGCCGACGACAACGGCGTCATCGTGTGCTCGATCGAGAACGTCGACCCGATGGGGGTGCACACCGGCGACTCGATCACCGTCGCCCCGCAGCAGACCTTGACCGACCGTGAGTATCAGCAGATGCGCGACGCGGCGTTGCAGGTGCTGCGGGTGATTGGCGTGGAGACCGGCGGCTCGAACGTGCAGTTCGCGGTCGATCCGGCGACGGGACGACAGGTGCTGATCGAGATGAACCCCCGGGTGTCTCGCTCGAGCGCGCTCGCGTCGAAGGCGACCGGGTTTCCGATCGCGAAGATCGCCGCGCTGCTCGCCGTCGGCTACCGCCTGGATGAGATCGTGAACGACATCACGGGTGAGACCCCCGCATCGTTCGAACCGACGCTCGACTACGTGGTCGTCAAGGTGCCGCGGTTCGCCTTCGAGAAGTTCTCCGAGGCGGACCCTCGCCTGACCTCGACGATGAAGTCCGTCGGGGAGGTCATGGCGATCGGGAGAACCTTCAAGGAAGCGCTGGGGAAGGCGTGGCGCGGGATCGAGAAGACAGGGTTCGATCTCGGCGGTGAGGACGTCTCCGGGCAGTGGCCGGTGGGAACAGAGGACCTGTTGGCGACGCTCGCCATCGCCACCGAGGAACGCCTGCACCTGGTCGAACGGGCGCTCCACGCCGGGCACGGAGTCGACGACGTCGCGGCCGCCGCCCGCATCGATCCCTGGTTCATCGAGCAGATCGCGGAGGTCGTCGACGAGGCCGCTGTTACTCGAGGACGGCCACTGTCGACGTTGACCGCTCGCGAGCTGTGGCATGCCAAACGAGCCGGGCTGTCCGACGCGCGCCTCGCCGTGCTGACGGGCGCGACCGAGGCCTCGGTTCGCCGTCACCGCGACGCCTTGGGCGTCGCGCCCGTCTTCAAGACCGTCGACACCTGCGCGGGGGAGTTCCCCGCCCGCACGCCATACCACTTCTCGACCTACGAGGAAGAAGACGAGGTGGCTCCGGCCGTCCGGCCTCGCGTCGTCATCCTCGGGGCCGGCCCGAACCGGATCGGCCAGGGCATCGAGTTCGACTACGCATGCGTGCACGCGGCGTACGCCCTGGAACAGGCCGGGTTCGAGTCGGTGATGGTGAACTCCAACCCCGAGACCGTCTCGACCGACTACGACACCTCGAGCAGGCTCTACTTCGAGCCGCTCTCGCCCGAGGACGCGCTGGCGGTCTGCCGTGCGGAGCAGCCGGTGGGCGTGATCGCCCAGCTCGGTGGCCAGACGCCTCTGCGGCTCGCCCGCATCCTGAGCGAGGAAGGCTTCCACGTCCTCGGCACCTCGCCCGATGCGATCGACCTGGCCGAGGACCGCGGGAAGTTCGCCGAGATCCTCGCGGAGCTCGAGATCCTCGCACCGCCGCACGGCGAGGCTCGCACGATCGAGGAGGCGCGCGAGGTCGCCCGGCGCATCGGCTACCCGGTCGTGGTACGGCCCTCGTACGTGCTCGGGGGGCGTGCGATGGAGATCGTCTACGACGACGAGGAGCTCGAGACCTTCGTCCGGACCGCTGCGGCGGCCTCGCCCGACCATCCGGTCTTGGTCGATCGGTTCCTGGAAGGTGCGATCGAGGTCGACGTCGACGCCGTCGCCGATGCCACCGGCGACGTGTTCGTCGGCGGGGTGATGGAGCACATCGAGGAAGCCGGAGTGCACTCGGGCGACTCGAGCTGTCAGATTCCGCCCGCGACGCTGTCCGACGAGGAGCTCGACACGATCGAGGACATCACGCGCACGCTCGCCCGGCGCCTCGGCGTGGTGGGCCTGCTGAACCTGCAGCTGGCCGTCAAGGACGAGCGGATCTGGGTGATCGAGGCGAACCCGCGAGCCTCGCGCACGGTCCCGTTCGTCTCGAAGGTGATCGGGGTCTCGCTGGCCCGGGTCGCGACGTGGGTGCTCACGGGGCGCACACTCGCCGAGCTGGCGGCCGAGGGCGCCCTGCCCGTCGATCCCCACCACTATCGTCACCTGTCACACACGAGCGTCAAGGCGGCGGTCCTGCCGTTCGGGCGGTTCCCCGGTGTCGACACCGTGCTCGGCCCCGAGATGAAGTCCACCGGCGAGGTCATGGGTGTCGATGCCGATTCCGGCATGGCCCTCGCGAAGGCGATGGTCGCGGCGGGTCACGCGCTGCCGACCGGCGGCACCGTCTTCGTGAGCGTGGCGAACCGTGACAAGCGGGCGATCGTGTTTCCGGTCAAGCGCCTCGCCGACCTCGGATTCCGGCTCGTCGCCACGGGCGGGACCGCGGGGGTCCTGCAGCGTGCCGGGATCGCCGTGGAGCGGGTCGCGAAGATGAGCGAAGGCCCCGACAACGTGGGGGAGATGATCAGGGGAGGGCGGATCGATCTCGTGATCAACACGCCGTTCGGACGAGGTCCCCGCACCGACGGGTACTTCATCCGTACCGCGGCCGCGAGCGCCGGCGTCCCGTGTGTCACGACCCTGCCGGGCGTGTTCGCCGCCGTGCGGGGCATCGAGGCTCTGCTCGGCCCCCCGACCGAGCCGCGGTCGATCCAGGAGTACCATGCCGAGGCCATGGCCGAGCCGATGCAGGGGCGTCTCACGTTCGACCAGGCCGCCGCCACCACGATCGCGGGGGAGCCGCGGGCGTGACGCGACTGCGCGCCGAGATCCTCTCCACCCGCAAGCTCGGTGCGTACCACTCGCTGACGCTGGTGGCTCCCGACATCGCGGAGAAGGCCCGGCCGGGGCAGTTCCTGGCCGTCAAGATGCCGGAGGGGCGAGCGTTCTTGCTTCGCCGCCACTTCGCCGTGCACCAGGCTTCGCGCCGAGGCGGCTGGGCCGGCACGCTCGAGTTCGTCGTCGATCCGCTCGGCCCGGGCACGGAGTGGCTCATGTCCGTCAAGGCGCACGAGTTCCTCGAGGTGATCGGGCCGCTCGGCACCGCGTTCGCCTATCCGAAGCGCCACACGAACTGCCTGCTCGTCGCAGAGGGGCACGGCGCGTCCTCGCTCTACTTCCTCGCCCAGGAGCTGCTCGCCCGGCACAAGCGGGTCGACATGGTCGTCGGCGCCGAGACGCTGGACCGGGTGTTCAAGCCGATCGAGGGGAAGCGGCTCTCGCAGACGATCTCGATCGTGACGGCCGACGGGACGTTGGGAGAGCGTGGCTCGGTGATGGATGTGCTGCCCGAGATGGTCGAGGCCACAGGGACCGAGGTCCTCTACGCGGCCGCGCCCTCGCCGATCCTCGCGAGGATTGCCGGGTTCTGCAAGGAGCGGGCGATCCCGGCCCAGGTGGCGGTCGAGGAACGCATGGGATGTGGGCTGGGTCTCTGCCAGACGTGCGTCGTGCCGGTCGCGCGCAAGGACGGGAGTGGGTACGACCACCTGAGATCGTGCGTCGACGGTCCGGTCTTCAACCCTGCGCGCGTGCTCTGGGATCGGTGGCTCTCCGAGGAGCCGACGATGTTGCCGACGCCTCCCGAGGGACTGCCGGTGGTGCGCTCGTGGCCGGGGTGAAGCGATCCCTGGCGGTCGACCTGGGCGGCATCGTCCTGACCACGCCCGTGATGATCGCGGCCGGCTGTGCCGGCACCGGCAAGGAGCTGACGGGGCTCGTGGAGCTCCGGAAGGTCGGAGCGATCGTGAGTCGCACGATCACGCTCGATCCGGAGAGGGGGTCGCCCACGCCCAGGATCGCCGAGTCGGCGTCGGGGGTCGTGTGGTCCACGGGTCTGCAGAACCCCGGCATCGATGCGTTCGTCGCCGAGGAACTCCCGCGCCTCGCCAGGTCAGGCTCCCAC
This sequence comes from Actinomycetota bacterium, assembly GCA_041287635.1. Taxonomy (GTDB): domain Bacteria; phylum Actinomycetota; class UBA4738; order UBA4738; family HRBIN12; genus JAOUEA01. The sequence goes on along the minus strand of JBGGNG010000204.1, from coordinate 29,170 downwards.
GTCGTCGTCTCGATCGCCGGCGGCACGCTCGAGGAATACGTGCGGCTGACCGGGGCGCTGCAGGGGCGGCCCGAGGTCTCGGCGATCGAGGTCCACCTGTCAGGACCGGATCTCGAGCTGCAGCGCCCGATGCTGGGCGCCCACGTCGACCGGGCAGCCGAGGTCGCCGGCGCGGTCGCCCGCATGTCGATGGTGCCCGTCTTCGCGAAGCTGCCGCTCCACGCATCCGACCTGCCTGAGATCGCAGGGGCCGTGGTGCGGGCAGGGGCGACGGGGCTGACGATCGGTGGCTCGCCGCCGGCGCTCGACGTGCAGCCGGAGCGCCTGCGTCCGGGCCTGGGTGGTGTGACGGGATGGCTGAGCGGACCGGCGCTGCTCCCGATGACGCTGCGGGCTGTCTTCGACGTCTCACGGGCCGTCCCGGACACACCCGTGATCGCCGTCGGCGGCATACGGACAGGTGAGGACGCGGTCGCGGCGTTCCTGGCCGGCGCCTGGGCGGTGCAGGTCGGCACGGCGACGCTGATCGACCCTGCGGCGCCGGTCTCGATCGCTCAAGGCATCGTGCGCTACCTGAAGGCCAAGGGGCTCGCGACGCCGGCGGACGTCCGGTCTCGCTTGCGCGTGCCCGCTTCGTTCGGTGTGGCGAGCGACGCGGAGGAGGACCGACGATGATCCCTCGGCCCGCTAACCCCCTCGTCGTCGCGATCGATGTGAGCGATCTCGAGACCGCCGAGCGACTGGCGGCCGATCTCGCGCCGCACGCAGGAATGCTCAAGGTCGGACTCGAGCTCTTCTGGGCCGAGGGCCCTGACGCGGTCCGGCGCATCGCGGCGCACGGGCCGGTCTTCGTCGACGCGAAGCTGCACGACATCCCGAACACCGTGGAGCATGCCGCCGCGAACATCTCGAGGCTGGGGGTCGCGATGGTGAACGTCCACGCCCTCGGGGGCGAGGCGATGATGCGCGCGGCGCTCGCCGGCGCCGCCCGCGGCGCCGAGCAGGGCGGGCACCCGATGCCGCTCGTGATCGCGGTGACCGTCCTGTCGTCGATGTCGGGCGAGGAGTTGGCATCGCCGACGTCGCTGGCGTTCGAGGCGCGTGCCGCCGGGCTGGACGGCGTCGTGGTGTCGGGAGAGGACGTCGCCGAGGTGCGTCAGGTCTGCGGCGACGGGTTCTGCCTCGTCGTGCCCGGCATCCGGCCGCACGGTGCCAACGGTGACGACCAGGTCCGGGTGCTGACCCCGTCGGCCGCCCTCGACGCGGGTGCCGACTACCTCGTCGTGGGTCGGCCGATCACGGCGGCCGTCGATCCGGTGGGCGTCGCGAAGGGTATCGTGCTCGGCGCTCGGTGAGTCGTGGGCTCGCCGTAGGATCGCGAAACCGCAGGTCGTCGGGCACGTGGCGCGTTGTGGGCGTCCGATGGGCCCGCGTATACTCCCCGGGTTCTCGAACCCCCTCGACCTTCCAGACGACATGAAGGAGCGCATGATGGCTCTACCGCAGCTGACTCCGGAACAGCGCAACGAGGCCCTGAAGAAGGCCGCCGCAGCGCGCAAGGCTCGCGCCGAGCTGAAGGGCGAGCTGAAGTCCGGGAAGCTCTCGCTGCAGCAGGTGCTGGGGCGCGAGGACGACACCGTCGGGAAGATGAAGGTGTCGGTCGTGCTGGAGTCCCTGCCCGGCGTCGGCAAGGTGCGGGCGGCCAAGCTCATGGAAGAGCTCGACATCAGCGCTACGCGGCGCGTGCGTGGCCTCGGCGCGAAGCAGCGCGAACAGCTGCTCGCGAAGTTCGCGAAGTAAGCCACCGGCCTTGGCGCCTCGCCGAGGCACCCTGTTCGTGATCGCCGGTCCGTCCGGCGTCGGGAAGGGAACCGTGGTACGCGAGGTCCTGTCGCGGATCCCCGACGGGCTCGTGTTGTCCGTGAGCGCGACCACCCGTCCGCCGCGGCCGGGGGAGACCGACGGCACCGACTACTACTTCGTCGACGACGAGGGCTTCGACCGGATGGTGGCCGGCGGCGAGATGCTCGAGTGGGCCGAGGTCTTCCACGGGCATCGCTACGGCACCCCCTCGGGGCCCGTCGGACTGCACCGAGACGCGGGCAACGACGTCGTGCTCGAGATCGACGTCGAGGGAGCTCGCTGGGTGCGGGAGCGGGTGCCCGACGCCGTCATGATCCTGCTCGAACCGCCGTCGCGAGCCGAGCTCGAGCGCCGGCTGCGGTCTCGCGGCACCGAGTCCGACGCGTCGATCGCCGAGCGTCTCGCCAAGGCGGACTGGGAGCTTTCCCAGCGTTCCCTCTTCGATCACGTGGTCGTGAACGACGAGCTGGCCCGAGCGTCGACCCAGGTCGCTGCTATCATCGAAGCCTCGCGGGTTCGCCCTGCATCCGATGCAGGGGAGGGCTCGCACGACCCCACGGAGGATCCTTCCGCATGATCGAACCCAAGATCGACGACCTGCTCGCCGCCGTCGACTCGAAGTACACGCTCGTGATCCTGGCGGCCAAGCGCGCCAGGGAGATCAACAGCTACTACAACCAGCTCGGAGAGGGCCGCGGCGAGTTCGTCCCGCCGCTGGTCGAGAGCGGGTTCAGCAACAAGCCGTTGTCGATCGCCCTCGAGGAGATCGCCGAGGGCAAGATCGAATACGTCCGGACCGAGGAACCCGCCGAGGCAGAGTGATGCTGGCGGACCGCCGGGTCCTGCTCGGCGTCACCGGCGGCATCGCCGCCTACAAGGCTGCCCACCTCGCCCGGTTGCTGTCCGGCGCCGGGGCCGAGGTCACGGTCGTGATGACCGAGGCGGCCGTGCGGTTCGTCGGTCCCGACACGTTCGCCGCGCTCACGGGGCGGCCGGTGCATACCTCTCTGTGGGAACGCCCGGGCGAGGTGCTTCACGTCCGCCTCGCACACGAGACCGATCTGGTCGTCGTCGCGCCGGCGACCGCACACCTGCTCGCGAGGCTCGCGACGGGCATGGCGGACGACCTGCTGACGTCGATCCTATTGGAGTACTCAGGCCAGGTCGTGGTGGCTCCCGCGATGCACACGGGTATGTGGGAGCACCCCGCGACCCGAGGCAACGTCGCGGTGCTGCGCGAGCGGGGCGTCACCGTGTGCGGACCTGCTTCCGGCGCGCTCGCCCATGGTGACGAAGGCCCCGGCCGCATGGCCGAGCCCGACGACATCCTCGCGGCTGCCTCGTCGACCGTGGCCCGGGTCCCGTCGGGCGAGGCTCCCGACGACCTGACCGGACGGGCAGTCATCGTCACGGCGGGGCCCACCTACGAGGCGATCGACCCCGTGCGGTTCCTCGGCAACCGCTCCAGCGGCCGAATGGGAGTGGCGGTCGCCGTCGAGGCGGCCCGTCGGGGCGCTCGCGTGCACCTCGTCCTCGGCCCCGGCACGGTGACGCCTCCTCCGGGCGTCGAGACCGAGCACGTCACGTCTGCGGAGCAGATGCGCGCGGCTGTCCACGCCCACGTCGATGCCGCCGATGCGGTGGTGATGGCCGCGGCGGTGGCCGATTTCCGCCCGAAGCGGGTCTCACCGGGCAAGCTCAAGAAGGGCGACGGGCCCCCCGATCTCATCCTCGAACCTACTCCCGACATCCTCCTCGAGCTCGGGGAAGCGCGCCGACCCGGATCGGTGCTGGTCGGGTTCGCGGCGGAGACGAACGACATCGAGGCGGCCGGCCGGGGCAAGCTCATGGCCAAGGGTGTCGACCTCTTGGTGGCGAACGAAGTGGGGCGCCCCGGCACGGGGTTCGGGTCCGAAACCAACCGCGCGGCGATCTTCGATGCGACCGGCGACGACGTGCCCCTGCGGGATTGGACGAAGGCCGAGCTGGCGACGGCGATCGTCGATCGCATCGTCGCCCGACTGGACTAGACTCCGGCCATCATGAGCCAGCCCTACCTTTTCTCATCGGAATCCGTCACCGAGGGGCACCCGGACAAGCTCGCGGACCAGATCTCGGACTCGATCCTCGATGCGTTCCTGACCGAGGACTCCGAGAGCCGCGTCGCCTGCGAGACCCTCGTCACGACGGGCCTCGTCTTCGTCAGCGGGGAGATCACCCTGGCCGAGGGGTGGGTCGACGTGCCGTCGATCGTGCGTGAGACGATCACCGAGGTCGGCTACACCGATGCGAAGTTCGGCCTCGACGGCGAGACGTGCGGCGTGATGACGGCGATCCAGGAGCAGTCGCCCGACATCGCGCGCGGTGTCGACGACTCACTCGAGCATCGCGCGGAGCACTCCGGCGACCCTCTCGATCACCTGGGGGCCGGCGATCAGGGAATGATGTTCGGCTACGCCTGCCGCGAGACCGACGAGCTGATGCCGTTGCCGATCGCGATGGCCCACCGTTTGTCGAAGAGGCTCGCCGATGTGCGCAAGGCCGGTGTCGTGCCCTACCTCCGTCCCGACGGGAAGAGCCAGGTCTCGATCGAGTACGAAGCCGGCCGGCCGATCCGTGTCGACACCGTGCTGATCTCGGCGCAGCACCGTGAGGAGGTCGACGTCGAGACGCTCCTGAAGCCCGACGTCGAAGCCGAGGTGATCGATCCGGTGTTGCGCGAGTTCCCCGAGCTCGACGCCTCGGGTGTGCGGGTGCTCGTCAACCCCACCGGGCGTTTCGAGATCGGGGGACCGAAGGCCGACACCGGCCTCACCGGCCGCAAGATCATCGTCGACACCTACGGCGGGTACGCGCCGCACGGGGGGGGCGCCTTCAGCGGCAAGGATCCCACGAAGGTTGACCGGTCAGCCGCGTACATGGCCCGGTTCGCGGCCAAGAACATCGTCGCCGCCGGGCTCGCCGACCGCGCGCAACTCCAGCTCGCCTACGCGATCGGCACGGCACACCCGGTGAGCCTGCTGCTCGACACGTTCGGCACTGAACAGGTCGATCCCGAGAAGCTCCGCGCCGCGATGTGGGACGTCTTCGACTTCCGCCCCGCCGCGATCATCCGCGCCCTCGACCTCGCGAGGCCGATCTATCGGGAGACGGCAGCCTACGGCCACTTCGGCCGGAAGGAATTCCCTTGGGAGGGGACCGACCGCGTCGACGATCTCCGCGCCGCGGTCGCCTGAGCCCGCCGAGTCGCTCGCCGGACCGGTCGCGATCTGCGTCGACCGGCCGCTGCTGAGTCTCGATCGTCCGTTCACCTACGACCTTCCGGCCGAGCTCCAGGCCGGCATCGGATCCCTGGTGCAGGTCCCGTTCCATGGACGCGCGGTGCGGGGGTGGGTGCTGGGACCGACGGACGACGTCCCGAGGCGCGTGCTGGCCGTGAAGAAGGCGGTGTCGCCCACGCGGTGGTTCGACGAGGATGGCTTGGCCCTCTGCCGGTGGGTGAGCGAGCGCTACGTCGCGCCGCTGGCCGCGGTGCTCGAGCGGGCGACGCCTCCCCGAGTCGCCGCCGAGGAAGTCGGGCGACGATCTGCCTCGCCCGATCCGGTCGCGCGGGAGGTGTGGCCACCTGGGGTCCTCGAGGGCTACCGGGAGGGCTCGCACCTCGTGGACGCGATCGCGACCGGCACGCCGGGGCCGTGGGTGCTCCGGCCGGCGCCCGAGCACGAGGGCGCCGTCGTGGTCGAGGCTGTCTCTCGATGCCTCGACGCCGGACGGCGAGCGCTCGTGATCGTGCCGGAGGCGGCGCCGGTTCCCGGCACGGCGAGGGCGATCGCCGAGGCGTTCGGCGACGACCGTGTCGCGATGCTGTTGGGAGGGTCCAAGCGCGCTCGCTACCGCACCTGGCTCGACGCGCAGGCCGGGCGGTTCGACGTCGTCGTCGGCTCGCGTCCGAGCGTCTTCGCCCCGGTGCCCGGCCTCGGCCTGATCGTGGTGGGGCGGGAGTCCCACCCCGCCCTGCGCGAGGACCGGTCGCCGTACTACCACGTGCGGGACGTGGCCCTCGCCCGCGGGGACATCGAGGGAGCCGTCGTGATCCTGTCCGCGATGGCGCCTTCGTCGGAAGCGGTCGCGCTGGGGTTCCCGACGGTCGCGCCTCGGCGTCGCAGCTGGGTGCCCGTGGAGATCGTGGCGCCCGGACCCGAGGGACGCGCGCCCCGGCTTGTGCGCGCGCTCCGAGAGTGCAACAGGGGCTTCGTCTTCTCACCACTTCCCGGGTACGGCATCGCCGCCGTGTGTCGCGGCTGCGGCCGGCCGGCCGCATGCGCGGTCTGTCAGGGCGCGCTGCGCTCGAGCGAGGGATCGGTGCGGTGCGTCGTCTGCGAGGCACCGGGGCGATGCCGTACCTGTGGGGCCAGCGACTTCGGTCTCCGCAGGGGAGGGCAGGAACGGGTCGAGGAGTGGGCGGCCCGGGTCGCGCGGGTGCCGGTGCACAGGTTGGCGGCGGATGAACCGCCGCGACTCCCGGCCGATGGGGAGGTCCTCGTGGGCGGACCCGAGGACGTGCGAGATCTCGGCGGCGGCGGCCTCGATCTGGTCGCGATCCTCGATGCGGACCTGGCCGGACGTCGTCCGGGCCTGACGGCACGGGAACGCGCCGTCACGACCTGGATCGAGGCGATCGCCTGGGCGAGGCCGGGGGGGCGGGCGATCGTGCAGTCCACGCACGCGAACGACCCTGCGATCCAGTCTCTCGTGCTCGGCGACCCCGCACGCTTCCATCGGGACGAGCGTGAGCGGCGAGCTCAGGCCGGGTTCCCGGTCGGGTCGTCCGTGTTCCGGGTGGTCGGCGACGAGGCGTTGCCCGACGAGCTGGCCGCCCTCGATCCGATCACGCTGCTGGTCTCGACGGTCGATGGGCAGACGGTATGCTTGCTCGCGCTCGACCCGGGCCGCGTCGCGGCGTTCGGCCGGCAGGCCCGTGCCCTTGCCGTGCGCGACGTGATCACCCGTGTCGAGGCCGAGCCTCATCTGTGAGCTGAACGGGAGCGACGACCCGTGATCATGCCGATCCGCATCCTCGGTGACCCCGTGCTGCGCGAGCCTGCCAAGCCGGTGACGACGTTCGACCGGACCCTGCGCACCCTGCGCGACGACATGCTCGAGACGATGTACGACGCCCCGGGGGTGGGGCTCGCCGGGCCGCAGGTGGGCATCTCGCTCCGGGTGTTCACCTTCGACGACGGACAGACCGGTCCGTCGTTCATGACGAACCCCGTGCTCTCAGGGGGGGAGGGGGAGCTCCTCGAGGAGGAGGGGTGCCTCTCGATCCCCGGCCCGTATCACGAGACGAAGCGGTACGCGAGGATCACGTGCAGCGGCCACGACGTGGACGGTGTCCCCTTCGAGCTCACGGGGGAGGGTCTGCTGGCTCGCATCTTCCAGCACGAGACCGACCATCTCGATGGCATGCTGTTCATCGATCGCCTCGACGACGACGGTCGGCGATCGGTCTTGGCCGAGCTTCGACGCATCGAGTTGGGGCTCGAGGATCCGCCGTCGAAGCGGCGCCTGACGCGCAGATCCGAGGGCTGACGCGGTGCGCGTGCTCTTCCTGGGCAACGACCCGTGGTCGGTGCCGACCCTCGAGGCGCTCGCGGAGGCCGATGGCGTCCAGGTCGACCTTGTGATCACGAACCCGCCACGTCCGGCCGGGCGTGGGTCGCGCATGACGGCCACGGCGGTCGCCGATGCCGCCGAAGTGATGGGCCTCGAGCTCCTCGAGGTCGACGGCGTTCGTGTCGGCGTCGGATGGGCGGCGATCGAGTCGAGCCGGCCCGATGCGATCGTCGTCGTCGCTTACGGAGAGCTCCTCCCGCCCGCGGTGCTCGAGCTGCCCGCGCTCGGCACGATCAATCTGCACTTCTCGCTGCTGCCCCGGTGGCGGGGAGCCGCACCGGTGCAGCGCGCGATCCTCGAGGGTGACGAGACCACCGGCGTGAGCGTGATGCTCCTCCACGAAGGTCTCGACACGGGCCCGATCCTCATCGCTCGGCAGGAGCCGATCCTGCCCGGCGACGACGCGGGGAGTCTCGGGGCGCGGCTCGCCGCGATCGGCGCCCCGCTGGTCGTGGATGCGCTCCGCACCCTGGCCGCGGGCTCGGCGACACCGATCCCTCAGGGCGACGCGGGCGTCACGTCCGCCGTGAAGCCGAAGCCCGAGGAGCGGAGGATCGACTGGCGAGATCCGGCCGACGCGATCGTCCGGCGCGTCCGCGCGTTTGCGCCCGCGCCGGGGGCGACGACGACATTCCGATCGACGCCGCTCAAGCTGCTGCGAGCCGAGGCTCGAGGACACGCAGCATCGTCCGGAGCGGACCATCTTGCGGGCGAGGTGTGGCTCGACGGCGACGGTTCGCCGGTGGTGATGGCATCCGATGGGGGGGTCGCGGTGCTCGAGGTCGCCCCCGCCGGACGGTCGCGCATGCCGGGGGCCGACTGGGCGCGGGGCGCGCGCATCCAGTCCGGAGAGCGCTGCACGTGAGGCAGACCGCGCGCTCCGTGGCGTTGGAGGCGATCCGTCGGGTCACCGACGAAGGCGCCTACTCGACGATCGTGATCCCCGGCGCCCTGCGACGTTCCCGGCTGGACGAGCGCGATCGTGCGTTCGCCACCGGACTCGCCTTCGGCACGATCCGCCATCTGCTCGCTATCGACTGGGCGCTCGATCGCGTCGCGAGCCGGCCGGTCGCTCGGATGTCGCCGAGCGCACGCACGGTCGTGCGACTCGGGGCCTATCAGGTCCTGTTCACCGACGTGGCGCCACACGCTGCCGTGGGCGAGACGGTGGGTCTCGCCGGCGACCGCGAGCGTGGGTTCGTGAACGCCGTGCTGCGCAGGCTGGCAGCCGAGCCGATGGCCTGGCCCGAAGGCGAGCGCGACGCCGACGTCGCGATCCGCACTGGATTGGCGCCGTGGGCGGTGAACGAGCTCCGGAAGTTGCTCCCGGCCCACGAGGTGGAACCGGCGGCCGGGGCCTTCGCGAGCCCCGCCTGGCTCTGCCTGCGTGCGAATCCCGCCGTCGTCGAGCCGGGGCTCCTCGAGCGGGCGCTCCGCGACGCGGGTCTCGATCCCCGCCCTGCCTCCCTCGATGCTGCCTGCATCCTGCTCGACGGAGGCGACCCCGCTCGTCTGCCCGGATACGAGGAAGGGTGGTTCGCCGTGCAGGATCAGGCGTCGGCGTTCGTCGTCCGAGCCCTCGACCCCCGACCGGGCGATCGCATCCTCGACGCCTGTGCCGCGCCGGGAGGGAAGACGACCTATGCGGCGGCGCTCGTCGGGGACGAGGGCCTCGTCGTCGGCGCCGACCTGCATGCCGGCCGAGTCGGTCTGATCGGGCGGAGCGCGCAGCGACTCGGCGTTCATCCGCTCGTGCTCGCGCAGGACGCCACCGCACCGGCTCTGCGTGGACCCTTCGACCGCATCCTGGTCGATGCCCCGTGCACGGGTTTGGGCTCGTCCCGCCGGCGCCCCGAACTGCTCTGGCGCGATCGGAAGCGAGACCTGAGCACGCTGGCACGGACGCAGGTCGAGATCGTGTCGTCGGTGGCCGACCTCCTCGCACCCGGAGGGCGCCTCGTCTACTCCGTGTGCACGTTCCCGAGGGCCGAGACCGACGCGGCCGCCGACGCGATCGTCCGCCATCGCCCCGACCTCGCTCCGACCGTGACCGATGGTCCCGACGGGGCCGCCGAGCGTGTGCGCCTGTGGCCACATCGCCACGGCAGCGACGGTATGTTCATCGCCGCGTTCGTCAGGAAGCCCTGAGGCGGCCGGTACGATGACCCTCGTGGGGAAGCTCGCCGCCTCGATCCTGTCCGCCGACCTCGCGCACCTGGCCGATCAGGTCAAGCTCGTCCACGAGCATGCCGAAGTCATCCATATCGACATCATGGACGGGCACTTCGTACCTCCCATCGCGCTCGGCACGGTGGTGGTCGCTTCCCTGCGGCCCCACACCGACCGTACCCTGCACGGCCACCTCATGGTCGAGGCCCCCGAGTCGTTCTTCGAGGAGCTCGCCAAGGCGGGACTCGACGTCGTGTCGTTCCATCACGAGGCGGTCGCCGACCCCGTCATCGCGATCGACAAGGCGCGCAGCGCGGGCCTCGGCGCCGGCGTCACGATCAACCTGAAGACCCCGGTCGACGACGTCTTCCCGTACCTGGACCAGGTCGACGACGTGATGCTGATGAGCATCGAGCCGGGATGGAGCGGGCAGACCCTCGACCCGGCCGTCTACCCTCGCATCGAGGCGGTACGAGCAGAGATCGATCGCCGAGGGCTCGCCATCGACGTCGAGATCGACGGCGGCGTCAAGGTCGACAATGCGCGCCGGGCTGTCGACGCCGGGGCGACCGTGCTCATCAGTGCGAGCGGCATCTTCCAGGCGGCGGATCCGGCCGAGAACGCGCGCGTGCTCCGCGCGATCGCCAACGGCGAGGCCGCCTGATGGCCGAGACGATCCTCGTCGTCGACGACGATCCCGACATCGCCCGCTTCGTCGAGGTGAACCTGCGCTCCGCCGGCTACGAGGTGGCGGTCGCCGGTGACGGTGAGGTCGCGCTCGAACGGGCGGCACTCCTGCGACCCGACCTCGTCCTGCTCGACGTGATGATGCCGCGGCTCGACGGCTTCGAGGTCGCCCAACGTCTGCGGAAGAATCCCCAGACCGCGAACACGAGCATCATCATGCTCACGGCGAAGGCCCTGTCGGCCGACAAGGTCACCGGCCTGCAGTCCGGCGCCGACGACTACATCATCAAGCCCTTCGATCCGATCGAGCTGCTGGCGCGCGTGAAGGGAACGCTCCGCCGGGCCAAGGAGATGCGCAACCTCTCCCCATTGACCGGCCTTCCCGGCAACATCCGCATCCAGGAGGAGATCGAGCGGCAGGTCCGCGAGGGGCAGTCGTTCGCCGTCCTCTACTGCGATCTCGACAACTTCAAGGCGTACAACGACCAGAAGGGCTTCGTGCGCGGGGATCGGTTGATCCAGTCGACGGCTCGCATCATCCAGGACGCGGTCGCGGGCCACGACGGCTCGCACGGATTCGTCGGGCACGTGGGCGGCGACGACTTCGTGGTCGTCGTGCGCCCCGATGTGGCCGAGGGAGTCGCGAAGAGCGTGTGCGACGGCTTCGATGCCGCCAAGACGGAGTTCTACGAGCCCGAGGACCTCGACCGCGGCTTCGTGCGGATCGAGGATCGCAAGGGCGTGATGCAGGACATCCCGCTCGTGGGCATCTCGATCGGTATCGCGTCGAGCGCGCGGCATCCGTTCGCCCACTACGGCGAGGCGGTGGCGGTCGCGACGGAGATGAAGCAGTTCGCCAAGCGCGACGCGGGGTCGTCGTACGCGATTGATCGACGCTCGGCCTGACCGGCCGCTGCATCCGGCCGCGCTTCCCGTCCGCACGTCGGGGTGCGTATACTCGGCTCCAGAAAGCTCGTTTCCGGGGCGGGGTGCAACTCCCCACCGGCGGTGAGAGTCCGCGACCCCACGGCCGCCAGTCGTGGGTGGATCCGGTGCGATTCCGGAACCGACCGTGACAGTCGGGATGGGAGGAGACGGGCACACGGCTCGGTCGCGCGCTCCGCGCGGCCGGCACCCGCCGTGCGCCTGCCGTGCCCAACCCGCTCCGGGCGGAGGAGGCACGATGGCTGCGATCGCCGAGGCGCATATGCGGCGAGCCCTTGCGCTCGCGGAACGAGGCTGGGGCCGCGTCTCCCCCAACCCCCTCGTGGGCGCGGTCGTGGTGCGCGACGGCGAGGTCGTCGGCGAGGGATGGCACGAGGGTCCAGGGACCGACCACGCCGAGGTCGCGGCGCTCCGGGCCGCAGGCGACCTCGCGAAGAGCGCGACCGTCGTCTGCACGCTCGAGCCGTGCAACCGCTTCGGCCGCACCCCGCCCTGCACGCGTGCCCTGATCGAGGCCGGCGTTGCGAGCGTGGTCGTGGCGGCAACCGATCCGAACCTCGGTGCCGATGCCCCGGGCGTGGCCGAGCTGCGTGCGGCCGGGATCCACGTCGACGTCGGGCGGCTACAGGATGAGGCGCGCGCGCTGAACGTCGCGTTCGACCATCACGTCGTCACCGGACGACCGTTCTCGGTGCTGAAGATGGCATCGAGCCTGGACGGGAAGACGGCCGCGGCCGACGGCTCGTCACGATGGATCACCGGCGACGCCGCCCGAGCCGATGCGCATCGCCTGCGTGCCTGGTCCGACGCCGTCGTGGTCGGCGCCGGCACCGCGATCGCCGACGACCCAGCCCTCACGGTTCGAGGGCCGTTCGCAGGCACGGCCACCCCTCCGTTACGGGTGGTGGTCGATTCGTCAGGGCGCGTGCCGCCCACGCTGAGAGTGTTCGATGATGCCGCGCCGACACTCGTGGCCACCACCGACCGCACGTCGGACGTGCGGATCCGCGAGTACGGCGACGCCGGGGCCGACATCGTGGTGCTGGATCGCGACGCGGCCGGGGCGGTCTCGCTGCCGGCACTCATCGCCGAGCTCGGCAAGCGCGATGTGCAGGGGGCCCTCTTCGAGGGTGGTGGAACCCTGGCGTGGAGCGCCGTGCGCGACGACGTGGTGGACCGGATCGTCCTCTACATCGCGCCGCTGCTGGTCGGTGGAGCGGACTCACCCACGGTGATCTCGGGTGCAGGGTTCTCCCCGATCGATGCGGCGATGCGCCTCGGACCTCTGCGCCTGGACCGGGTGGGCGACGACCTCAAGGTGGTGGCCGATGTTCACGGGAATCGTTGAGGAGCTCGGGTCCGTGCGGGGGGTCGATGGTTCCCGCCTCGAGGTGGCCTGCACGGTCGTCCCCGACGACAGTGACATCGGCGCATCCGTCGCGGTGAACGGCGTCTGTCTCACGGTGGTGGCGCGCACGGCCGACCGCCTCGGCTTCGACCTCTCCGAGGAGACGATCGCCCGCACTAGCCTGCGCCGGCTCGATGTCGGCGCGCCGGTCAACCTGGAGCGGCCCGTGACCTTGGCGGCTCGGCTCGGTGGACACCTCGTGCAGGGGCATGTCGACGGCGTGGGTGAGGTGGTCGGCGTCACTCCCGACGACGCCGGCGGGTCGCGCCTGCGCATCACGGTGCCGCCGAAGCTCCGCCGCTACACGGTCGAGAAGGGCTCGATCACGGTGGACGGCGTGAGCCTGACCGTGGCGGAGCTCGACGCCGACGGGATCACGATCGCCCTGATCCCGCACACCCTGGCCGTGACGACGCTCGGCACGGTCGTGCCGGGCGACCCGGTCAACCTCGAAGTCGACATGATCGCCAAGTACGTCGAACGACTCCTGGCGCCCGAGGCCGGGCTCACGGGGGCCACCGAGCACGATGGAGGAGCACACGATGGATGACAGCGGGAACCGAGACGGGCTCGATCGCACCATCTTCTCGACGATCCCGGAGGCGGTCGAGGAGATACGCCGGGGACGCATGGTGCTGGTCGTCGACGACGCCGACCGTGAGAACGAGGGCGACTTCATCATGGCCGCCGAGGCGTGTTCCCCCGAGGACGTAAACTTCATGGTCACCCACGGGCGCGGCATCGTGTGCCTGCCGTGCGCTGCGTGGCGGCTGGACGAACTCGGCATCCCGCAGATGGTCACCGACACCACCGACGGCCATGAGGCGGCGTTCACCGTGTCGATCGACTTCCGCCACGGCACGACGACCGGCACGAGTGCCCACGACCGTGCGATCACGGCGAAGGCCGTGACCGAGCCCGAGGTCGTGCCGAGGGACTTCCAGAAGCCCGGACACGTCTTCCCGCTCAGGGCGAAGGACGGCGGCGTGCTGCGCCGCGCCGGACACACCGAAGCGGCCGTCGATCTAGCCACGATGGCCGGCATGTTTCCCGCCGGCGTGATCTGCGAGGTGATGAACGAGGACGGCACGATGGCCCGCATGCCTGAGCTGATCCGTGTAGCGCAGGAGCACGGCATGACGCTGATCTCGATCGCGGACCTGATCGAGTACCGGCGCCATCGGGAGGTCCTCGTGCAGCGGGTGGCCGAGGCGACGATCCCGACGCCGTACGGGGAGTTCCGGTCCTACGCGTACGAGAGCGTGGTCGACGGGCGGACTCACGTGGCCCTCGTGATGGGTGACATCGGAGACGGGCGAGGGGTTCTCACGCGCGTGCACTCGGAGTGCCTCACGGGTGACGTCTTCGGCTCCTTGCGATGTGACTGCGGTGCGCAACTCGATCGTGCGCTCGAGATGATCGCGGAACAGGGCCGTGGGGTCGTGCTGTACGTCCGCGGGCACGAGGGGCGAGCGATCGGGCTCACGCACAAACTGCGCGCCTATCAGTTGCAGGACCAGGGCCGCGACACGGTGGAGGCGAACATCGAGCTCGGCTTCCCCGCCGATCAGCGTGAGTACGGCATCGGGGCGCAGATCCTCGTGGACCTCGGCGTCACGACGATGCGACTCCTCACGAACAACCCCGATAAGCGGGCAGGGCTCGAAGGCTACGGTCTCGCGATCGAGGAGCGGTTGCCGTTGCAGATCGAGCCGACGCCGGAGAACATCGGATACCTGCGGACGAAGCAGGAGAAGATGGGGCATCTGCTCGACGTCCCCGAGGCCGAACCCGAGGCTGGGGCTCGCGCGTGACCACGTTCGTCGGCGTGCACGACGGGACCGGCCGGCGGATCGCCGTCGTGGCGGCCCGGTTCAACGAGATCGTGACCGGCAAGCTCGTCGAGGGCGCGATCGCCGGACTCGCCAAGCACGGCGTGCCCGATGAGAACGTCGACGTCGCGTGGGTGCCGGGTGCATTCGAGATCCCGCTGGTGGCGTCCCGGATGGCGAGGTCCGGTCGCTACGATGCCGTCATCTGTCTCGGGGCGGTGATCCGTGGCGAGACGACGCACTTCGACCTCGTGGCCAACGAGGCCGCACGTGGCATCGCGCAGGTCGGCGTGGAGACCGGCGTGCCCGTGATCTTCGAGGTGCTGGCGACCGACGATCTCGGGCAAGCCGAATCCAGGGCGGGCGGGGCGCACGGGAATAAGGGATGGGAGGCGGCCGAGGCGGCGCTCGAGATGGCGTGGCTGCTGGATCGCCTCCCCGACGAGGAGGGTGCGCGGCCATGAGTGGTCAACCCGGAGCGGAGCAGGCGGGCGCCGACCTGGAGGTGCTCAGATGATCGTCGACAAGCCGTGGGGCAAGGTGGCGACCTACGCGCTCAACCAGCCGTCGTCGGTTCGCGTGATCACGGTCGAGCCGGGCCAAGAGACGAGCGTGCACTTCCACCGCATGCGCGACGAGATGTGGGTGGTGCTCGACCCGGGGCTCACGATCGAGATCGGCAATCGCGTGGTCGAGGCTCAGTCGGGGGAGGAGTTCATGATCCCGGCCGAGGAGACCCACCGCATCCGCTGCGAAGGGGCATCGAGGGGGCGCATCCTCGAGATCGCCTACGGATACACGATGGAGGACGACACGCAACGTCTCGAGGATGCGTACGGGCGCCCGCTCGAACCGGATTGGTGAGCGACCCGGTCGTCGTTCGTCGACATCCCCCGGTTCCGAGCCCTATACTTCCCGGCCAGAAGTGCACGCACGTGTGTTCGCCATGCACCGGGCCTGCCCGGTGTTCGTTCGTCTATAGGAGGTGATGCGGGGTCTCCACCGATCCGCGAATCAACGACCGGATCCGCTCTCCCCAGGTGCGCCTGGTGGGGGCCGACGGCCAGCAGATCGGGGTGATCGACACCCGCGAGGCGCTGCGCCAGGCCCGCGAGCTCGATCTCGACCTCGTCGAGGTGGCACCGCAGGCGAACCCGCCCGTGTGTCGCATCATGGACTACGGCAAGTTCAAGTACGAGCGGGACGTCCGTCAGAAGGAAGCTCGGAAGAAGCAGTCGCGGAGCGGCCTGAAGGAGATCAAGTTCCGCCCCAAGATCGACCCGCACGACTACGCCACGAAGAAGGGGCACGTCGTGCGGTTCCTGAAGGGTGGCAACAAGGTCAAGGTCACGATCATGTTCCGCGGGCGCGAGATGGCGCACACGGAGCTGGGGCGCAAGATCCTCGACCGCCTCGTGGCGGACCTCGGTGAGGCGATCGTCGTGGAGTCCTTCCCGAAGCAGGAGGGGCGCAACATGATCATGGTGATCGGCCCGAACAAGCGGTACGTCGAAGCGCAGGCCAAGGAGGCCGCGAAGCTGGCTCGAGAGGCCGAGCACGCCGACCTCGAACCCGCAGCGATCGCCGAGTCTCCAGCGGTCGACGTGGTCGCCACGGAACCGGGCCCGATCGTGGAGGCGGAACCGGAGGCGCCCGGGGCCGAGGCTCCCGTGGGCGGATCGGTCGCGGAGACCCCCGCATCGAACGACGAAGGATGACGCGATGCCGAAGATGAAGAGTCACAGCGCCACCACCAAGCGCTTCCGAGTGACGCGCAAGGGCAAGGTGCTGCACCGAAAGGCCACCGGCAACCACATGCTCACGAAGAAGAGCGGCGGGCAGCGTCGCCGTGTCGAGGGCATGTCCGCGGTCACGGCCGAGAAGAAGAAGATCAAGCGACTGCTGGGGAAGGCCTGAACGATGGCGCGAGTGAAGCGATCGGTCCATGCGAAGAAGAAGCGCCGTGCGGTGCTCGAGCAGGCCAAGGGCTACACGGGGACCCGGCGCAAGCGGTATCGCGCCGCCAAAGAGCAGGTCATGCATTCGAGCATGTACGCCTACCGCGACCGCCGCGACCGCAAGGCGCAGTTCCGGAGGCTGTGGATCGCCCGCATCAATGCGGCTGTCCGTCCGCACGGCATGTCGTACTCACGATTCATCAACGGCCTGAAGCTCGCGGGCGTCGAGCTCGACCGCAAGATCCTGGCCGACATGGCCGTGAATGACCCCGCCGCGTTCGCCGCGCTCGTCGAGCAGGCGAAGGCCGCTTCCGCCGCGGCCTGAGGTCGCACCGGCGCGGAGGCACCCGGTGCTGACGTCCGCCAAGAACCCCAAGATCGCGAACGCCGCGCGCCTGCGCAAGCGCGCGTTCCGAGAGGAGGCGCGTCGTTTCATCCTCGAGGGCGCCCAGGTGGTCGGCGAGGCTCTCGACGCCGGGCGACTCGAGATGCTGTTCACCACCGATGATCTCGACACGCTCGCCGTGCGAGCGCGACAGGCCGGGGTCGAGACGCATCACGTCGCAGACGACGTCGTCCGTCGCCTGACCTCCACCGTCACCCCACAGGCGGTCGTCGGGGTCGCGGGCTTCATCGATGTCGGATTGGAGAGCCTCCTCGACACCGTCTTCACCGAGGGCGATGGGTGCATCGCCCTGCTGCACGAGATCCGTGACCCCGGCAACGCGGGCACCGTGCTGCGATCCGCCGATGCGGCAGGCGCCGGCGGGGTGGTGTTCTCCGAGACCTCGGTCGACGTCTACAACCCCAAGACCGCCCGTGCCTCGGCGGGATCGATGTTCCATCTGCCGATCGTCCGTGGGGCCTCGACGATCGAGACGATCGAGCGGGCCAAGGAGGGCGACGCCCGCGTGCTCGCGATGGCCGCCGAGGGCGCGGCCGATCTCTATGACACCGACGTGTCGGGCCCCGTGATCTTCGTGTTCGGCAACGAGGCGCAAGGCCTTCCCGGCGACGTCGTGGCGGTCGCCGACGCCGTGGTCCGCGTCCCCCAGTCCGGCCGGGCGGAATCGCTGAACCTCGCTGCAGCGGCCACGGTGTGTCTGTTCGAGTGGCAACGACGCCGTCTGCGGGCGGGCGAGGCCCTCGAGAACATCGTGGCGTCGGCCGCCCACGACATCCGCTCGCCGCTCACGGCGATGAAGGGGTTCGGGTACGCGCTCGAGCGCCGGTGGGACGCGATGACCGAGGATCAGCGGGCCTTGATGCTGCAAGGCATCGTGCATGACGCCGACCGCATGGACACCATCTTGAGGATGCTCGTGGATGCCGCCCGGGTGGTCGGCGGCACGCTCGAGGTCTTCCGGGAGCAGGTCGACCTTGGTGACCTCGTCATGAGCGTCGCCCAGGCGCAGCGGAGGGACCCCGACCACCCGGAGGTCGAGTGGGTCGGCCGGGTGGGTGTCGTCTTCGCGGATCCCGCCCGGCTCAAGACGACGGTCCAGGCGTTCTTCGGATCGCTCGTGTGGTGGGGGAGCGAGGGACCCATCGTCGTCGACGGGGAGATGCGGGGGACGACCTTGGTGCTCCGTGCCTCGAGGCCGGCTTCCGATCTCACCGACGACGAGGCGGACGCGCTCTTCCTGCCGCGACGCCCGGGGGAGGGAGCCGGCAGCAAGATCGGGCTGTTCGTCGCGCGGGGTGTGGCCGAAGCTCAAGGAGGGCGCTGCTGGGGTTCGGTCGAGGGCGGCCGTTTGATGTTCCATCTCGAGCTGCCCGCAGGCCCCGACGCGCCGTCGGCGTGACTCCTCGCGCGCACCGTCGGCTCACGACCGGCCGGTAGACTCAGGCCTCTGATGGACCCCGAGGAGATGCTTCGTTCGCTCGAGCTCGAGCGCGGCCGCGGTCTCGACTTGTTCGAGGCCGCTGCGACGCTGGAAGAGCTCGAGGCGGCCCAGGTCGAGGTTCTGGGCCGAAGATCCCCGTTCAGCGGGGTCCAGAAGTCGCTGGGCGCGTTGTCGCCCGACGACCGCAAGCGTGTCGGACAGGAGGCGAACGAGGTTCGGGGGGCTCTGCGGGGTGCGATCGCCGCCCGAGCTGAGTTCCTCGAGCACCTGGCCGAGGACGCCCTCCTCGAAGCCGACCGACTGGACATGTCGTTACCCGGACGATCGCCGCGGGTGGGTTCGTTCCATCCCCTCACGATCGTCGAGCGCGAGGCCGTCGAGGTGTTCACGAGCCTCGGCTTCCGCGTCGCCGAGGGGCCCGAGGTCGAGGACGACTGGCACAACTTCCAGGCGCTGAACATCCCTCCCGATCACCCCGCCCGCACGATGAAGGATTCCCTCTACGTGAACGTGCCGGGGAGGCCGGAGCTCCTGCTGCGTACCGAGACGTCGGCGGTGCAGATCCGCACGATGCAATCGCAGCCGCCGCCCGTCTTCGTGGTGGCCCCCGGTCGCGTCTACCGCCGCGAGACTCCGGACCCCACCCACCTGCCCGTCTTCCAGCAGATCGAGGGATTGGCTGTGGACGAAGGCATCACCTTCGCCGACCTCAAAGGCACCCTCGATGTGTTCGTGAAGGCGATGTTCGGTGAGCGGCGCCGTATCAGGCTAGGCCCCGCGTTCTTCCCGTTCGTGGAACCGGGGTGCGAGGTCGGGGTCTCGTGCTTCCGCTGCGATGGAGCCGGCTGTCGCGTCTGCGGCACCGGATGGATCGAGCTGCTCGGCGCCGGGATGGTGCACCCGGTGGTCCTCGAGAACTGCGGATACGACCCGGAGCGTTACACGGGATTCGCGTTCGGGCTCGGCATAGAGCGGGTGGCCCTGCTCAGGTACGAGATCTCCGACATCCGCATGCTCGTCGACGGCGACGTGCGCCTGTTGGAACAGTTCCAGGGGGTCGTATGAGGATCGTCTGGTCGTGGCTGCGGGAGTTCTGCCCGACCGAGCACACGGCGGAAGCCCTTGCGGAGCGGTTGACCCTGCACGGCGTGAAGGTCGAGGAGGTGCTTCGCCCGTGGAGCGGTGTCCAGGGGGTGGTCGTCGCCCGCGTCGTGAAGGTGGACGACCACCCGAACTCGCAGAAGCTCACGGTCGCCACCGTCGACGACGGCACGGGGGAGCATGTCGTGTGCGCCGGCATCCGCAACTTTGAGGCGGGCGATCTGGTGCCCTGGGCGCGTCCCGGTGCGCGCGTGCCCGTGCTCCCCGACCCGCTCGCCCCCCGGGACATGGGGGGGGTCGTTTCGAACGGCATGCTGTGTTCGTCGCGAGAGTTGGCGATCGCCGATGTCCACACCGGCATCCTGGTGCTGAACACGGAGGCCGTCTCACCGGGGGAGGACCTCGTCACCGCGCTCGGTCTCGACGACGAGGTCCTCGATATCGAGGTGGAACCGAACCGACCGGACTTCCTCAGCGTGATCGGGGTGGCGCGCGAGGTCTCGGCCCTCACGGGCACGCCCCTCGTCGATCCCCTACCGCCGCTCGAGGAGTCGCAGGAGCGGGCGGGGGACGTCGCGACGATCCGCATCGACGCGCTCGACGGATGTCCCCGATACGTGGCCCGGGTGATCCGAGGCATCACCGGGGGAACGACGCCGATCCGCGCCCAGGCTCGCCTGAGCGCGTGTGGCATGAGGCCGATCTCTGCGGTCGTCGACGCCACGAACTACGCGATGCTGGAGATCGGACAGCCGCTGCACGCCTTCGACCTGCACAGGCTCGAGGGACCCGGCATCGTGGTACGGCGCGCGGCCGACGGCGAGTCCCTGCGTACGCTCGACGGCGTCGATCGGACGATGGGTGAGGGCGATCTCCTGATCTGTGACGTCGAACGGCCGGTGGCGATCGCGGGGGTGATGGGAGGCGCGACCTCGGAGGTCGCCGATGACACCGTCGACGTCCTGCTCGAGTCGGCGTCGTTCACCCGCACGGGCATCCTGCGCACGGCGCGCCGACTCGACCTGCACACCGAGGCGTCACATCGATTCGAGCGGGGGAGCGATCCCGAGGCCCTCGAGGCGGGGGCGGCCAGGGGGGCGCAGCTGATGGCGGCGTGGGCGGGTGGCGTGGTCTCGAGCGGCATCGCCGAGGACGGAGGCACACCGCCACGAAGGTGGGTGTCGATCCGCCCCACGCGCGCAACGGCGCTGCTCGCCTACGACGTGAGCCGAGCCGATGTCGAAGGCGTCTTCGACCGTCTCCGCATGGCGCATCGCGCTCCGATCGACGGGGATGCGGTGGCTCTCGAGGTCGAGGTGCCAGGGCATCGCGTGGACATCGAGCGGGAGGTCGACCTGATCGAGGAGGTCGCGCGGGTGCTCGGGTACGAGCGGATCGGCATGCGCGTACCGCCGACCGGTCAGGCCGGAGGGGTTCCCGAGTCCTACCGGTTCCGGATGCGGGCGGTCGACGGCCTCGTCCGATGCGGGCTCCGAGAGGTACAACTCATGACGTTCGCGTCGGCCGAGGATCTCGCGATGAGCGGCGATGTCGAACCGGTGCCCGTCGCGAACCCGCTCCAAGCCGACGAAGGCTTCCTCCGCACGCGGCTCCTGCCGGGGCTCGTGAACGCGACGGCCCGCAATCAGGCGTGGGGCGTCGCCGACGTCTCGATCTTCGAGGCGGGCACCGTCTTCCGCCTCGAGGGCGAGGACGTCACGGAGCGTCAACATGTGGCGTTCGCCTTGTCCGGCCCCGCTGACGAGCATTGGTCCGCCGAGCCACGGCCCTACGACGCGCTCGACGCGACGGGGGTGCTCGGCGCCCTGATGACGGAGCTCGGGGTGCGCGGGTGGCGCCTGGGCGACGCTCCCGGCCACCCGTTCCATCCCGGCCGTTCCGCGCGGGTGCTCGTCGGCGACGCGAGCGTCGGGGCGGTGGGGGAGGTGCATCCGCGGGTCGCTCGCGGCTACGAGATCGTGGGGCGTCTGGCGGTGTGTGAACTGGTGCTCGATGACCTGCTGGCGGTCGCGACGGACTCGGTGGTGGCCCACGACGTGCCGCGGTACCCGCCCGTCCGCCGCGACCTGGCGTTCATCGTCGCCGAGGACGCTGTCGCCGGCGAACTCCAGACGGCGATCGAGGAGGTGGCGGGCGAGCTCCTGGGCAGGTGCACGTTGTTCGATGTGTTCCGGGGGCCACCGCTCGAGCCGGGGACCAAGAGCCTCGCCTTCGCGCTCGAGCTGCGAGCCCGCGACCGCACCCTCACGAGCGAGGATGGGGAACCCGTCGTCGCCGCGATCGTCGACCGGCTTCGACGGGACTTCGGCGCCGAACTGCGATCGGGCTGATCACTCGCCGCGCCGTCGCCCGCCGCTCCGTCGGAGCCGAACGGCCGTCCCCTGGCACCGCTTCGGTGGATGCCGATAGACTCCGCGCCGTGGAGCACGACTACCTCTCCGTCGACGATCTGAGCCCCAAGGAGCTCGAGGACTTGCTCGACCTGGCCGCCGACGTGAAGGCTCGTCCCGAGGCGTACGAGGGGCGGCTGGCCGGGCGATCGATCGGCCTGGTGTTCGAGAAGCCGAGCACCCGCACCCGGGTCTCGTTCGAGGTCGGGGTCGCGCAACTCGGAGCCCACCCGGTCGTGCTGTCGTCGAGTGAGCTGCAGCTCGGCCGCGGCGAGACGATCGAGGACACGGGGCGGGTGCTGTCGAGGTACCTCGACGCGATC
This sequence comes from Actinomycetota bacterium, assembly GCA_041287635.1. Taxonomy (GTDB): domain Bacteria; phylum Actinomycetota; class UBA4738; order UBA4738; family HRBIN12; genus JAOUEA01. The sequence continues at coordinate 6,950 of JBGGNG010000204.1, read as the reverse complement.
GTGCTGCGCACGTTCGAGCAGGAGCGTCTCGAAGTGATGGCTGGCGCCGCCGACGTGCCGGTGGTGAACTCCCTCTCGGACTTCGAACACCCGTGTCAGGCACTCGCCGACCTGCTCACGATGCGTGAACGCCTCGGGTCATTGGGCGCCCGCACCCTCACCTTCCTCGGCGACGGGAACAACGTCGCGCATTCCTTGCTGCTCGGCGGCGCCAAGGCGGGCATGACGGTGCGGGTCGCGACCCCCGCCGGGTTCGAGCCGATCCCCCAGGTCGTGCAACGTGCCTCCGAGATCGCGGAGGAGACCGGCGGCGGGGCCGAGGTGACGAACGACCCGCTCGGGGCTGCCCGTGGAGCCGACGTGCTGTACACCGACGTCTGGGCCAGCATGGGACAGGAAGCCGAGGCCGACGAGCGGATGCTGGTGTTCACGCCCTACCAGGTGACCCAGGACCTGGTCGAGGCCGCTGCCGAGCACGTGGTGGTGCTCCACTGCTTGCCTGCGCACCGGGGCCAGGAGATCGCCGCAGAGGTGATCGACGGTCCGCGCTCGGCCGTCTGGGACCAGGCCGAGAACCGCCTCCACACCCAGAAGGCGCTGCTGCTCCGCCTCTTCGGCGCCGCCTGAGGCGTCGAGGTGCCTCGAGCCAACGATCGGGTCGAGCAAGCGCTCCAGGAGTACGCGGACCTGCTGTCGATCGTGAGCGACGACCCCTTCAAGCCGCGCGCCTACGAGAAGGCGGCTCGGGCAGTCGGGGGGTATCCGGACGACGTCGCTGAGCTCGATGAACGCGGCGTGCTGGCGATCCCCGGGGTCGGGAAGTCGATCGCCGCGAAGGTCACCGAGTACCTGCGCACTGGGAGCTTCGAGGAGCTCGACGACCTGCGAGCCCAGGTGCCCGGCGGCGTGCGAGAGATGACGTCGATCCCCGGCTTCGGTCCGAAGAAGGCGATGGCGGCCTATCGGGAGCTGGGCATCGCGTCGGTCGACGAACTCGCGGCCGCCGCAGAGCGCGGCGAGCTGGCCTCGCTGAAGGGCTTCTCTCGCACGACGGAGCGCAACGTACTCGAAGGTGTCGGTCGACTGCGGGCCAGCAGAGGGCGGGTCCAGGTCAATGAGGCCCTCGAGGTCGCCGAGGATCTGCTCGCCCGCCTCCGATCGATCCCTGGCGTGCGGCGGGCCGCCTACGCGGGATCGTTGCGACGCATGGCCGAAACGATCGGCGACGTCGACCTGCTCGTCGCGAGCGATCGACCGGCCGCCGTGATGGATGCGTTCGTCGGCTTCGGCATGGTCGCCAGGGTGCTCGCCCATGGCGAGACGAAGTCGTCGATCGTGACGACTGGTGGGCTCCAGGTCGATCTTCGGGTGATCGCCCGTGAGGCCTGGGGCGCCGCGATGATCTACTTCACCGGCTCGAAGGCGCACAACATCCGGATCCGGGAGATGGCCGTCCGCAAGGGGCTGAAGTTAAACGAGTACGGCTTGTTCCGCGCCAAGACGGGGAAGCTCCTCGCGGCCGAGAGCGAAGAGATCGTCTACGAGCGTCTCGGCCTGCCGTACATCGAACCCACCCTGCGGGAGGACCGCGGCGAACTCGAGGCCGCGCTCGCGGGAGAGCTGCCCGATCTGATCACCCTGCGTCAGATCCGGGGCGACCTGCACACGCATACGAACCTGACGGACGGCCTCGCACCGCTGGAACGCATGCTGGAGGCGGCCGCTGAGCACCGCTACGCCTACTACGCGGTGACCGACCATGCGCCGAACCTGTACATGCAACGCATGACCGACGAGAAGATGCTGGATCAGCGCCGTCGGCTCCGCGCGCTGCAGGACCGGTATCCGTCGATGCGGCTGCTGCACGGCACCGAGCTCAACATCGATCCCGACGGTGGGGTGGACTGGGCCGAGGAGTTCCTCGACGGGTTCGATCTCACGGTCGCGTCGGTCCACTCGCACTTCGGCCAATCGAAGGATCAGATGACCAGCCGCGTGATCCGGGCGATCGAGCATCCGAGGGTCAACATCATCGGCCACCTGACCACACGTAAGATCGGACGGCGCGATCCCGTCGATATCGATCTCGAGGCGGTGTTCGAGGCGGCCGGCCGCACCGGGACGGCTTTGGAGATCAACGCCTACCCCGACCGGCTCGATCTCCGCGACGAGCACGTGCTGTGGGCGCGCCGTCACGGTGTGCGATTCTCGATCGACACCGACGCGCACGCGGTGGGCCACCTCGACGTGATGCGCTTCGGCGTCGCGACCGCGCAGCGTGGGTGGCTCACGAAGGCCGATGTGATCAACGCCTGGCCGATCACCACGCTCGAGCGATTCCTGCACAAGGACGGCTCCTGAGCCGTCGCCGCCTGCCGCGGGCGTTCTACGAGCGACCGGCGGTGGAGGTCGCCCCCGACCTGCTGGGTCGCACGCTGGTCCGGCAGCTGCCCGACGGCGAACGTCTCGCAGGACGCATCGTGGAGGCGGAGGCGTATGAGCCCGGCGATCCGGCGAGCCACGGCTTCCGAGGCACGACCGCGCGAAACCGCGCGATGTTCGGCCCTGCGGGGCGCCTCTACGTGTACTTCACCTACGGCAACCACTGGATGATGAACGCGGTGACCAGAGGGCCGGGGGAAGCAAGCGCGGTGCTCCTGCGGGCGGTCGAACCGGTGGCGGGTCTCGAGGCCATGGCACGGGCCCGGGGCCGAGATCGTCCGTTGGACCTGTGCTCTGGCCCGGGGAAGCTCGCGCAGGCGTTGTCGGTGGACCGCTCCCACGACGGCGTCGATCTGGTGACCGGGACCGAGGTGTGGATCGAGCGCGGGGTGCCGGTCCCCGGTCTCGTCGCGACGTCATCGCGGGTGGGGGTGAGCGTCGGTCTCGAACGGCAGTGGCGGTTCTTCGTGGCCGGCGATCCGTTCGTCAGTCGCGGTCGGCCGGGGCCTCCGACGAACGCTCGGCGAGCTCTGACACCGTGATCGTGACGGTGCTGGTCTGGGTGGCCGAGGTCCCGGCCGAGGGAGACTGGTAGATCACGGTGCCGGCGGGCTGGGTCGAGGGCTCGACCCGAACCTCGACGTAGAACCCCGCGTCCTCCAAGGCGAGCGCAGCCGACGCCTGATCGAGGCCGATCACCGACGGGACGGGCACGGACTGGACCTTCGTGGGTGATGTGCACACCTCGGTCGGCTCGCTGCCCTCGATGAACTGCAGCGTGTCGATGTTCTGGGGCAGCGTGTAGGCGTTCGGCAGGCAGTAGGGCGACTGGGATACGTCGACGGAGACCGAGAGGTAGCCGACCTCAGGGATCGGGAACTCCCGTTCGGGGAGATCGGCCGCGGAGCGGAGCATGAACAGCCGCCAGATCTGGGCTGGCCAGGTTCCCCCGAAGACGGTGATGCGCGTGCGGGGAGGCTCCATCGGGATCAACCCCTCGTGGAACCCGACCCAGACGGCGGCGGTGAGCTGAGGGATCGCACCGACGAACCACGCGTTCGTGTGGGTGTCGGCGGTGCCGGTCTTGCCCAGCTGGGGGCGCCCGATGATCGCGGAGCGGCCCGTGCCGTAGCTCACCGCGTCCTGCAGGATGTCGGTGGCCGCCGCCGCGACCTGTGGTTCGAGCACCTGCTTTGGGCTGGGGTGCGCCTGCCAGAGGGTCGCGCCCTGTGCGTCGGTGACGCTGACCACCGGCACCGGATCGACATGTGCTCCGCCGGTGGCGAGCGTGCCGTATGCGCTCGCCATCTCGAGCGTGTTCGCCTCGTTCGTGCCGAGCACCGCCGACAGGTACGGCGAGAGCGGCTCTCGTGGCTCGCTCACTCGCAGGCAGCACCGCATCCCCATCCGCTCAGCCGTCTCGACCACCTTGTCCGGCCCGAGCTGCTGGATCAGCTGCGCGTAGACCGTGTTCACCGAGTTCACCGTGGCGCTGGCCAGGCTCATCGATCCGTAGCCGCTGCCCTCCGCGTTCGTGACGTGCCAGACGGTTCCCCCCTCGAGCGGGATGTCGATCGACGCAGGGGCGGGGAAGACGGTCGAAGGACTGATGCCGTTCTCGAGGGCGGTGACGAGGGCGTAGGCCTTGAAGGCTGAGCCCGTCTGGCGCCCGAGACCGCCCTCACCGGTCGCGAGGTTCACACGTCCCGCGTCCGCGTCCTTCCAGTAGTCGGCGTCCTTGCCCCCCACCATCGCCCGCACCGCTCCGGTCCGAGGGTCGATGACCGTCATCGCGCCGTCGGGGTCGCCCGGGCTCTCGAGGACCGAGCGAACCGAGTCCTCGGCCAGAGCCTGTGTCCGAGGATCGAGCGTCGTGGTGATGCTCAGGCCCCCGGTGAAGAGGAGCTTGTACCGGTCCTGCCGGGTCGGGCCGAACGCCGGGTTCGCCAGGAACCACTGCTTGAAGTAGTCGACGAAGTAGGGGAATCGGTATCGATCGGTCGGCTCGCCCCTGCGCAGCACGATCGGCTCACGGACCGCCGCGCGGTACTCTGCCGCCCCGATCATCGCTTGGTCGAGCATCAGGCGCAGCACGACGTTGCGCCGGCCGTACGCGCTCTCGGGGTGCGCGAACGGATCGAAATGGTTGGGCGCGGCGATCAGGCCGGCGAGGAGCGCCGACTGCCCGAGGCTCAGGTCGCGTGCGTCGATCGAGAAGTAGGTCTGCGCCGCCGACTGCACGCCGTAGGCACCCTCGCCGAGGTAGACCGTGTTCAGGTACTTGGTGAGGATCTGGTCCTTCGACAGGCGATCTTCGAGCTGCCAGGCGAGCGAGGCCTCGTCGAGCTTGCGCCGCAAGGTGTCGGCGCTGCCGACGTAGAGGTTCTTCACGAGCTGTTGGGTGATCGTGGAGCCGCCCTCGGTGACCTCACCCTCGTTCGCGTTGACCACCGCCGCTCGGGCGATCGCCCGCACGTCGACCCCGTGGTGGGAGAAGAAGCGGCGGTCCTCGATCGCGACCGCCGCGTCCCGGACAGAGGGGGCCATCTCACGCTCGCGCAGGACGACCCGATTCTCGGCCGCGTGGAGCTCGGTGATCAACGAGCCGTCGGCGGCGTACAGGAACGAGGTCTGCGCGAGGGGCAGCGGGTCGTACTCGTCGATGCTCGGCAAGTCGCAGGCCGTCGTCGCAACGGCGAGCAGCATCATCGAGCCGAACAGGGGGAAGCCTCGGCGGTGGCGCATCGCCGGGCGAGTGTAAACCGGGGATGGGGGGCAGCCGTGGAGGCCGGAGGCATCGCCACTGGTAGCATCCGCGCGGATGACGCGCCACGAGGCAGACGATCTGGAGGTTCTGCGCACCGGCGCCGTCGACCTCGTACCGGAGGGCGGTCTCGAGGAGAAGCTGTCGCTCGGCCGGCCGCTCCGCGTGAAGCTCGGGGTCGACCCGAGCCGGCCCGATCTCACGCTCGGTCACACGGTCGTGCTGCGCAAGCTGCGGCAGTTCCAAGATGCCGGCCACGTCGCGATCCTGATCGTCGGCGACTTCACCGCCCGTATCGGCGATCCCTCGGGGCGCTCCGACACGCGACCGATGCTCACCGAACGCGAGGTGGCAGAGAACGCCGAGACCTATCTGGCGCAGGCGGGCTCGGTGATCGACGTCGACCGAGCGGAGGTTCGAGGCAACGCCGAGTGGAGCGCCGGCATGTCGATGGGCGAGCTGCTACGGCTCGCGTCGGTGGCGACGGTCGCCCAGATGCTCGAGCGTGAGGACTTCCGCGGGCGATACCAGGCGGGTCACCCGATCAGCGTCGTCGAGCTCCTCTACCCGCTGTTCCAGGGCTACGACTCGGTAGCCGTGGAGGCGGACGTCGAGCTGGGGGGCACCGATCAGACGTTCAACCTGCTGATGGGGCGGGAGGTGCAGCGCGCGTACGGGCAACCGGCCCAAGTGGTGCTGACCGTGCCGCTGCTCGAAGGGCTCGACGGTGTCCGCAAGATGTCGAAGTCGATGGACAACTGGGTCGGCATCACCGAGCCCCCCGATGAGCAGTTCGGCAAGTTGATGTCGATCCCCGACGAGCTGATCGTGAAGTACCTGCGCCTGTGCGCGCCGATCGACCCGCGAGAGGCCGACGAGGTCGAGCGAGGGCTCGCCGAAGGCTCGATGCACCCGAACGAGCAGAAGCGACGGATGGCCCGCTCGATCGTGGATCTGTACCACGGCCGAGGCGCCGGAGCCGAGGCCGAAGCACGGTTCGACCTCGTGCACAAGCAGCACGTCGTCCCCGACGACGTTCCCGAGTTGCCGATCCCCGATGCGGCCCTGAGGGATGGCCGCGTCTGGTTGCCGCGCCTGCTGGTCGCGGCGGGGCTTGCGGGTTCCAACGGCGAAGCGCGTCGGGCGGTTCAGGGTGGCGGGGTCCGGCTCGACGGTGAGCCCATCGACGACCCCGATGCCGAGTTCGAGCCGGAGGCGTTGCGCGGCAAGGTGTTGGCGGTGGGAAGGCGACGGTTCGTGCGGCTCGCCTGACGCCGGAGTTGACGGTGCAGACCTGCCTGCTACAGTAAGCGGTCGGCGCCAAGCCCCTCTGCGTGGTTCTGCTACGCTCGAGGAAGCGACACGCCATCTCTCGCACCTTGAGAACTGAACAGTGTGACAAAAGCCAGTGCCTTTACCCGTCAGGCGGATGGCGCGGTTCGCCGTGCTCATCCACTTCCTGACGGCTGTACTGGATCCGTCCGGTCTCGACCGGGCGGAGCCAGATCACGAAAGGCCGGTCACATGGGCAGTGCCTGCTCAGACCGGCCGAACTCCAACACCAGATAGCAACCCTCGAGCTCTCGAGCTCGAGGATCCACTATCTCTACGGAGAGTTTGATCCTGGCTCAGGACGAACGCTGGCGGCGTGCTTAACACATGCAAGTCGAACGGTGAACCGGGCTTCGGCCCGGGGATCAGTGGCGAACGGGTGCGTAACACGTGGGCAACCTGCCCCAGACAC
>JBGGNG010000203.1:0-5559 GCA_041287635.1 Actinomycetota bacterium | reverse complement strand
GAGGGTCCGGGCGTCGATGGGGTGACAGCATTCGCGGTGTCGGTGGCGACCTGACGCTCGCACCCCTCGTAAGCTGCATCGCATGCAGACGGAGCGGCGGCTGACCTCTTTCAGCCACGGCGCGGGGTGCGGGTGCAAGCTCGGCCCCGAGCAGCTCAATGAGGTGCTCGGAACGCTCTCGCTCCCCGGAGTTCCGTCCGAGGTGCTCGTCGCCGCCGACACCGGTGACGACGCGGCCGTCTACGCACTCGACGACGACCGGGCGCTCGTCGCGACGCTCGACTTCTTCACGCCGATCGTCGACGACCCGTACGACTGGGGGCGCATCGCCGCGACGAACGCGATGAGCGACGTCTACGCGATGGGCGGCACGCCGTTCCTCGGGCTCAACATCGTGAGCTGGCCCATCGACGACCTGCCGGCCGAGATGCTGGGCCGTGTCCTCCAGGGCGGCGCCGACGCTGCGGGAGCCGTCGGCGTGCCCGTGGTCGGCGGGCACTCGATCACCGATCCCGAGCCGAAGTTTGGCATGGTCGTGCTCGGCTTCGTCGATCCGCGCCGCATGCTGCGGAACTCGACCGCGGTGGCGGGCGATGCCCTGGTACTCACGAAGCCGCTCGGTCTCGGCATGGTCTCCACGGCGGTCAAGCGCGGCGTCGCGACGGACGAGATGCTCACCACCGCCGTCGAGCTGATGACGACCCCGAACCGAGCGGCGAGCGAGGCCGTGAACGAGGTCGGCGCCGACGCAGCCACCGACGTCACCGGATTCGGCCTCCTCGGCCACCTCCATCGCATGCTGCTCGCGAGCGGGGTCGCTGCCGAGATCGACGCGAGCGCCGTCCCGCTGATCGACGGCGCGCTCGACCTCGCGCGCAGCGGCGTCGTCCCGGGCGGCACGCAGCGTAACCACGCCTTCGTCGCGCCCCACGTCGATTGGGGCGACGTCGACGAGCCGGAGCAGCTCCTGCTCGCGGACGCCCAGACGAGCGGTGGGCTGCTCGTCGCGACCGACAGGCCGGACGAGATGGTTGAGTCGATGCGAACGCGGGGGGTCATGTCTGTCGTGGTCGGATCGGTCGTACCCGGTCGATCGGGCCGCATCACCCTCACGCACGGATAGCAGCGTCTTGGATCCTCCTCACGAAGTTGGCAGGGACCTCCGTCCTCCGTCGCAGGACCCACTACGGAGGTCCCTGCCAAGTCGCGCCGCAGAGAACCCGGCCGGGTCGCAGACCGGCTCTCGGAATAACCGACCCCACTGGTAGCATTTGCACCTGCAACAGCGTCGGACGAACGCGTCCGCGCACGTCGCATCCCACGGGAGCACAGGTTGAGCGAGCTGGACGGCGTTTTCGCCAAGGAGATCGTGGAGCAGGGCCTCCGCGAGTTCCCGAACGAGAGCTGTGGCGTGATCGCCGCCGCCGACGGCGTCCCCGTGAAGGTCTTCCCTATGAGGAACGCCGACGCCAGCCCCGTGACCTACCGCCTCGACGGCAAGGAGCAGCTCCGTGTCTTCGAGGAGATCGACGACGAAGGCTGGGAGCTGTGGGCGATCTACCACTCGCACACGCATTCCGAGGCCTACCCCAGCGAGACCGACATCAGACTCGCGTTCTACCCCGAGGCGCGCTACATCCTCGTCTCGCTCACCGACCGCGAGGAACCGGCGATCCGGTCGTTCTTCATCACCGACGGCGAGGTCACCGAAGAGGAGCTGACCGTTCGATGAGAGGCCCCGGCTCGTGACGCAGCAGCCGATGTTCAACGAGGACCAGGTGCAGCGCTACGCGCGTCACATCATCCTGCCCAACATCGGCGGGAAGGGTCAGCGCAAGCTGCTCGACAGCTCGGTGCTCGTGATCGGCGCCGGCGGCCTCGGCTCGCCGATCGCGATGTACCTCGCCGCCGCCGGCATCGGCAAGCTCGGCGTGGTCGACTTCGACGAGGTCGATGTCTCAAACCTGCAGCGCCAGATCCTGCACACGAGCGACGACATCGGCCGCCCGAAGGTCGAGAGCGCGATCGAGCACCTGCGCTCGATCAACCCGACGATCGAGATCGAGGGACACGACACGCTGCTGTTCTCGACGAACGTCTACGACGTGTTCGACGGCTACGACATCATCGTCGACGGGACGGACAACTTCCCGGTGCGCTACCTCGTGAACGACGCGACCCAGTTCACGGGCAAGCCGCTCGTGTACGGCTCGATCTACCAGTTCGAGGGCCAGGCCACCGTGTTCATGCCCGGCAAGGAGACCCCGTGCTACCGGTGCCTCTTCCCGTCACCGCCGCCTCCGGGCACGGTTCCGAGCTGCGCCGAGGGTGGCGTATTCGGCGTGCTTCCCGGGGTGATCGGGGCGATCCAGGCGACCGAAGCGATCAAGCTGATCACCGGCGAAGGCCAGACGCTCGAGGGCCGGCTGCTGCTCTACGACGCCCTGCACATGGATTTCCAGGAAGTGAAGATCCGCTGGGACGCCGACTGCCCCGTCTGCGGCAAGGAGCCCACGATCACCGAGCTGATCGACTACGAGGCGTTCTGCGGCGTTCCCGCCCGCTGAGACACTGGTATCGACGACCGACCCACGACCCACCACGACAGGAGACCGAACGACGATGGCCGTGACCGTGAAGCTTCCGACGATCCTGCGCAAGCACGCCGGGGGAGAGGCGAAGGTCGGTGCCGACGGCGCGACGTTGCGTGACGTGCTCACCGACCTCGAGGGCCATTACCCGGGCATCACGAAGAACGTGATCTCCGACGACGGCGGCCTGCACCGCTTCATCAACGTCTACGTGAACGACGAGGACGTGCGTTACCTCGGATCGCTCGAGACCGAGGTCGCCGACGGTGACACGGTGAGCATCCTGCCCGCAGTCGCCGGGGGCTGCTGATCCCGAGCGACGCTCAGCCGAAGAATTCCTCGGAGCCGAAGATCGTGACGACCACCGCGATGCACGCGCTGAGCGCCGCGGGCACGATCGCCGCCGGCCGGTGTCCACGGAGCCATCCGATCATGCCGACGACGGCCGAGGCGACCAGCGGCGTCATCATCCAGGCGTAGAGGAAGATGTAGAGACCTCGCGGCACTCCGATGCTGTCGGTGAAGTCGCCGCCCGCGAGCCACGTGATGCCGATCGCGATCGCCCCACCCACCAGGTGCCACGGCCACGAAGCGACGAGCAGGATCCATGACCAGCGGAGCGCCCGCGTCCCCAGCTGTCGATCGTTTCCCAGCGTTCCCGCGGGGGCGTGACCGAGCATCCGAGCCACCTCCACCTCTACCTCCACTCTACGGCGGCGGTCGTCCCTCGGGCTACGCTTGCCGACGTGGAGATACGCAAGCTCGATCCCGACGACGTCGAGCTGCTCGACGCCGGCGTCCGGGTCTTGAAGGGGCGGTCGTCGCCGGCGCCCGAGATGTTCCTGCGCGACCAGCACTCCCACGCCTTCGTCGCGATCGACGAGGAGACGGTCGTGGGCTGCGCCTACGGCTACGAGCTCTTCCGGCCCGACGGGTTCTGGATGATCGTGCTCTACGACCTGGGCGCCGCGGAGCCCTATCGCCAGCACGGGCTCGGCCGCGAGCTCCTGGACGCGTTCGTGGCGTTCGCTCGCGCCAAGGGCCACGAGAAGATGTGGCTGTTCACCGACGCCGGGAACGCCGCCGCCAAGCGGCTCTACGAGGGAGCGGGCGGGGAGCGGGAGGAGGGCGCCGCCGGGTACTGGTGGGTCTTCGAGTGATGGCTCCCCGCGGGGCCATCGGCCTATTGACCTGCAGGTCAACGCCGGTCTAGCGTCCGTGGTGGAAGGGAGGGCGCTTCCCCGTGCGAACACCCACGAGAGGACCGCAGGACCACGTGCCCGTGGCTCCTCGCGCTCCGAAGCCGCCCCGACGCGAACAAGACCTGATCGTCATCCCCGAGGCCAAGGAGCCTCGTCGGTGGGGTGTGGCAGCGGCGATCGTGGCCGGTGCGCTCGCGCTGATCCTCATCATCGCGCTCGCGCTCTACGCGGTGGACCAGCGCGACCGCGCCGACGACCTCGATGCGCAGCTCGCGGCCGCCCTCGATGACCAGCAGGCTTTGATCGAGGCGGCCACAGCGTCCCGCGAGCGCGTCGCGGAACTCGAGACGCGCGTCGGCGTGCTCGAGGGCGACCTGCAGCGGGCTCGCCAGGGCAGGGACATCGCCTCGGCGAGCAAGCAGGAGGCGAGGGAGAACCTGCGACAGGCTCGTGACGCCCTCGACGAGGAACAGGCTCGCTTCCGCTCGTACATGGGTCCGACCGTGAGCGACGGCCCCCACGTGGGCCGGCTGATCGCGGTCGGGGCCGACCAGTCGCCGGCCCGAGTCACGATCGACCTCGGCCGGTGGTTCACCGGAGCCGCCGCGACGCAGGCGGCGATCGAGGACGGCGTGATCGCGGCGGGCGACACCAGGTCCCGCTACTTCCGCAACGACGACCCGATCTGGCGGACGCTCCCTGTCGACACGTTCGCCACGGTCACCGTACGACGGTGGGGCGGCAGTGTGACCTACACGATCGCGCTGAGCGAGCTGCAGCGCCTGATGCGCACCGACTCCCGGCGCGCCCAGCGCATCACGAACGATCCGTTCCGCGTCACGGTCACCGACGGCCGCGTCACGGCCCTCACCCAGCTCCGCTATCCCTGACGTCTCGAGGGAAGCGCACCTCGAACCGGGCGCCCCCGCCGGACGCGTCGAGGACGGACACGTCTGCGTGGTGGGCGTGCGCGATCTCCTGGACGATCGAGAGGCCCAGGCCCGTCCCGCCCGAGTCGCGGTCCCGTGCCTCCTCGAGCCGCTCGAAACGCTCGAAGACCCGCTTGCGATCGATCGGGGGGATGCCGGCGCCGTCGTCGTCGACCGTTAGGATCACCTCGTCGTCGGTCGCTCGCAGCCCCAGGGTCACCGTGGTGTCGGAGTGACGGATCGCGTTGTCGATGAGGTTGCGAACGAGGCGTTCGAGGTGCGCGGCGTCGCCGCGGACGCGGCCCGCCGAGACGGCCCTGCTGTCGATCCGGCGTTCGAGGCCGGAAGCTCGGAGTCGCGAGGCTTCTGCGAGCACGATGTCGTCGAGGTCGATCTCCGAGCGGCGCAGCGCCAAGGTGCCCTCGTCGATGCGGGTTAGGAGCAGCAGATCCTCGACCAGCCGCTGGAGTCGAAGGTCCTCCGCGAGCACGACTTCCGCAAGTTCCTCGACGTCTGACTGAGCGGGGTGCGCGATGACGACCTCCGCGTGCTGACGGATCGCCGCGATCGGCGAGCGCAGCTCGTGGGAGGCGTCGGAGACGAGCCGGCGCTGGCGGTCCCGTCCCTGTTCCAGGCGGTCGAGCATCACGTTCATCGTCGCTGCGAGGTGTGCGATCTCGTCGTCGGCCGGTGGCACCGGAACCCGTCGACTCAGATTCTCGCCGGAGATGGTCGGCACCTCGCTGCGGATCGCTTCCATGGGGGCCAGAGCCCGTCCGATGACGAACCACGTCACCGCCCCGATGACCAGGAGCAACATGGGGATACCGACGACGA
>JBGGNG010000202.1:0-8014 GCA_041287635.1 Actinomycetota bacterium | reverse complement strand
CAGAAGGGCAGGCCCTCGCCGTCGCCCACCGAGAGGCGGTCGAGCACCCCGCGCATCATGAGGTCGAAGTCGTGGGGGTTCGACGCGGCACGCCGCGCCTCGTCCTCGGTCACGAGGCCTTCCTTCGTGAGCTGCACGAGCGATTGGTCGAAGGTCTGCATGCCGTAGAAGTCGCCCTCGGCGATCACGTCGACGATCTGATCGGTGGTGGCCGGATCCACGATGCGATCGAAGACGCGGCCGGTGTTGATCAACACCTCGACGGCGGGGACGCGGCCCTTCCCGTCAGCCTTGGCCACCAGTCGCTGCGACACGATGCCGCGCAGCGACCCCGCGAACGAGGTGCGGACCTCCTTCTGCTGATGAGGCGGGAACAGGTCGAGGATGCGGTTGATCTTTTCCATGCAGTCGATCGTGTGCAGGGTCGAGATCACGAGATGACCGGTCTCGGCAGCCTGGATCGCCGACATCGCCGAGTCGCCGTCGCGGATCTCACCCACGAAGATCACGTCAGGGTCCTGGCGGATCACGTGACGCAACGCGTTGGCGTACGAGTCCGTGTCGATGCCGATCTCGCGCTGCTGCACGATCGAGAGCATGTCGTCGTGCATCACCTCGATCGGATCCTCGATCGTGACGATGTGGGATCGGCGGGTGCGATTGATGTGACCGATCATCGACGCGATGGTCGTGGTCTTGCCGGTGCCGGTCGGGCCGGTGACGAGCACGAGGCCGCGCGGCGAATCCGCCAGGCTGGACATGACGCGAGGCAGCCGCAGCTCCTCGAAGGTCGGCACCTCGCTCCGCACCCGTCTGATCGCGAGGCCCACGACGCCGCGCTGGCGGAACACGTTCACCCGGAAGCGCCCGACGCCCGGCAACGTGTATCCGAGGTCGGCCTCGCTCGTCTCGGTGAACTCGCGCTTCTTGTGGTCGGACATCAGCGACGCTGCGGCGGCCTCCGAGTCGTTAGCGGTCAGCACGTCGAACTCGCAGGGGATCAGCTGACCGTCGACGCGCACGAACGGCACGTTGCCGACCTTCAGATGCAGGTCGCTGGCACCTCGTTCCACGGTGTGGCGCAGCAGCTCGTTGACATCCATCGGGGACCTGACGCCTCCGTTCGACCCACGACCGTCGCAGGTCACGTGGTTCCATCGGCCCTCACCCGGGCGCACCTGAGCCCTGCGACTAGGATTCTCGCGTGACCGACGAGCCCGCCCCCGAGGGGCAACCGCCGCCCAAGAAGCGCCGACGGCGGCGACGACGCAATCCAGCGGCGGGGTCGCAGCAGCCGGCCGGAGAGCGGTCGAAACGCACATCGTCGAAGGGGAAGGCAGCTTCGCGATCGCGCCGCTCGACGACACCGGTCCAACGCGAGGTCTCGGCCGGGGGGGTCGTCTACCGTCGCGAGGGGGACGACATCGAAGTGGTGCTCGCTTCGCGTCGGACCCGCCGGGGAGATCTCGCATGGGGACTGGCGAAAGGTGGCATCGAGCCGGGCGAGTCCCACGAAGACGCCGCGGTCCGCGAGGTCCTCGAAGAGACGGGATACACCGCCGAGATCGAGGCCTCGCTCGGCGACACAAGGTACTTCTACGTCTGGGAGGAGGCCCGCATCCGCAAGACCGTGCACTTCTTCCTGATGCGGTGCACGGGAGGCGATCCCGCGGACCGCGACGACGAGATGGAGGAGGTTCGCTGGTTCCCCTTGGATCGTGCGTTGAAGCGCGCCGCATACCGAGGGGAACGTGAGGTGCTCGGTCGCGCGGCTGAGCTGCTCAGATGATGGACGGGGCGCGATGACCCCTCTCGAGATCGCGCTCGGCATCGCGATCGGCTTCGCGTCGGGGGTGCTCTCGGGCCTCTTCGGCGTCGGAGGGGGCATCGTGATGACGCCCGGCCTGCAGGTGCTGCTCGGCGCCGCGCCGATCGTGGCACTCGCGACCCCGTTGCCGGTGATCCTTCCGACCGCGCTGACGGGTGCCCTCACCTACCGTCGTGCCGGCGAGCTCGACGAAGGGGCGGCGGCATGGATGATCGGCCCCGGCGTGCTCGCGTCGATCCTCGGCGCCGTGCTCACACGGTTCGTCGACACCCACGTGCTGCTCGCGGTCACGGCGGCCCTGCTCGCCTACCAAGCGGTGGGGATCTTGCGCGGTCCTCGGTCCCGACGAGGGCCGTCATTCCGGGCGACCCCCGCGATGTTCGTCGGCATCGGCCTCCTGGCGGGGTTCGTGAGCGGGCTGCTCGGCATCGGCGGCGGCCTCGTGATGGTGCCGATGCTCGCGGGCTGGCTGGGCATGCCGCTCAAGCGTGCCCTCGGCACGTCCCTGCTCGCGATCGTGGCCCTCGTGATCCCGGGCACGATCACCCACGCCGCGCTCGGCCACATCGACTGGGCGCTGGTGCTGGTCGTGACGATCGGCGCGGTGCCCGGAGCGCTCATCGGCGCGAAGGTGGCGCTCGGCACCCACGAACACACCCTGCGGATGCTCGTCGGCAGCTTCCTGCTGATCGTGGCCATCGCGTACGGCGTCTCCGAGGCGTTCGAGGTGCTGGCGCGCTGACCGGGCAGGCTCCGTGGGCGCCGACCCCCCGGGGCTACGATGAGGAGCCGTCATGAGGATCCTCCGCGCGCTCGGCGCGCTCCTGCCGCTCGCGCTCACCGCCGCCTCCGTGCTCGTGGCGACCCCCCCCGCCGGCGCCCAGGAGTCGACCGTGGCGCTGACGCTCAAGGCCCAGACCCCGTTCACCACGCTCGACAAGCCCGAGGTCACGATCACCTTCCGCGCAGAGAACCTCGGCGATGAAGCGCTCAGTGAGCTCTTGGTCGGATTCATCATCGGCCCCGCGATCAGGTCACGCGTCGAGTACGAGTCCTCGCTCGCGGACGGGCCGGTCGGCACCCTCATCTACGTCGATACCTTCGCGCAGGACGGCGAGCTAGAGCCGGGCGCGACCCGGGAGTTCACCGTCTCGGTCGACCTGAGCGAGATCGACGGCGTGAGCGACGTGGACTCGCTCGTCTACCCCGCGCGGGTCGACCTCCGGAGCGCCGGCCTACAGGTGGGCGCACTCGACACGCCGCTCGTGCACCTCGTACGAGAGCCGGAGGTGCCGATCGAGTTCGCCTGGTGGGCGGAGTTCGATGCCCCGATCGCGATGGACCCACAGGGACGGCTCGCCGACGCCGCGTTCGAGGCCGCGATCGCGCCCGAAGGCGGCCTGGCGCAGCAGGTCGATGCCCTCTCGGCCGCGGTCGGCCCGGCTGACGGCGTGGTGGCCGTGGACCTCGTGGTCGTCCCCGCGGTGATCGACCAGCTCGCTCGCATGGCCGATGGATACGAACGGGCGGATGGCGAAACGGTGGAGCCCGATCACGCGCCGGCGATGGATGCGGCGACGTTGCTCGCCCGCCTCGGTGAACTCGTGGACGACCCCGACGTCCAGCTCGTCGCCACGCCCTTCGCCGCGCCCCTGCTCCCGTCGTTGGCGTCGGGCGGGCTCGCACCCGACCTCGCTCGGCAGCAGACGATGGGTGATGCCGTCATCGAGCAGCACCTCGGTGCGGAGCCGTCCGTCGCAACCGCGCGGCCGCCCCAGGGAGATCTCGACGAGCCCAGCCTGCAGTGGCTCGCCGACCGTGGCACCACGACCGCGCTCGTGCAGGCCGACACGGTCGAGCGCCCGGCCCAACCCAACGACTTCGCGCCGCTGCCTGCCGCGACCCTGACGACCGCGGACGGCTCCAGCCTCGAGCTCGTGCTCCCCGACCCGGGCGTACAGGGTCTGCTGGGCGACCCGCTCCTGCTCGATGACCCGGTGAGAGCCGCCCAGGCGGTGCTCGGCGAACTGGCGACGATCTGGCGGGAGCAACCGGTGCCGGGGCTCCAGCCCGACGGGACCCAGACCGTGCGCGGGGTCGCCGTGCAGATGCCCGCGGCTCTTCCTCCGGCGATCTGGGCGCCGCTCGTACGGCGGCTCTCCGAGGCGCCATTCCTGCACCGCTCCCAGGCGGCGGCGTTCGCCGAGGCGATCAACCCGACGTCGGACGGCGCCGCGGTCATCCCGTCGCCGGCACGGTTCCCTCGCGACTACGTCGATGCGATCCGCGATCAGCGACGCAACGTGGCCGCCTACCGCTCGATGCTCGCGGGTCCGAGCCCGCAGCCGGCGCGGCTCGACCGCGACCTGCTCTACGCCGAGGCCGGTGAGTACGTGGCCGACCCGACCGCGGGGCGCCGATGGTACGACCAGGTCAACACCGTCACCCGGTCGATCTTCCAGAGCGTGCTGCCCGACGTCGAACAGGAGTTCCTGCTGACCTCCCGCGAGGGATCGATCCCGCTGCGAATGGGCGATCCGGGCGACGCGCCACTCACCGTGCAGGTCGTGCTGCGATCGGCGTCGTTCGAGTTCCCCGACGGGGCGCAGCAGACCGTGACGATCGAGGGGCCCGACGAGATCGTCACCTTCGACGTGGTCGCTAAGGCCGGCGGACCGCAGACGATCCGGGTGAAGACCAGGGCTCCGTCGGGCCGCGACCTGGGGGAGGACCAGAACCTCGCCGTCCGCACGACGGCGGTGAACAGCGTGGCGTTGTGGATCACCGTGGGCGCCGGTGTGTTGCTGATGCTGCTCTGGTCGAGGAGGTTGGTCCGACGACCGACGCCCTGACCCCCGATCCCGAACCGGTGGAGGGCATCCCTCCCGACACCACGGGCGCCTACGTGCGGAACACGGCACTCATGACGGTGGGCACGACCCTGTCGCGCCTGACCGGATACGTGCGCATCGCGGTGCAGACCGCGGCCCTCGGCGTGACGATCGCACCGCTCGGCAACGTCTACACGCAGGCCAACACCACTCCCAACATCGTGTACGAGCTGATCCTCGGGGGCATCCTGACCTCGGTCTTCGTGCCGGTGTTCGTCGACCACCAACGACGGAGCGGGCGCGATGCCGCCTTCGACCTCGGGAGGCGCGTCCTCACCCTGGCCCTGGTGCTGCTGTCCGCCGTGGCGATCGCCGGCATCGTGTTCGCGCCGCAGATCATGCGTCTCTACCTCGTGGCCTCCGACGCCGCCGACCGAGAAGCCCAGATCGAGCTCGGCGTGTTCCTGCTCCGTTGGTTCATGCCCCAGATCGTCTTCTACGGCATCGGGGCGATCGCCTCCGGGCTGCTGAACACCGAGCGCCGGTTCGCCGCCCCGATGTTCGCCCCGATCCTGAACAACCTCGTCGCGATCGTCACGTTCGCGGCCTTCGCGATGCTCCGCGCCGGCGCCGAGCCCTCGGTCGGCGACATCACGTGGCTGGAGAAGACCGTACTCGGCGCCGGCACCACGCTCGGCGTCGTCGCGATGACCGTGGCGCTCTGGCCGTCGTTGCGCGCGACCGGCTTCCGGTGGCGTTTCGCCGGCGGGTGGGGCCACCCGGGCATCCGACGCATCGTTCGGCTCTCCGGGTGGGTCGTCGTCTACGTCGCCGCGAACCAACTCGCCTACGTCGTGATCATCATCCTCGCGGGAGGCATCTGCGACGCCTGCTATCAGATCTACGCCACGGCGTTCATCATCTTTCTGCTGCCCCACTCGATCTTCGCGGTCTCGATCTTCACCGCGCTGCTTCCCGCGATGGCCGAGCGTTGGACGGACCGCGACCTCGACGGCGTGCGAGATCGTTTCTCGCTCGGACTGCGCGACACGATCGTGGTGATCGTGCCGGCCTCGTTCGCGTTCATCGCGCTCGCGGAGCCGATCGTCTCGTTGCTGCTCGAGTACGGGTGGGTGCGGGAAGGGGACGTCCCGTTGATCGCTCGCACGCTGCAGGGTTTCGCGGTCGGGCTGCCGTTCTTCTCGGCCTTCCAGCTGATTACCCGCACGTTCTACGCGACGCAGGACAGCCGGACGCCCGCGTTGGTCAACATCGGAGCGGCGATCGTCACCGTCGTCGTCGACGTCACGCTCGTGCGCACGGTCGGATGGGACATCCCGGCGCTCGCGTTGGGGCACGCGGTGTCGTACGCGTTCGCGACCGCCGTGGGCCTCGCGCTGTTGCGCCCCAAGCTTGGCTCGCTCGACGGGCGGCGCGTGAGCGGCACCATCGCACGGGCCGTTCCGGCGGCCGCGATCACGGCCGGCATCGCGTGGCTCGTCGCGACCGGCCTCGGCTCCACGGTCGACACCCAGCTCGTGGTCGGGCGACTCGTGCAGGTGGGGCTCGCCGTAGCCGCCGGGATCGGTGTCTATCTGCTCACGGCGCTCATGTTGGGCATGGAAGAGGTCGATGAAGTGATCGGCGCGGTACGCAGGAGGTTCCGCGGATGACTGGCTCGCTCCACCACATCGACGTCGACCGTACCGGCGAGGCCGGCATGGTCGGCAAGGCAGCGGTGATCTGGCTGCTGCTCCTCGCCATGCTCGCAGTGGTGGTCGTCGACGCCGTGTCGATCGGTCGCACGACGCTGCGTCTCTCCGAGGTCGCGACCGATGCTGCGAGTGACGGCGCGGAGGCGTTCCGCTCCCAGGGACGGAGCGCGACCAGAGCCTGCGAGGCTGCGGCGATCAGCATCGAGGCCCAGGCCCCAGCCCTGAAGCTCGGGAGATCCGGGTGCGTGGTCGACGAAGCCACGGGCCGTGTCAGCGTCACCCTTCGCGCCACCGCCGACACGATGGTCGCGGGGCGGTTCGGTGCGACCGAGAAGTACGCGCAGGTCGTCGTGACGGAGGCCAACGGCCCCTCGGGTGTATAGCGTTCGAGCCGTGACCGAGGCCGAGCTCGACGAGGATCTCGTCCGGCGCTTCCGAGCGGGCGAGGCCCAGGCCTTCACCGACCTCGTCCTGCGGCACCAGCAGCGCGTGTACTCGCTCTGCCTGCGCATGCTGGGCGATGCCGACGCGGCGGCCGACGTCGCCCAGGACACCTTCCTGACCGTGCTCCGCAAGCTGGACGGCTTCCGGGGCGACGCGGCGTTCACCACATGGTTGCACCGCGTCACGGTGAACGCCTGCTACGACGAGCTGCGCAGGAAGCGCCGCCGGCCGATGCTGCACGCCGTGGCCGACGATGACCTCGAACACGAGCCCGGGCCGCCGACGGTCGATCATGCCGACGAGGTTGCCGGCACGCACGACGCGGCCTCGGCGTTGGCCTCGATCCCCGAGGAGTTCCGCATCGCGCTGGTCCTGGCCGACGTGCAGGACATGGCGTACGACCAGATCGCGCAGGTGCTCGAGGTGCCGATCGGCACCGTGAAGTCGCGGGTGCACCGCGGGCGCCTCGCGCTCGCGGCGGCCCTCGGCATCGAGCCCGCTCCCCGGGAACCGCTCGACCGTCCGCCGACGTCGGAGCAGGAACCGTGACGCACCCTCTCGATCAACTCGCCGCGTTCGTCGACGGCACCCTCGACACCGCCGAGCGTGCCGTGGTCGACGAGCATCTGCGTTCCTGCGCCCGGTGCCGCGGAGAGGTCGAAGCCGCCGCTGGGGCTCGCGCCGCCCTGCGGGCGATACCGGAACCGGTGAGCCCCGACCTCTCGGCACGGTTCACCCCCGAGCAGCTCGAGCGGCTCGCGGCTCCTCCGTCCTCGGCTGGAACACCATGGTCGAAGATCGCCCCGGCGCTCGCGGCGGCCGCGGTCGTGGCGCTCGTGGCGCTCGTCGTCCCCCGGCTCGGGACCGGCTCGGACGATGCCGGTGTCGCGGCCGACGGTGTCGCGGAGGCCGGCTCCGATCAGACGAACGCTCCCCCGCTGCTCGAGCTCCTCGACGAGGATCTCGACGAGCCGGCGCTGCAGGAGGAGGCGGAGGCGATCGCCGCCACCTACGCACAGGCCGCGGCGCCGGATGCGGGAGTCGATGCGGGTCAGGGAGCAGTTGGCGCGGAGGCGACCGCGCCGGGTCAGGCCCGGACGGCCGGACCCGCCCGCACGGCACGAGCCGTGAGCTGCCTGGAACAGGCGTTCCCCGGCTTCCCCGGCCAGATCGTGCGGGTGCAGGAAGCGACGTTC
>JBGGNG010000201.1:0-2529 GCA_041287635.1 Actinomycetota bacterium | reverse complement strand
CTCGGACGACCCCGATGCGGACCCTGACCTCGACGTCGCGGGGGAGTCGGTCGCCGACGGTGACGGCGGCGAGGATTCGACATGAGCGCGGTTCGCGGTATGCTCGGCGCGGCATTCGGTGCTGCGGTCGCGGGAGTCGCGATGCGCGTGCGCTCGGCGTCCAAGGAACGTGCTCAGCCGGTCAGCGATGTGATCGCCGACCTGCCGGGCATCCTCGCGGAGGATGCGACCCGCCTTGCGGACGCTGCGCGGCACGCCGTCGAGGACGGTCGCGTCGCAGCGCGCGAGGCACGTATCGACTTCGACGAGCAGGTCGCCGCCCGCGCCCGTCGAACGAAGGGGAACGATGTCTGACACGGTTTCACTGAGCTTCCCGCGCGACAGCCGCTACTACGCGGTCGCGCGGCTCGTGGTGGGCGGCATGGCCGCGCCCCTCGAGATGAGCTACGACGCACTCGACGACCTGCAGCTGGCGATCTCCAGCCTGCTCGACCACGAGGACCTGGCCACCCAGACGCCCGACGAGGGAGCCGGCGACGTGCGCCTGCGCCTCGAGGTCGACGACTCGCAGATCGTCGCGGCGCTCGGCAGCTTCGCGTCCGGCAGCCTCGACCGCGCGTTCGAGCGCTCAGCGAAGCAGGGCGGCGAGATGGGCCTGCGCCGGCTGCTCGACACGATCGTCGACGACGTGACCGTGAGCGACGATTCCGACGGTGAGTGGATCACCCTCACCAAGCACGTGAAGGCGCTCGCCTGATGAATCGACGTCCCGAGGACATCATCGCGACCGCCGGCCTCGATCCCGTCATCCAGCAGGATGCCGAGGACGTCAACGAGCCGATCCGTCGCCCCACGGCCGACGACAAGGTCGACCACCAGCTGCTCTACGCCTACCACCACGACGGCAGCATGAAGGCGCGCGAGCAGCTCATCGAGCTGTACCTGCCGCTCGTTCGCTCGCTCGCCCGCCGCTACTCGTACCGCGGCGAGCAGCTCGAGGACCTCGTGCAGGTGGGCTGCATCGGCCTGATCAAGGCGATCGACCGCTTCGACATCGAGCGCGGCGTGGAGCTCACCACGTATGCGACGCCGAACATCATCGGCGAGATCAAGCGCCACTTCCGCGACAAGGGCTGGGCCGTGCGCGTGCCGCGCGGCCTGCAGGAGCTCAACGTCCGCCTCAGCAAGCTCATCGAGGAGCTGACGGTCCAGCTCGAGCGCTCCCCGACGATCGCCGAGCTCGCCAAGGCGTCCGGCGCCACGGAGGAAGAGGTGCTCGAGGCGCTCGAGACGGGGCAGGCGTACTCGTCCGTGTCGCTCTCGTCCGGCCCGTCCGGCGGCGACGACGACGGCGACCTCGATCCGCTCGAGTCGCTCGGCCAGATCGAGGAGCAGTACGCGATCACGGAGGACCGAGCCGTGCTCGCCCCGGGCTTCGCAGCGCTCGACGACCGCGAGCGATTCATCCTGCACCTGCGGTTCTTCGAGGGGCTCACGCAGTCGCAGATCGCCAGCCGTGTCGGCATCTCCCAGATGCACGTCTCGCGGCTGATCCGCCGCTCGCTCCAGAAGATCAAGGACGAGATCGGCAGCGCCGAGTAGCTCGTCGCCTGCACCGGCCAGGGAGCGATCTATGTACGAGTACCTGCTGTTCTTCCACATCCTGGGCATGGCCATGTGGCTCGGCGCCGGCTTCGCGCTCAACGTGCTCATGGCCCGCGGCAACTCGGGGAAGAACCCGGCGCTCGGTCCGGCGCTGGGTCCGGAGATGGAGTTCTTCGGCAAGGCGGTGTTCGCGCCGCTGACGCTGTTCGTGGGTGCGACGGACGCGTGGCTCGTCGCAGAGACCAACACCGCGTGGACCGAGCCCTACGTGCTCGTCGGCCTCGCGGCGTTCGCGATCTCGATGCTGATGGGTCCGCTGTGGATGGGGCGCAACTCCGCGAAGCTCGGCGCGACGATCGCCGAGCACGGACCGACCCACGCGGATGTCGCGAAGTACAGGGCACGCCTGAAGGGCGGCGCGATCTTCCTGTTGCTCGTGCTCGTGGTGACCACGTACTTCATGGTCGTCAAGCCCGGCTGACGTCAGCCGCGCGTGGGCGCGTGTCAGTCGCGGCCGAGGCCGCGCAGGTGGGCGGTGAGCTTGCCGATCAGCGCACCGGTACCTTCGTCCTCGGGCTCCTCCTCGCCGAGGATCGCGAGCCAGTCGCCGGTCGTCTCGGCCTCGGGCGCCGCGGGCACGTTCGCTGCGGCCTCGGGCGTGACGCGCGTGGGGCCGGCAGCGCCGCCACCCGTGCGCGTCGCCTCGGTCCAGGCCTCGAGCTGCTGGAGCTCGCCCGCGTCGAGCCACGCACCGTGTGCGCTGCAGGCGTCGATCCAGACGCCGGATGAATTCTGGTGGATGTAGCGTCGCATCGGCGCCTGGCACACGGGACACAGGAGCTGCGCTCGCTCGTCCTTCTTCGCCTGCAGCGGCGAACCGGCCTTGGCGAGGGCTGCCGAGCGCTCGGCATCGGAGCGCGGTGC
>JBGGNG010000200.1:0-25035 GCA_041287635.1 Actinomycetota bacterium | reverse complement strand
ACGCCTTCGTCGCGGATCCGCTCGAGCGCCGTCCGCGAGACGAACTCGTTGTCGTTGTCGAGCTCGACGAGCCGCTCGAGGCCGGTGATCTCGAACGGGTTGTTCGTGATGTCCATGTCGTTGCCGTAGTTGAAGATGCCGGCTTCCATACGGCGCTGGTCGCTCGGGGCGATCGCCCGCAGCTCGAACTCCTCGCCGGCGGCCATGATGGCGTCCCACAGGTCGAGGGCTCGCGTCGAGTCGCGCAGGTACACCTCGTAGCCCAGCTCCGCGCTCCAGCCCGTGCGCGAGACGACCACCGGGATGCCGTCGAGCTCGGTCTGCTTGTGCCAGTAATACTTCTGGTCGGCCACGCCGTCGCCGAAGAGCGTGCGGATCAGCGGCTTCGACAGTGGCCCCTGGATCTGCAGCGGCGAGACGTCGGGCTCGCGGATCTCGACGTCCATGTTCGCGAACGCCTGCACGCCGAGCGCGTACAGCAGCGCGTCGCTGTCGGCGAGCGACAGCCAGAAGTGATCCTCGGCGAGCTTCAGCAGGATCGGGTCGTTCACGATGCCGCCGTCGGGCGCGCAGATCAGCACGTACTTGCATTGCTCGGGCTGGGTCTGCGAGAGGTCGCGGGGCGTGAGCAGCTGGGTGAACCGCGCGGCGTCAGGCCCGGTGATCTCCACCTGGCGCTCGACCGCGACGTCCCAGAGCGTCACCTTCTCGACGAGGTGCCAGTACTCCTTGATGTCGTCGTCGTACAGCGTCGGGATCAGCATGTGGTTGTACAGATCCCAGCTGGTGCAGCCGGCTTCCACGGTGCGCTGGAAGTAGGGCGACTTCTTGTACCAGCTCGCGAAGTAGAACGGGAACGACGAGTTCTGCTCGGCCATCTGGTGGGTCATCCTTTCCGTCGGAAGGCGCCGCGCCGGCGGTCCTTCTTGATCTCGCGGACCATGTTGTACGCGGGGATGCCGCAGACGCCGCCGCCGGCGTGCGTGGCGCTGGAGCACTGATAGAGGCCACGGATCGGGGTGCGGTAGTCGGCGTATCCGGGCGCCGGTCGCATGTGGAAGAGCTGCTCGGCGCTGAGCTCCCCGTGGAAGATGTTCCCGCCGATCAACCCCCACTCCTGCTCCATCTCGTGGGGGCCGATCACCTGGCGGTGCAGCACGGAGTCGGCGAACCCGGGCGCGAGCTCGTCGTAGCCGGCGATCACGCGGTCCGCGTACGCCTCGAGCTCGGCCTGGTGCGGCTCATCGCTCCACTCGTGCGGCACCCACTGCGTGAAGAGCGACACCACGTGCTTTCCATCGGGGGCGAGCGTGCGGTCGTAGACCGTTGGCATCACGCCGTCACTGAACGGGGCGATCGCCGGCTCCCCCGCCCGCGCCTGCTCGAACGCCTTCTCGAGGTACGCGATCGAGTGCGAGAGCTCGAACCCGCCCGTGAGGTCGGTGAGCTCGGGCATCGAGGTGAAGACGGGCGCGCGATCGAGGGCGGCGTTGATCTTCACGACGCCGCTGCGCGTCTTCCAGTGCTCGATGTCGTCGACGAAGTCGGCGGGAAGGTCGACCCGGTCGATCTGCTCGAGGAACGTGATCTTCGGGTGGATCGCCGTGACGACCAGCGGCGCTCGCAGCTCCTCTCCCGACTCGAGCACAACCCCGGTCGTCGCTCCGTCCTCGACGAGGATGCGCGCGACCCGCGCCTCTGTGCGGATCTCGGCGCCGTGAGAACCCGCGCTCGACGCGATCGCATCACTCACCGCCCCCATGCCGCCCTCGGGCACGGCCCACGAGCCGAGATGGCCGTCGCCGACGTCGCCGATCGAGTGGTGCGCCATCACGTAGCCGGTGCCCGGCTCGTAGGGACCGGCCCACGTGCCGATCAGGCCGTTCAAGGCCATCACGGTCTTCACCTGGTCGGACTCGAAGAACCGCTCGAGCAGGTCGACGACCGACATCGTCATGAGCTGCGTCACGTCGGCGAGCCCGCGCACGTCCAGGCCGCGGAAGCGCCACGCGAGCCGGAGCTGCTCCGTGAGATCGCTCGGCTTGAGCGACCCGAGCCTCGGCGGCGTCGTCATCATCAGCGGCCCGAGCACCTCGGCGAGCCCGCCGATCCACGCGTTCCACTTCTCGATCGCGTCGGCGTCGCGCTTGGAGAACTGCGCGAAGGACTCGTAGTTCTTCCGCGCGTCGTCGTCGTACTGCACGATGCAGCGCCCGTCCGGGAACGGCAGGAAGTACGGCCCGACCGGCGTCGAAGCGTACCCGTGCCGCGCGAGCTCGAGGTCGCGCAGGATCCTGTCGGGCATCAGGCTCATCACGTAGCTGAGCGTGGTGACTTTGAACTCCGGCGCCTCTGGCCAGGGCGCCATCGTGTCGGCGGCGCCTCCCACCTTGTGGCGCGCCTCGAGCACGATGGTCCGAGCGCCGGCCTTCGCGAGGTAGGCGGCGGCGACGAGTCCGTTGTGTCCGCCGCCCACGACGATCGCGTGGTAGCCGTTCGTGGAAGACATCGTGTGCCGTTCAGCCCCTTCCGCGCGGTCGGGAAGGACCGCTACGGGAGGTCACGATACTCCTGAATGGCTATTCAATCAAAATCCCGTTCGCCCGATCGGATATCCGCACGACAGGGCAGGTGAGCGGCGCTTTGCCGGGTTGAGCGATGATTCAGGTGGAATCGAGTTCCAGCGTCAGGAAGTGATGTCGGCCACCACTGAGTCCCGATGCTCACGGCCGAGCGGACGCACGAGCACCAGCGCGGCGGCGAGGCAGCTCAACCCTCCGACGAAGTACGCGCCACGCGGTCCGATCGAATCGACGACCTCCCCGCCGAACGCGAACGAGATCGCGAGCGCGATCAGGATCGCCGACTCGCTCGCCCCGATCACGCGGCTACGGATGTGGTCGGGCGTGCGCCGCTGCAGGATGCCCTGCTCGGCGACGCCTCCGATGCCTTCCCCCGTGCCGGCGCCGACCATCAAGCCGACGGCGAGCGGCAACCACGGCGCAATACCGATCAGCCCGAGGCAGAGCCCGACGAGGGCGACGCCCCAGATCAGCGCGCGCGCCTCGTAGCGTTCCCGCAGGTAGCGCTGGGCGAGGAAGGAGCCCAGCGCGGCGCCGCCGCCCCATCCGGCATTCAGCAGGCCGTACCCGATCGCTCCCGCGCCGAGCTCTTCGGCGAGCGCCACTTCCGCGACCAGCGTGAAGCCGGCACCGAGCAGCAGTACGACCCAGGCGAGCGTGATCGCACGCAACACGCGATCGCGCAGCAGGAAGACGACGCCGTCCTTCAGACCGCCGAAGCGATCGTCTTCACCGCGTTCGCCCGAGAACGACCCCGGAGTCGTGCCGATCAGCCACGCCGAGCCGGCGAACGTGATGGCGTTCAGCCCGAACACGAAGTAGCCGGCGGTCTGCAGCTGGTCGGGCGTCGAGTCGGGCGCGATCACGGCGACGAGCACACCGCCGAGGATCGGCCCGACCAGGTTCCCGATGTTGCGACCGACCGCCACCATGCCGTTCGCCCACGTCAGGTCCTCGGGCCCGACCAGGTTCGGCACTGCGGCCGCCGACACAGACCAGATCGGCGACTCGAGGGTCGCGGTGATGAACGCCATCACGAGCAGCTGGGCCGGAGTCTGCGCGAACGCGAGCGCCACGAAGCCCACTGCCGCGGCGAGGTCCGCGAGCACGAGCACCTTCCGGCGATCGAAGCGATCGCCGAGCGCGCTGCCGAGCGGGGCGAAGAGGCCCTGGGCCCCGAACGTCAACAGCAGCGTCCAGGACACCCAGCGCGATTCACCCGTCAGCTGGAACATGATGTACGCGAGCGCCGCGAACGCCGCGCCGCTCCCGGTGAGCGAGATCAGGCGCGCGGTCGCGAGCCTGCGCACGGCGGAGCGCTCGCGCGCCGACGGCACATGACGAGGCTCGGGGCTGATCGGGGTGGACGAGCGGCTCATGAAGCGGAACTCCTTGCGAGCTGGTGCGGGGCGGTGATCCTGATCGAGGGTGGTGCGCTACCGCGCGGCGCGCGGCCCGATGAGGGCACGCGCACCGGCCGCATCACCGGTGATCGAAGATATCCGCTTCATGGCCCGAGCACGCTACCACAGTGATTCCGCCCGAAGACGAAGGTGACGGCTCAGGCCGGCGGCAGTGTGACCGTTCGCAACTGGTGGGCCTCGATCTGGTCGGCGACGCCCTCGAGCACCTCGGGCGGCACCTCGGTGTCGACCGTGAGGCACATCAGCGCCTCGCCACCCTCGGCCTTTCGGCCGACGTCCATCGTGGCGATGTTGATGCCAGCCTCACCGAGCAGCGTGCCGACCTTCCCGATGATGCCCGGGCGGTCGACGTAGGTGAAGAACACCATGTGCCCGGCCGGCGTGACCTCAATCTCGAAGCCGTTCACCTGGGTCACTCGCTCGTGGTCTCGCCCGAGCACCGATCCCGACACCGCGACGGGGTCGGCGTCGGTCTCTGCGCGCAGGGAGATCGAGCTCACGTAGTCCTGCGAGACGGTCGAGCGCATCTCGCTCACCGTGAGTCCGCGCTCGCGGGCGAGCATCGGTGCGTTCACGAACGAGACGGGTTCGTTCACGGTGTTGCCGAGGATGCCCTTCAACGTGGCGAGCGTGAGCACGCGGGTATCGGACTCCGCGATCCGGCCGAGGTAGCTCGCGACGATCGATCGCACGCCGCCCTCGGCGAGCCCGGCCGTGAGCGCGCCGAGGCGCTCCGCGAGAGGCACGAACGGACGGACGACCTCGGTGACCTCGGCCCCGGCGGAGACGTTCACGGCGTAGGGCACGAACTCCCCGGTGAGAGCGAGACGCACCATCTCGGCCACGGTGGTGCCCGCCTTATCCTGGGCCTCCTTCGTGGAGGCGCCGAGGTGCGGCGTGACGACGACCGGATCGAGCGCGAACAGCGGCGAGTCGGTCGTGGGCTCGGTCGTGAACACGTCGAGCGCCGCCCCACCGAGGTGACCGCTCTCGATCGCCTTCGCCAGCGCGCTCTCGTCGACGATGCCCCCGCGGGCCGTGTTGACCAGTCGGGCGCCTTGCTTCATCAGCCGCAGCTCGTGCTCCCCGATCAGGCCCTCGGTCTCCGGCGTGCGCGGAAGGTGGATCGAAACGAAGTCGGCCTGCACGAGCAGCGCCTCGAGCGACGGCATCGCGTCGACGCCCATCTCCTTCGCGCGTTCGGCGCTCACGTAGGGGTCGAACGCGATCACCCGCATGCCGAAGCCCGCGGCGCGTGGCG
This sequence comes from Actinomycetota bacterium, assembly GCA_041287635.1. Lineage (GTDB taxonomy): Bacteria > Actinomycetota > UBA4738 > UBA4738 > HRBIN12 > JAOUEA01. The sequence continues at coordinate 19,768 of JBGGNG010000200.1, read as the reverse complement.
CGACGAGCGCGCCGACCCGGCCGAGCCCGACCAGCCCGAGCGTCTTGCCGGCGAGTTCGACCCCTTCCCACTTCGTGCGCTCCCACGACCCCGCCTTCAACGCGGCGTGGGCCTGAGGCGTGTTGCGGGCCTGCGCGAGCAACAGGGCCATCGCCTGTTCCGCGGCGCTGATGATGTTGGACTGCGGCGCGTTCACGACCATCACACCGCGCCGGGTCGCCGCCTCGACGTCGATGTTGTCCAGGCCGATGCCGGCGCGGGCGACGACCTTGAGGTGCGTCGCTGCCTCAAACACCGCGTCGGTGACCTGCGTCGCGCTGCGGATGACCAGCGCGTCGTAGGGCGCGATCTCGGCCGCGAGGTCGCCGCCCGCCAGATCGGTGCGCTCGTCGACCTGGAAGTCGGCCCGCAGCAGCTCGAGCCCCTGCGCGGACAGCGGCTCGGTGACGAGGACCCTCACGCGCCGCGCGACTCCATGAACACGGTCTCGGCGGCGGCGACCGCTGCCCCGCGCTTCACGGGGTGCCCGAGCGACTCGAGCGTCATCTCGAGCGCGGCGAGCCCGCGGATGATGTCGAGCTCACTGAAATAGCCGAAGTGGCCGATGCGGAAGACCTTCCCCTTCAGGGGTCCCTGTCCGGGCGCGAGCACGCAGCCGTGCTCGGCGCGGATCGTGTCGCAGATCGCGTCGGCATCGGCGGATTCGGGCGCGCGGATCGCGGTCACGGTCCAGTTGTCGTCGAGCCCCTCGCCGAATAGGTCGAGCCCGAGCGCCTTGGCGCCCTCCTTCACGGCACGCGACAGCATCCGGTGACGACGCATCGCGGCCTCGACCCCGTCCTGGAAGTAGAGCTCGAGCGCGGCCTGGAGACCCTGCATCACGCTGATCGCGGGGGTCCACGGGTTCTCGGGGTCGGGGAGGTCGGCGAAGCGCTTGTACGTGGCCCAGTCGAAGTAGAAGCGGGGGTTCATGGCCGAACGAGTGGCCCCCCAGGCCCGTTCGCTGATCGCGGCGAACGCGATGCCGGGCGAGGCGCTGAGCGCCTTCTGCGAGCCCCCGATCGCGACGTCGACGCCCCATGCGTCGAACTCGAACGGCACGGCGCCGAGCGACGAGACGACGTCGACGACCACCATCGCGCCGGCGTCGTTCGCGACCCTCGCGAGCTGCTCGATCGGCTGGATCACACCCGTCGAGGTCTCCGACTGCGTGAGCAGCACGGCCCTGACCGGGTGCTCGGCCAACGCCGCCGCGACCTCGTCGGGCCGGATGCGCTCGCCCCACTCGTAGTCGACCGTGTGCACCGTGAGACCGAACGTCTCGGCCAGGGTCGTGAACCGCTCTGCGAAGAACCCCGCCACCGGCACGAGTACCTCGTCGCCGGGCGAGAAGCAGTTCGCGATCGCCGACTCGAGGCCGCCGGTGCCGCTCGAGGTCATCAGCAGCACGTCGGCCGAGTCGGTGCGGTAGAGCTCCTTCAGTCGCGCGGTGACCTCACGCATGATGTTCCCGAAGCCCGGCCCGCGGTGGTACACGAGCGGGCTGCCCTGGGCGAGCAGCACCTCGGGCGGGATCGGGGTCGGGCCGGGAGCCAGGATGATCTCGGGCCTGTCCACGGTGCGGATCAACTCCTCGCAGGTGTCGTCTGGGCTCGAAGGCCCAGCCTAGCAGGGGGCCTAATGGGGCCCCGGCGAACACACGGAGACGGCACGATTCCGCAATCGCCTACGGCGGCAAGGAACCGCAGGTCCGTATCATCGTGCGGGCGCCCCGACGGGCGCCACCTGCGGTGATGGCGACCCTTCGGTTCCTGCTCAAGCGCTTCGTAGCCCAGCGATCGCTGGGCCTGGCCGTCGTCGTCACGCTGGCGTTCACGATCGGCGTGCTCGTCGCGGGGCCGATCTACGCAGATGCCGCTCGCGAGGCGATCCTGTCCTCCTCGCTCGGCAGCGAGAGCGTCACGGTCACGAACGCCCGCCTGCAGCTGTTCGCGGGAGCCGACCTCGACTGGGACGCCGCCGACGGTGCGATCACCGGCGCGTTCGGCGCCGTGCCCGTCGACAATGTGGTGCCGCAGGGCCTCGGTACGGTGCGGCTCGGCGGAGCCGACGGCCAATCGGTGCCGCTCCTCTTCCGCGAGGGCGCCCCCGAGCACCTGGAGATCGAGGGAGCGCCACCCGGCGCCGGTGAGATCGCGCTCCCCGCGAGCACGGCGGCCTCCCTCGGCCTGGAGGCCGGCGACAGCGTCGCCCTCGTCGGCCCCAACGACGAGTCACTCGACCTGCGCATCTCGGGCACGTTCGACTCCCCCAATCGCGACGATCCTTTCTGGTACGGCGGCCGCAGCCCGTTCCCCGCCCCCGACTCGACCGACCCACCGCCGACGCTCGTCGACCGGGCGACGTACCTCGATGCCGCCGGCGCGCTCGGCCTCACGACGGAGTTCACGTGGGACGCGTTCCTCGCGCTGGACGGCGTGCCGTTCGAACAGGCGTCGCGCGTGCCGGCGCAGCTCGCCGAGATCGAGGACGCGATGCAGGCCCAGCCCGGCCTGTCGTCGGCTCGCATGGTGAGCGGCCTCGACACGTTGTTCGACCTTGTCGACCTGCGCGTGAAGAACCTGCGGGTGCCGATCCTGCTCGTCGTGTTCCAGATCGGGGCGGTGACGCTCGCCGTGCTCGCCGGGGTGGGCTCCCTCACGCTCACGCGCCAGACGTTCGAGCTCGCGGTGCTGCACAGCCGCGGCTTCTCCCGCCACACCCTGCTCGCGGCGCAAGGCGTGCAAGCGCTGCTCTACGCGGCGGTCGCGTTCCCCCTCGGGCTGCTGCTGGGGCTCGGGCTCGCCAAGCTCGCCGGACGGTTCAACGGCGAGCAGCTCCCTGGCGTCGAGTTCCCCGCCCGGTTCAACGACGGCGCGATCTGGCTCGGGGTCGCCGTGGCTCTGGTCGGCGCGCTCGTGCTGCTGGCGCTCTCGGCGCCGGCGGTCTCGCGCACCGTGATCGAGGAACGCCGCCGAGCATCACGCGAGGATCGCCCGCTGCTGGCCCGGGTCCCGGTCGAGCTGATCGTGCTGCCACTCGGCATCTTCGCCTTCATCCAGCTGCGCGGCGGCACCAAGCCCGAGGCGGGCGAGGGTGCGATCGAGCCCCTCGTGCTCGCCGCGCCGACGCTGCTGCTGTTCGCCGCCTCGTTCATCGCCCTGCGGCTGCTGTCGTTCGTGCTGCACCGGCTGGACGGGCGCATCGGCCGCGCTCGCCGACTCCCCACCTACCTCGCCGGACGCCGCCTCGGGCGCTCCCCCGGCACCGGCTTCGCGGCGGCGCTGCTGCTGCTGTTGTCGATGGGACTGCTCGTGCTCGCGACGTCGTACCGGGCGATCGTGCTACAGAACCACAGCGACGCTGCGCACGTGCAGGTCGGGGCCGATTGGAGCGTCAGCGCCACGCCCCCGGACCAGGTGCTCGCCGCCGTCGGCTCGATGCCGCCCGAGACGATGGCGCTCGTGCGCACGGATCCGTCGTTCTCGAGCGCGAGCTTCTCGCTGCCGCCCACCGCCCTCGGCATCGACCCCGCACGGTTCGAGGAGGCCGGCTGGTGGCGAGACGACTTCTCCTCGACGTCGCTCGACGCCATCCTCGAACGCCTCGACACCGAGCCCCTCGGGGTCGAGGTGCCCGAGGGCGCGACGGAGCTCACGATGACGGTCGAGGTGCCGCGGGCCGCCGAGGAGCTCAGCGTGCAGGCGACGTCGGTGGCGGTCGACGACCGGCTCACGACGTCGTCGCAGGCGCTCTTCGCGGGGTCGCAGGAGGTCGCCCTGGAGCTTCCCGATGCCGAGCGTGTGCTGTCGATCACGTTCCAGGCGGACACCGGCACCGATCTCCCCGACGAGATCGAGGTCGTGATCGGCGCGCCGCAGGTCGGCGACCAGGCGCTCGACCTCGCGAGCTGGCAGCCGACGACCTGGCGCGGCAGCACCGGCACGCTCGAGCCCGACCCCGACGGTTTCGTGCGCTACCTCTTCCGCCCTGGGGCAGGCAACGTGGTCGGTGGGCTCATGCCGACAGCACCCGCACTGCCGGCCCTCGTCTCCGACAACGTCGCGACGCAGACCGGAGGCATGGTGGAGGTCGGGCTCGCCGGCCAACGGCTGCAGGTCGAGCCCGTCGCCGTGGCGAGCCAGTTCCCCGGGGTCGTGCCGAACGCTCCGTTCGTCGTCGTGCCCGTCCGTGGGCTGCTCGAGCGGCAGTTCTCGATCCCCGAAGCCGGCGTCACGCTGAACGAGGTGTGGGCCAACACCCCCGAGGACCCGTCGCCGCTGCTGGCCGAGGCGGGATGGGTGCCGGGCGTCGTGAACGCCACGGCGCCGATCGAGGGGCTGCTCGCACAGCTCCCGCAGTCGCTCGCGGTGGGCATGAACTTCGCGGCGGCGGTCGCCGGCGTCGGGCTCGTGATCATCGGGGTCGCCGCGGGACTGTACTTCACGATGCGCCGGCGGGACTACGAGTTCGCCGCCCTGCGGGCGATGGGCACGGGCCGGCGGCAGATCCGGACCACCCTCGTGCTGGAGCAGGCAGCCTTGCTCGGCTTCGCGCTCCTCGCCGGGCTGGCGATCGGCTACTGGCTCCTTCGGCTCGTGATGCCGTACGTCGGCACGAGCCTCGGGGTCTCCTATCCGGCGCCTGTCCTGGTGCTCGACTGGCCCGCGATCGGGGCGGCGGTCGTAACGATCGTCGTCGCGAGCGCGATCGCGCTCTGCGCGGCGATGCGCACCCTGATGCGCTCGTCGGTGACCGGCGTGTTGCGGGGTGAGGCGGAATGACGATGGTCAGCCCCGAGCTGTTCGCACCGTCCGATCGCGAGGTACTGATCAGGTTCCGGCACGTGTACAAGGTCTACCGCATCGCCGAGACCGGGGTGGTCGCGCTCGGCGGAGTCGACCTCGACATCGCGCCGGGCGAGTTCCTCGCGGTCGTCGGCCCGAGCGGCGCCGGGAAGTCGACGATCCTCAACCTGATCGGCGGGCTCGATCGCGCCTCGGCCGGCTCGGTCGAGGTCGACGGACAGGACCTCGGGCTGCTCGGGGTCGACGCGCTCACGCGCTACCGCGCTCACCGCGTCGGCTTCGTGTGGCAGGGCACCGCGCGCAACCTCGTGCCGTACCTCACGGTGCGCGAGAACGTGAGCCTGCCGGCCGCGATCGACCGCCACGACGACCCGGGGCGACGGCGGGACGCAGACGAGCTCCTGCGCCTCGTCGGTCTCGGCGAACGGCTCCGCCACACGCCCGGCATGCTCTCGGGCGGCGAGCAGCAACGGGCGGCGATCGCGGTCGCGCTCGCGAACACCCCCTCGATCCTGCTCGCCGACGAGCCGACCGCCGAGCTCGACTCCGAGAGCGCGGCCACCGTGCTCGACGCGTTCCGAGCGGTGAACCGCGAGTTCGGCGTCACGATCGTGATGGTGACGCACGACCTCACGGCCGCGCGCGCCGCCGACCGGCGGATCCGCGTGCGGGACGGGCGCGTGCTGCACGAGGGCGCCTCCGTGGAGCCGGTGGCCGACGACGGCCGCGTGCGCCTCCCCGACGAGGCCGTCGCGGCGCTCGGCGACGGGGAACTGGAAGCCGAGGTCTCCGCCGACGAGGTCCGGCTGCGACGACGGAGCGAGACGGGCCATGCCTGACGCCGACGACCTCCGCGCGACATGGGGGCCCTCGGGAGCCGCCGGCCTGACCGGGAGCGATGTCCCCGACCCGTCGTCGACCGGTCGCGAAGGACCGCCGGCCGTCGCAGCCCCCTTGCTCGAGGGCGAAGACATCGTTCGCACGTACCCCGGCACCCACGGCGTGCTCGCCGTGCGTGGCGCCTCGCTCTCGCTCGCCCCGCGCGACTTCGTGGCGCTGATGGGCCCGAGCGGGTCCGGGAAGACCACGTTCATCGGAGCCCTCAGCGGCCTCGATGCCCCCGACGGGGGCCAGGTGCGCTGGAAGGGCCAGCCGATCCGCCGCATGCCGCGTGCCGATCGCAGCGACCTCCGCCGACGCGGCATGGGGGTCGTCTTTCAGTCGTTCGGCCTGCTCCCGACGCTCTCGGCCGTCGAGAACGTGGAACTGCCGCTGCGCGTGAACGGCGCGCCGCTCGACGAGGCCAGGGAACGTGCGAGCGGCTGGCTCGAGCGGCTGGACCTGGCCGATCGCGTCGACAACCGCACGTTCGAGCTCTCGGCCGGCCAGCAGCAGCGCGTGGCGGTCGCCCGCGCGCTGATCGCCGAGCCCGAGGTCGTGCTCGCCGACGAGCCGATCGCCGAGGTCGACACCGAGAACGCCGACCTGATCCTCGCGGCGCTGTGGGACGTGATCGGTCGCGGTGGCGCGGTGCTCGCCGCGACGCACAACCCCGAGGCCCTGCGCTACGCGAACCGGGTCGTGCTGTTCCGCGACGGCGTGATCGACTCGGAAGGCTCTCCCGACGAGCTCGCCGACCACCTCACGACCGACTAGTCTGTTTCAGACTACAGGTAGGCGGTCAGAACCGGAGGGACTTCCAGACGTCGTCGCCACGGTCGACGACGGCATCGGGATCGAGCTCGACCGGGAGCGGCCGCTCGCCGGGCTCACGCTTGAGCACGCGGTCGAGCAGGGTGCGCCGACCCCGGGCCCGCGCCATCGCCATCGCGATGCGATCGCGCCGCGTCTCACGGATGCGGCGTTGAAGATCGAGGTCTCAGGTGGGATGTCCGACGGCGGGTCCACCGATATGCACGCTCAGTCCTTTCCCGCCACGAGGGTGCGCAGGTCGACCTCGGAGTCGGCGAGCGCCGCTGGGTCGGGAGCCGCCTGCGCCGAGATGAGGCCGAACGAGCGGCGCACGTCGCGCTTGTGGTCCAGGCTGACGGTGGAACGGACCACGCCGTCGGCGTCGAGCAGGAACGCGCAGAACGACCGGTCCTCGATCGAGCCGCGCACGACGGTGCGGTCCCAGGTCGAGGCGACGCCCGCCATCTGCACCTGCGAGTCGTACTGGTCGCTCCAGAACCAGTGCGGGTCGTCGAACACCTCGCCCGCGCCGAGCATGTTCCGGGCCGCGGTCTCCCCCATCTTGATCGCGTTGTCGAAATGCTCGACGCGGGTCGGCCCGAACACCGGATGGTCGTGGCGAGCGACGTCGCCGGCGGCGAAGACGCCGGGCAGCGACGTCTCAAGCGAGGGCCCCACGGGGATACCGCCGCCCTGATCGAGCCCGGTGCCGGCCATCAGCTCCACGCTCGGCTCGGTGCCGACACCGACGATCGCGAGGTCGGTGTCGATGCGCTTCCCGCCACTCGTGACGACCGCCTCGAGGCGTCCGTCGCCCTCGAAACTCGCGACGGCCTCGTTGAACAACATGTGCACCCCGTGGTCGCGGTGCATGGCCTCGATCGCCCGGCCGATCTCGGGGCCGAGCACCCGGTAGAGAGCGGTCTCGAAGACCTCGACGACCGTCACGTCGTGGCCGAGCATGCGCATCGACGCCGCGACCTCGGCCCCGATGAACCCCATGCCGACACAGACGACCCGGGGGCCCTCGACGGCCGCCTCCTTGATGCGCTGTGCATCGGCCGCCGTCCGCAGGTCGACGACGCCGGGCAGCGTCGCCCCGGGCACGTCGAGCCTGCGGTTGCGGCTTCCGGTCGCGACGAGCAACGCATCGAAGGCCAAACGGTCGCCGCCCGCGAGCACGACCTCTCGGCCGCGCACATCGAGCTGCACCGCCCGGGCACCGAAGCGGGTCTCGACCTCGTGGTCGGCGTACCAGGCCTCGGGGCGCACGTACTGTTCCTCGATCGGCTGCTCGCCGCGCAGGAACTCCTTGGACAGCGCCGGGCGCTCGTACGGCAGGTGCGGCTCCGCACCGACGAGCACGACGCTCCCGTCGAACCCCTCCCCCCGCAGGGTCGCGGCCGCGGTCGCCCCGGCGAGTGATGCCCCGACGATCACGAACGACCGGTCGGCCACCGCGGGGTCAGGCCTCGATCCTGAGCTCGCCGCCCTCGTCGGAGACCCCGAACGTGGCGATCGGCTCTTCGGCAGGGCCCTCGACGACCGCACCCGTCGTCATGTCGAAGACGCTGCCGTGGCACTCGCACTCGATCGTGGTGCCCTCGATCTCGCCACCCAGCGACAGGTTGCACTGCCGATGCGTGCAGATGTCGCTGAACGCATGGAGCTTGCCTTCGACCCGCGAGACGGCGATCTGCTCGCCGTTCACATCGAACGCGGTCGCGTCGCCTTCGGCGATGTCGTCGGCCTTGCCGACGGTCACCCACTCAGCCACGGTGCACCCTCCTGTGTTCGAGCGGCGCCCGGCGGGCGCATTCGGGAAAGCTTACGCCGCACCTCACGAACGGGTCGCGCCTCAGGGTGGAGGCGGCATCGGAGGATGCCGTGCGTCGCCCGCGCGAGCTCGAGCGCGAAGCACGGTGCCCACGCCGAGCACGGCGTAGAACCCCGCGAGCATCAGGATGCCCGTGCGGAAGTCGATCGGCAGAAGCGCCGGCGCGAACGCCCCTGCCACCCATGCGAGCTGGAACATCGCCTCGTACCGCACGAACACACGCCCCTGTGCCCCCGGCGGCGCGTACCGCTGCATCAGGCTCTGGAACGCGAGCCTGCCGAACTCGGTCGCGGCCCCCGCCACGAACGTGAAGACCGTGAGCAACCCCAGCCCGAACAGCTCGAAGGCCAGCACGGCGCCGATGCACGCCGCGCTGACCGAAGCGATCACGACGGCCTCTTCGCGCGTGGTGCGCGGGACCCGAGGCGCGACCACGTCGGCGACGAACGTGCCGACCACGCCGGCGCCCGCGAGCACCGCGAACCAGTAGATCGGCGCGCCGTCGTCGCGCAGCGAGAACGCGAGCAGGAAGAGCAGGAACCCGCTCGCCGCGCGCATCCCGACCGCCCCCACCGCAGGCACCGCGAGCTCGGGCACCGCGCCTCGGGGTGCGACCTCACGCCGCCGCTGCCGAGCCGGCGGGGGGCCGGGATGCGGCAGGCGCAGCGTGAGCAGGGCGGATCCGGCGTAGACGACCGCGGCGGCGTACAGGGCCGCCGGCGAGTCGCCGAGCCTGATCGCCGCGAACGCGATCGGCGCCGCGAGGATCGCGCCGACGGCGCCGATCCGACCCAGCCGGGCGTTGGCCTGCATCAGCCCGTCACCCCGGCCGGCGTACGCGATCGTGAGGCCGTTCTTCGTGATGCCGTGCACCTTCGAGAGGACCAGCAGGGCGAGGGCCGCCGGGAAGAGAACCAGCGTGCCGAACCGGGGGGCCGCGTAGATCGCGATCGCGGCCCTTCCCGCCGCCGAGCCGAACGCCAGCAGACGGCGAGGTCCCGCCCGGTCCAACAGAGGCACGAGCAGCGGCCCGGCCAATGCCAGCGGCACCATCGTCAGGGCGAGGTAGGCGGCCACCCGCAGCTTCGCCTCCCCGACCGGCAACGAGAAGAAGACCGAGTCGGCCAACGCGATCGCCAGCATCGCGTCGCCCGCGACGCTCGTGAAGTGGTTCAGCGCGTAACTGTCGATCGGGTCGCTCGAGCGCCACATGCGCACGAACGGGTGCACCGCTCCCCGCAGGAGGCTCGACACGCCGTAGAGGGCCAGCTGCCACAGCGGGATGCGTCTCGGACGTCCCGCGGGAGCACGGCCCGCCGGAGACCCGGCCACCGCGAGACCTCAGCCCTGCAGGCGCTCGCGCAACAACTCCTGCGCGAGCTTCGGGTTCGCCGAGCCGCCCGAGGCCTTCATGACCTGTCCCACGAGGAATCCCATCACGCCCTCGTTCCCGTCGCGGAACTTCTGCGCGGCATCGGCGCTCTCAGCGAGCACCTGGTCGACGATCGCCCCGAGCTCACCCGTGTCGGAGACTTGGCGAAGCCCCCTGCGCTCGACGATCGCGCCGATCGTGTCGCCGGTCTCGACCGCTTCCTCGAGGGCCTGCTTCGCGCCGGCGCCGCTGATCGCGTCCTCGCCGAGCATCGCGAGCAGGTCCGCCAGGTGCCGGGCGCTCACACGAGCTGCGGCCTCCGCGCCGTGCTTGTTCGCGAGCCCGGCGAGGTCCTGCGTGATCCAGTTCGCGGCCGCCGTGGGATCGGCGCCGAGCGCGACCGTTTCCTCGAACATCGCAGCTTCCGCCCGATCGGCGACGAGCACGCGGGCGACCTCGGGCTTCAGGCCGTGCTCCGCGACGTAGCGCTCGCGGCGAGCCCTCGGCAGCTCGGGCAGCGCGGCCCGTAGCTCTTCGATCCACTCCGCCGCGGGCTCGATCGCCGGGATGTCGGGCTCGGGGAAGTACCGGTAGTCGAAGGCTTCCTCCTTCGAGCGCATCGACGCGGTCGCGCCCGCGTCCTCGTTCCAGTGGCGGGTCTCCTGCACGATCGTCTCGCCGGCCTCGAGCGCCTTCGTCTGGCGCGCGATCTCGTAGTCGAGGGCACGCTCGAGGGACCGCATCGAGTTCATGTTCTTGATCTCGACCTTCGTGCCGAACGCCTCGGTGCCCGCCGGGCGCATCGAGACGTTGGCGTCGCAGCGCAGGGAGCCCTCCTCCATGCGCACGTCGCTGACGTCGAGCGACTCGAGCGTCGCGCGCAGCTCGCGCAGGTACGCGGCAGCCTCCTCGGGCGAGCGGATGTCGGGCTCGCTCACGCACTCCACGAGCGGCACGCCGGCGCGGTTGAAGTCGACGAGCGCGGCGTCGGCGTCGTGGATGCGTCCGCTCGGGCTGCCGTGCGTCGTCTTGCCCGTGTCCTCCTCCATGTGCACGCGCGTGATGCCGACGCGGCTCGTCGTGCCGTCGGGCAGCTCGACGTCGAGGTGTCCGCCGACGCAGATCGGCAGGTCGTACTGGCTGATCTGGAAGTTCTTCGGCATGTCCGGATAGAAGTAGTTCTTCCGGTGGAAGAGCGAGTGTGGCGCGATCTCGCTGCCGAGCGCGAGCCCGATCGTGATGATGCGCCGGATCGCCTCCCGATTCGGCACCGGCAGGGAACCCGGATGCCCGAGGCAGACCGGGCAGACGTTGGTGTTGGGCGGTGCGCCGAACGTGTTGCGGCAGCCGCAGAACATCTTCGTCTCGGTGCTGAGCTCGACGTGGCACTCGAGCCCGATCACGGCCTCGTACTCAGTCATGCGGCCCAGCCTACCGGCCCGCATGCTCGCCCGTTCGGGGCTACCCTCGTGCGGTGAGTGGGTACGGCGGACTGGGCGGCTACGAGGGCCACGGCGGGGTCCCGGCCGGCGGGCACGGCTATTTCAGCACGCCCGGACGCGCCGGCGACATCGCCGACGAGCTCCGACGCACCCGTGGCCCGCGGAAGCCCCGCGGCCCGAAACGGCGTTGGTGGCGGCGGCTCTGGCGTCGCGACGATCCACCAGGATCCGCGCCGTGAGATCGATCGTCATCGTCGTCGTCGGAACGACGCTCAAGGGAGCCAGCGGTCTGTGAGAGGGGTCGATTCATGTCCAGCGAAGGCACCATGCAGTCGCTTCAGCGAGTTCTGGACGCGTTCAACGCACACGATGTCGACGCGATCATGGAGCACTTCGCCGAGGATTGCGTGTTCGATTCGCCCCGCGGCCCGGATCGTTGGGGTCGTCGGTTCATCGGGAAGGCGGAGGTCCGCAGAGGACTCGCGGCTCGCTTCGAGGGGATCCCCGACGTCAGCTACGGCGAGGCTGACCACTTCGTCTGCGACCGCCGCGGTGTCTCCGAGTGGACCCTCACCGGCACCGACCTCGACGGGAACCGGATCGAGGTCCGTGGATGCGACCTTTGGACGATCGGTGACGACGGCCTCATCGTCCGGAAGGACAGCTTCTGGGAAGCTGCGTGAGCCGTAGCTCGGCATGCCGCGGTCGAGCGTCAGTCGTCGATCGGATCCCAGATCAGCTCGGCGACGTCGAGCACCAGGTCGGGCCTCCTCGTCGGAACCTCCGCCGACCGCTAACCGGCCTCGTCGGGTTCCGTGAAGGTGAGGAAGTAGCCGTTGGGGTCTTGGAGCCCGAGCTCGCGAGCACCCCATTCGCGCACCTCCGGTCCCCACGCGGGAGGTATGTGATCCTTGATCTGCTCGTAGAGAGCCTCGACGCTCTCCGGACGGAGGTAGAAGGTCCCCGTGAAGGTCGGCGGCTCCGGCCAGGGCGTCTCGCCACCGAGGAACTGCAGGACGACACCGTCCCGCGCCACCTCACACCACGTCGGCTCACCGGAGTCCGGGAAGACGTCCCGAACCTCGAACCCCACCCGCCGGTACCACTCGATCGTGCGGGCGACGTCGGTGGTCTTCAAGATCGCGGAGACAGGTTCCTCGGGCACGACCACGACGATACGCGCTTCCGCGCCCTCGAACGTCCCCTAGCCGAACTCGGCGCCGGGCTCGAGAGCTCGCTGTACGTGGGTCGGACGGCATCGATCGATCTTGCCACCGAGGGTCGTCGGTCCGGATCCGTGTCATGTCGTTGGTCTCCCGCTCGAAGGTCGCCATCTCGCCTCGCTCGGCCGCGATCGATGCCCTCCGAGCTGGCGTCGACCGGCGCAGGGCGCAGCGGCCTCTATCCTTCCTCGATGCCCGATGCCCCGCACCCGTCGACCGCGAAGGTCTGGACGATCCTCGGCGCCCTCTACTTCGTGTGGGGCACGACCTACCTCGGCATCGAGAAAGTCAACGAGACGGTGCCCACACTGCTGGGAGCTTCGGCCCGCTTCCTGTTCGCTGGCCTGGTGCTCTTCGCCTGGACGTCGGTGCGCACGGGAGAGCGCACGACGTCGAAGCAGTGGCGGGCCGCCGGCATCGTAGGCGTCTTCCTGCTGCTCGGAGGGAACGCGCTCGTGGCGGTCTCGGAGAACATGGGCACCCCCACGAGCATCGTGTCGCTGATCATCGCGCTGATCCCGCTGTGGCTCGCGTTCTTCGACCGGGTCGTCTTCCGGGCGGCGCCCCTCGGCTGGAAGGTGATCGTGGGGCTCGTGGGCGGCTTCACGGGCGCAGCGCTGCTCGTCAGCGGCAGCGCGGGTGCGGGCGTGCCGGTCGGGGGCATGCTCGTGGCCGTCGCCGCCACGCTCTGCTGGACAGTGGGCTCACTCTACGCACGCGGGGCACCGCTCCCGAAGGCGCCGCTGCTCGGCAGCGGCATGCAGCAGCTCGTGGGCGGCAGCGTGATCCTCGTCGTCGCGCTCTCGATCGGCGAGGGCGCCGACCTCGACGTGGGCGCGATCTCCAGTTCGTCGTGGCTCGGACTCGCGTGGCTGATCCTCGCGGGCTCGTTCGTCGGATTCAGCGCCTACCTGTGGCTGCTGCGGAACGTGCGCACGACGCTCGTCTCGACCTACGCGTACGTGAACCCGATCGTCGCCGTCACGCTCGGCGTGGTCGTGCTCGACGAGGCCCTCACCGGCCGGATCTTCCTGAGCGGCGCGATCGTGCTCGCGTCGGTCGCGCTGATCGTCTCCTCGGGCGGCGCGGCGCGTCAGCCCGAGGACGCCGGCGACCCGGCCGCGGGCGTCGCCCGAGAGATGGCCGAGGAGCACGGCGAGTCGGCGCCGTCTCCCACGGGTCCACACGAGCCCTGAACGAGCCCGCCGCTCGATCGAAGCGATTCGGTTCCCCGCGGCCGACCGGCCGCCGCACGACCTGCTATCACCCGACCCCCTCCGGCGGCGGCTGCTCCTCGGCGTCGACGGGCGGCACGGGTACCTCCGTGGGGGCGTCGACCGTGATCACCCGCGCCGCGGCCGCATCCGCGCCCAGCACGACCGGGGTCGCGTTGCCGGACACGTCGACGGCGACGACGTCCATCGCCTCGTCGCATCCGGCGACCCCGACCATCAGCGTCGACGCATCGAGCCACCCGAGCACGGTCGTGGGTCGATCGGCGTCGGGCAGGGCCGGTCGGGCCACACGAGTGCCGAGGGCGATCGTCGCGACGCGATCGGCGCACGTCTCGCCGACATCGAAGGCCTGCAGCGACCCCGTAGGAGGCAGTCGGAGGTTCCACGCCGACTGGCCGACGTCGCCTCGCCATCCGTCGGTGAACCCGGTGCGGTCCCCGAGGTCCATCGAATGGACCTGCGGATAGTCGCCCGCGTGCTGGGCCGTCCAGACGAGGTGCTGTCCGTCGGACGTGAACGCGATCGAGGTGAACCGTGTCCCGCCCTTCGAGAACACGAGCGGCACCGGATCGAGCCCCTCGTTCGTCGACAGCCAGATGCGCTGACGTCCCCCGCGATCCACGACGAAGGCCAGAGCGAGTCCGCTGGGGTGGTAGGCGATCTGGAGGTATCGACCGACCGGCAGGTCGTCCAGCCGATCGACGCGCCCGTCGTCCATGAACCGCTTCTCCGGCGGGCGCGAACCGGGCGTCGCGAACACCAGGGCGAGGCCTTGTGGGTGGCCCCAATCGAAGGCGCGCACGCGCTGACCGGTCGCTTCCAGGTTCGGATCGTCGCCTTCGACACCGCGGATCTCGAGGTCGCCAAGGAGCACGCGGTCGCCCTGCGGTCCCCAGGCGAACGGCCCCGCGTCGGGGACCTCGAACAGACAGCTGAGGCGTCTCCCCGACGGATCGACCACCCACGCCTTGCCCTCAGCCACGAATGCGACGGTCTGCCTCGCGTTCGGCGAGCCCCCGACGCACGATGCAGGGATCGGATCGCCGTTCCCGAGCACGGCGATCGGCGAGGGAGTCGCCGAGGGGCCTCCGGTGGCGACCGTGGACCGATCGTCGTCGCCCGCCGGCGGCCGATCGGTCGTGCACGTCGACGCCAGCAACAGCAGCGCGACCACAAACGGGGTGTTCCGCCGTACCCGCACGGACCCGACCTCCCGGCCGAGGGTATCCCCGAGCAGCACCGCGGGGCAACGGGTCGACGCTGCCGATCCGACGACGCCTCAGGCGGCTGCGAGCAGCGGCGGCCGCAGGTCCAGGCCGAGGTCTGACTCCAGGGCTGCGGCCGCGCGGAACAGCGTGACCTCGTCGAGCGCCTTCGCGGTGAGCTGCAGGCCGATGGGCAGCCCGTTCGCGTCGAGGCCGCATGGCACGCTGATCGCGGGTACACCGCCCAGGTTCGCCGGGATCGTGAAGATGTCGTTCAGGTACATCGCCATCGGGTCGTCGGCCTTCGCCCCGATCGGGAACGCGGTCGTCGGCGACGTCGGCGAGACGAGCACGTCGAACCGCTCGAACGCCTCCGCGTAGTCCCGCAGGATCAGGGTGCGCACCTTCTGCGCCTGGCCGTAGTACGCCTCGTAGTAGCCGGCCGAGAGTGCGTACGTGCCGAGCATGATGCGGCGCTTCACCTCGGGACCGAAGCCGGCGCCGCGCGTGCGGAACATCATCTCGATCGAGTCGTCGCCCTCGACGCGCAGGCCGTAGCGCACGCCGTCGTAGCGTGCGAGGTTCGAGGATGCCTCGCTCGGCGCGATCAGGTAGTAGGCGCTGAGCGCGTACTCCGCGTGCGGGAGCGTCGCCTCACCCACCTCGGCGCCGAGCGCGGCCAGCCGGTCGATACCGGCGCGCACCGAGGCCGCGACGTCGGGTTCCACGCCTTCCCCGAACGCCTCCGCGAGCACGCCCACGCGCAACCCGGCAACGCCCCCGTCGATGCCGTGCGCATAGTCGGGCACCTCGGCGTCCAGGCTCGTGGCGTCGCGGTGGTCCTTTCCGGCCATCACGCCGAGCAGCGTCGCGGCATCGCGGACGCTGCGCGTGAACGTGCCGACCGTGTCGAGCGACGACGCGAACGCGATCAGTCCGTAGCGGCTGATGCGGCCGTACGTCGGCTTCAGGCCGACGACACCACTCAGCGAAGCCGGCTGGCGGACCGAGCCGCCGGTGTCGGTGCCGAGTGCCCAGACGGTCATGCCGCTCGCGACGGCCGCGGCGCTCCCTCCGCTCGATCCGCCGGGCACGGTATCGAGGTCCCAGGGATTGTGCACGGGACCGAACGCCGAGTTCTCGTTCGAGGAACCCATCGCGAACTCGTCGCAGTTCGTCTTGCCGACGAGCACGCTGCCGGCCCCCGACAGGCGCGTCCACGCGGTGGCGTCGTACGGCGGCACGTAGGTCTCCAGGATCTTCGACCCACACGTCGTGCGGATACCCTTCGTCGCGAGCACGTCCTTCAGCGCGAGCGGGATGCCCGCCACACCGGTCTGCGGCGCGCCGGTCGCGAGATAGGTGTCGAACGCGGCCGCGCGCTCGAGCGCGACCTCGGGCGTCGGCGTGAGGAAGGCCGCCACCCGCCCGTCGAGATCTTCCCGCCGTGCGATCGCCGACTCGGCCAGGGCGACCGCGGTGATCTCGCCGTCGCGCAGGCCCTCGGACAGTTGGGAGCCCGAACGGTCGCAGAGCTCGGTCACGACCCGGTCTCCGCGATCTTCGGCACCAGGAATCGATCGTCGGCGGAGGCGGGTGCGTTCGCGAGCGCGGCGTCGTGGGAGAGGCTGGGCTCCGGCGAGTCCTCACGGAAGACGTTCACCTGCGGGATCGGGGAGGCGGTCGGCGCCACGTCGTCGGCCGCCACCTCGCCCACCTTCGCCGCGTGCTCGAGGATCACGGCGAGCTGATCGCGCATCGTTGCCTTCTCGTCGTCCGTGAGCTGCACCCGCGCGAGCTTGGCGACGTGGTCGATGTCGATCTCCACCGGCATGGGCGGCAGTCTAGCCGCGCCGGGTCAGCCCAGGTCGGGCCGGGGCGGTGCCGGAGCGTCCGGGCCCGACGGGAGCGGCACGGGTCCGGTTGGACCGCCCTCCACGCCGGTGATCGAACCCTGGTGACGCTCGATGTCACCGACGACCATCGCTCCGGCGAGCGCCGCGGCCGCGAGGATGAGGTGCCAGAAACCTATGCCCCACGCGACCGGCGAGAGATCGACGACGTACGTCGCGCCGAGGACCTCGTCGCCGGCGTCCGCCACCCGAGCGACGATCAGCACCCACGGCCAGGCGGCCGCGACCACGCTCGCGACGACGGCTGCAAGGAACAGCGCCCACCACACTCCGGGCAGCGCCCGCCGAGGCGCCGACCCGGTCCGCGCGGCGGAGATCGTCGCGAGCTCACGCACGCACACGTAGGGCATCACGAGGTTCGCGAAGGGGATGAACCACCAGATCACGGCCATGCCGGGCTTGTGGGTCGGGGCCGGCAGACCCGGCACGGCCCACACGTTCTCGTGGGCCCGCGCCTGCCAGACGAGCCAGCACACGGCGGTCGCGAGGAACGCCAGGCTGCCGATCCACACCACCGCGCCGATCGCGCCGGGGTAGAAGGTCGAGAACGCCGGCTGGGCAGACGACCCCTCGGGCGGAAGGAAGAGGCGCACCTGCCACTCGGAATCGGAAGCCCCGCGCATGATGGCCACGATGCCCGTGACCGACAGGATCGCCGCGCTCGAGAGACAGGCCAATCTCGCGACCCGCCCCGGCGTCCCGGGCTCACGGAACCGATAGGTCGTGCCGAACGCGCTCGCCATCGTCAGACCCCCGACCCGAAGCGCGGTTCCACATGCGCGGCGATCGCGGCGGCCACCAGGGTGTTCCCCACGAGCCAGACGTCGGTGATCGGCCCCACGCCGCCGGGCACCGGCGTGATCGCCTCAGCCTTGGCCGCGACCGAGTCGAAGTCGAGATCGCCCGTGAACCTCGTCGCACCAGTCACGGGGTCGGGAACCGCATGGAAGCCGACGTCGACGGCGATCACGCCCTCACGGACCATGTCGCCTGTCACGAGCCCGGGCCGTCCGGCGGCCACGATCAGGATGTCGGCCTGGCTCGTGGCCTCCGCGAGGCGTCCCGATGCCGCCGTCCGACTGTGGGCCGCGATCACCGTGGCATGCCGCTCGAGCGCGAGCCACTGCGCTGGCTTGCCGACGCTCGTCGAGCGCCCGACCACGACGACGGTGCGACCCTCGTAGAAGGTCGCCGGCTCGGCGCCGGTCGACTGCGCGTACGCATCGAGCAAGTAGAAGCACGACGCGGGGGTCGACGGCACGAAGCGCGGCCGGCCGAGCGCCAGCAGCCCCGCGTTCTCGGGATGTTGCCCCTCGATGTCCTTGCGCGGATCGACCGTCGCGTTCACGACGGCCTCCGGCAGGTGCGCAGGGAGGGGCCGCAACACGAGCACCCCCGTGACGCGTGGGTCGGCGTTGACCTTGCCGATCGTGGCGAGCACGTCCGGCAGCTCCACGGTCAGCGGCAGGCGTTCCGAGACGTAGTGGTAGCCGAGCCCTTCGGCGAGGTGCCGAACATGCCGTTCGTACGCGGCGGCTCCCGCGTCGTCGCCCACCGTGATCGTCGCGAGGCCGGGAGTGACCGACGACATACGCAGCACGCGGAGCTCATCGTCGATCGTCGCCCGGAGCGTCGCCGCGAGCGCGACCCCGTCGATCACGGTCGCGACCATGCGTGTTCAGCTCCGGCCCAGGCGCCGCGCGAACTCGGCCTCGTCGATCACGTCGACGCCGAGCGTCTCGGCCTTCGCGAGCTTCGAGCCCGGGCCCTCCCCCGCCACCACGAACGACGTCTTCTTCGACACGGTCGACGCGACCCGGGCGCCTGCGGCCTGCGCGAGCTCTGTGGCTACCTCGCGGCTCATCGTCTCGAGCCCGCCGGTAAGCACGATCGACTGCCCCTCGAGCGGCCTCAGGCCCTCGTCGGCCGCCCGCTCGTCGGCCGTGCGCACGCCGGCGGCCCGCAGCTTCTCGATCAGCGCGAGGTTCTCGTCTTCGTCGAACCACTCGCGCACGGTCGCTGCGATCTCCGGACCGATCTCGGGCACGGCGTCGATCTCGTCCTCGCTCGCGGTCGCGAGCGCGTCGAGTGAGGCGAACGCGCGCGCCAGCACCTGCGCGACGTGCGAGCCGACGTGGCGGATGTTGAGCCCCACGAGCAACCGCCAGATCGGACGATCCTTCGACGCCTCGATCTGCGTCAGCACGTTCGTGATCGCCTTGTCCTTGAACCCGGGCAGCTGAGAAAGCTTCTCGGCGTCGAGCGCGTAGATGTCGGCGGGGTCCTCGATAAGCCCGGCTTCCAGCAGGCGCATCACGGTCATGTAGCCGAGGTGCTCGATGTCCATCGCGCCGCGACCGGCGAAGTGGAACAGCCACTCGATGCCCTGGGACGGACACCCCCGCTTGTTCGGGCACCGGTAATCGGCCTCGCCCTCGGGCCGCGCGAGCGGCGTGCCGCACGAGGAACAGGTCGACGGCATCTTCCAGCGCCGGGCACCCTTCTTCCGTTTCGAGAGCACCGGGCCGACGATCTCGGGGATCACGTCTCCGGCACGTCGGACGATCACCGTGTCGCCCTGCCGGACGTCCTTGCGCCGCACCTCCTGCTCGTTGTGCAGCGTGGCGTAGGTGATCGTGACGCCTCCGACGAACACGGGGTCGAGCACGGCGAACGGCGTGACCTTGCCCGTGCGCCCCGTATGGACGTCGATCTTCTTCAGCCGCGCCGTGCGCTCCTCGGGCGGGAACTTGTACGCGATCGCCCAGCGCGGGGCGTGGCTCGTGGCGCCCAGCTCGCGCTGCAGATCGGTCTGGTCGACCTTGATCACCGTGCCGTCGATCTCCCAATCCACGGAGTGTCGGTTCGCCTCCCAGTGCTGCAGGAACGCCTTGACGCCATCGATCGAGTCGCGGGCCTCGGTGGTCGGTGCGACGGGCAGCCCGGCCTTCGCCGCCCAGTCGAGGAATCCGAGGTGTGAATCGAACGTGATGCCGACGGCG
>JBGGNG010000199.1:0-11840 GCA_041287635.1 Actinomycetota bacterium | reverse complement strand
TCGCGCGGCAGCGGCCCGCCGTCGGCGACCAGCGTCGCGGCCTGGATGCCCGACTCCCGTGCAGCGACCTCGCGCCGGTAGTCGACCGCGGGCGGCGACGCGGCGCCCGGCAGCGACATGCCGATCGCCTCGCCGACGGCGGCCATCGTGTTCGCCGTGTACATGCCGGCGCACGAGCCCGTGCCCGGGCACGCGGCGCGCTCGATGCCGCGGAGCTCCGCGTCGTCGATCGAGCCCTTGGCGTGCGCCCCGACGGCCTCGAAGACGTCCTGGATCGTGATGTCGCGGCCTTCGTAGCTACCCGGCAGGATCGTGCCGCCGTAGAGGTACACGCTCGGCAGGTTCATGCGGGCCATCGCCATCAACATGCCGGGCTCGCTCTTGTCGCAGCCGGCGATGCCGACGAGCGCGTCCATGCGCTCGGCGTGCATCACGAGCTCGACCGAGTCGGCGATCAGGTCGCGGCTCATCAGCGACGCCTTCATGCCCTCATGACCCATCGCGATGCCGTCGCTCACGGCGATCGTCGTGAACTCGATCGGCACGGCATCGCCCTGGCGGACGCCTTCCTTCGCGAGCGCGGCGAGCTTGTCGAGGTGGTAGTTGCAGGGGGTGACCTCGTTCCAGCTCGAGGCGACGGCGACCTGCGGCTTGTTGAAGTCCTCCTCGCTGAACCCGACGGCGCGCAGCATCGCTCGGGCGGGGGCGCGTTGCGGCCCTTCCGTGACCTCCCAGCTGCGTGGGCGTTCGCCGACCATCGGGTGACCCCTTCCTGCGCGGAGACGTTGGGACCTCACCGTAGCAACCGGCGGGCCTCTCACGACGGGTGGGATGGAGCGCCTGCCCGATCGCCACCATGAAGCACCGCCGGGGCGATAACCTGGGGCTTCGATGAGCTCCGCGACCGATTCCTCCGCGCTGCCCGTGCCGCCCGACGAGGGCCGGAGCTGGTGGCTCCGAGAAGCCCTTGCCCTGCCCGAGTTCGCCGGCGACGACGCACCCGTGCTGCAGGGCGACGTCACGGCCGACGTCGTGATCCTCGGCGGTGGCTACACGGGGCTCTGGACCGCCTACCAGCTGAAGCGGCTCGACCCGGGCGTCGACGTGGTGGTGCTTGAACAGGATATCTGCGGCGGCGGCCCGAGCGGGCGCAACGGTGGGTTCGTCAACAGCTACTGGAGCGACCTTGCGCACCTCGCGCAGAGCTTCGGGGACGCGACCGCGCTCCGCCTCTGCAGGGCGGGCGAGGCGAGCGTCGAGGCGATCGGAGCGTTCTGCGAGGAGCACGACGTCGACGCCTGGTTCCGCGCCGACGGCGACCTCGGTGTCGCCGCATCCGAGGTGCAGGTGGGCGCGTGGGGCGACCTCGTGATCACCGCCGAGCGGCTCGGGCTCGCCGAGGACTTCGAAGTGCTGTCGGCCGACGCCACCAGGAACCTCGTGGATTCACCGGTGTTCCGAGGTGGTGTCGCGAGCAGGTACGGGGCGACCGTGCAACCGGCGCGTCTCGTGCGGGGGCTGCGTCGGATCGTGATGGAGATGGGCGTGCGGGTGCACGAGCGCAGCCCGGTGACCCGGTTCGGCGAGGGTTCCCCCTCGGTCGCGGAGACACCGTCGGGTAGGGTGCGCGCCGGCGCTGCGGTGATCGCGCTCAACGCGTGGGCCTCGCACTGGAAGCGCTTCCACCGCGCGATCACCGTTCGCGGGAGCTACATCGTGCTCACGACCGCCGCCCCCGATCGCCTGAAGGAGATCGGGTGGACGAACGGCGCCGGGCTGAGCGACTATCGCGCAGCGCTGCACTACGTGCGGACCACTCCCGACGGGCGCATCGCGTTCGGCATCGGTGGTATGCAGCCGAACCTGGCTCGATCGATCGGCCCGAGGTTCGCCTATGACGAAGCCGCGATCCGTGTGGCGATCACCGACCTGCACCGCATGTTCCCGGGCTTCGCCGACGTGCCGGTCGAGGCTGCATGGGGCGGCCCGATCGACGTCTCCGGTGCCCATCTCCCCTTCTTCGGCACCCAGGAAGGCGGCACGGTCCACTTCGGGCTGGGCTACACGGGCAACGGTGTCGGCCCGGCGCACCTGGGTGGTCGCATCCTCGCGCACCGAGCGCTCGGCCGCTACGACGAGGTGCTCGAGCTGCCGATCGTCGATGCCGAGCCGATGCGCTTCCCTCCCGAACCGATCCGATCGCCGGGCGCCCTGATCGCGAACCACGCGATCCGACACAAGGACGAGCTCGAAGATCGGGGCGAACAGCCGAACCCGATCGTGGACTTCGTCGCGAAGCTGCCGCGCCGCCTGGGCTACAACCTCGGCCCGTAGCGCGAGCCACGAGCTCGGCCCGTAGCGTGAGCCACGAGCTCGGTCCGTAGCGCGAGCCACGAGCTCGGCCCCTCGCCCGGGAACACTGGTGGTCCCGCAGCGTCCCGCAGGGCGCGGGCCGAGCGGCCGTTCGCATCCGGGGCTCCGAGGCGGCACGATACGTACATGAGTCAGACACCGACACCGCACCCGATGTCCGGCATGGACGCGTTCGCGCCCGCAGAGATCGCCACCCTGGTGGAGACCCGCGGTGTGGCCAAGGCCGGCGCGCCGTTCATCGCCACGTTCGTGCTCGGCGTGCTGGCCGGCGCGTTCATCGCCCTCGGGGCCGTGCTCTCGACGATGATCGGCACCGAGTCCGAACTCGGCTACGGCATCACCAGGTGGCTCGCCGGCATCGGGTTCTCGCTCGGCCTGATCCTGGTGGTCGTGGCGGGCGCCGAGCTGTTCACCGGGAACAACCTGATCGTGATGAGCGTGGTCAGCGGCAAGGTGCCGGTGTCCCGTCTCCTGCGGAACTGGGCGATCGTCTACGCGGGGAACTTCGTCGGGGCGCTCTCGGTGGCGGTCATGGTCTGGCTCGGCGACTGGGGAGATCAGGGCGAGGGGGCTGTGGGAGCCACGGCCCTCTCGATCGCGGCGACGAAGGCGTCGCTGCCGTTCTGGACGGTGTTCTGGCGAGCGGTGCTCGCGAACGCGCTCGTGTGCCTCGCGGTGTGGCTGGCCACGGGCGGCCGCACGATCGTCGACAAGATCTTCGCGATCATCTTTCCGATCAGCGCGTTCGTCGCGTCGGGCTTCGAGCACTCGATCGCGAACATGTACTTCATCCCCGTCGGGCTGCTGCTCGAACGCGACGTGTCCGACGCGTCCGCCGACCCGGCGCTCGCCGGCCTCGACCTCGCCGGATTCGGCACGAACCTCGCGGCCGCGACGATCGGCAACGTGATCGGCGGCGCGGTCCTGGTGGGGCTCGTCTACTGGTTCGTGTACCTGCGGCCCAAGCGTGACTCGTCGTGACCCCCGTCATCGAGGCGTCGGCACTCACGAAGCTGTACGGCTCGGCGCGCGGCGTCGAGGAGCTGACGTTCGACGTGCCCCAGGGCGAGGTGTTCGGCTTCCTCGGGCCGAACGGCGCCGGCAAGACGACGACGATCCGGACGATGCTCGACTTCATCAGACCGACGTCGGGCACGATCCGGCTGTTCGGCATGGACCCCCGCGTCGACGGCGTGCGCGTGCACGCCAGGGTCGGGTACCTGCCAGGCGAGCTGGCCCTCTATCAGCGGCTCACCGGGGAGGAGTACCTGCGGACGTTCGCCTCGCTGCGCGACGGAGTGGAGTGGTCATACGTGGAGGACATCTCCGAGCGGCTCCTGCTCGACATGACGAGGCGCATCAAGGACCTCTCCCACGGAAACAAACAGAAGGTCGGGCTCGTGCAGGCGTTCATGCACCGGCCTGATCTGTTGGTGCTCGACGAGCCCACCCAGGGTCTCGACCCGCTCGTGCAGCAGACCTTCTACAGCCTGCTCGACGAGGAGCGCGGGCGCGGCCTCACCGTCTTCCTCTCGTCGCATGTGATGCCGGAGGTGGAGCGCGTGTGCGATCGGGTGGCGATCGTGCGCGAAGGGCGTCTCGTCGCCGTCGAAGACATCGGACGACTGAAGGCACACGCGCTGAGACGGCTCGAGCTGCATTTCGACACCCCCGCGCCGGCCGACTCCTTCGCGGGCCTGCCGAGCGTGCGGGAGATCCACACGCACGGCGATGCGCTGTCGCTCTCGGTCGAAGGCCCGGTGGACGCCGTGATCAAGCAGGCCGCGCGATTCACCGTCGTGAACATCGAGACGAAGGAGCCGAGCCTCGAGGACCTGTTCCTGACCTACTTCGGAGACGACGGATCGGCGCCGGAGAGCGACGCTCCCGGCAACGAGGGCCAGGGGGCGATGCCGTGAGTGGCCTGCTGGCGAAAGCCATGCGCGATCAGCGCCGAGGCATGATCGGCTGGGGGGTCGGCGTGGCCGCCGTGGTCCTGATGTACGCGGCGTTCTATCCGAGCATCAAGGAGAGCGCTGCGGACCTGCAGGCCTACATGGAGAACCTGCCCGACGCGATCCGCTCCATCGTGGCAGGTGAGGACTACACCTCGCCGGTCGGCTACCTCGAGAGCGAGTTCTTCAACACGATGGGAGCCCTCATCGTCCTGATCTTCACGATCGGCGCGGGCGCACGATCGATCGCGGGTGAAGAGGAATCCGGCACCCTCGACCTCCTGCTCTCGACCCCGGTGCGTCGCCGGCAGGTGCTCGCGACGAAGGCGACCGCGATCGTCGGCGCCGCCGTCGCGCTCGCCGTCATCGCCGCTGTCTCGATCACCCTCTTCGGACCGGTCTTCGACCTCTCCGTGCCACTCGCTGACATCGTGGCCGCATGCGTCATGCTGGCGCTCCTCGGCCTCTCGTTCGGCGGCATCGCGTTCGCGGTCGGGGCCGCCACCGGCCGCCGCGCGATCGCGGATGCCGCGGCCGGGGGCCTCGCGGTCGTCACGTTCATCGTGCATGCGATCGGACCGACGGTGCAGTGGCTTCGACCACTCCGCCCTCTCTCCCCGTTCCGCTGGTACCAGGACCCCGGGCTACTGACAGGCGGCCTGCACCTTCGGAACGTCCTCGTGCTGACCGGCATCGCGGTCGGGTCCTATGTCGTCGCGCACGTCGCGTTCGAGCGGCGCGACCTGGCCAGCTGACCCTGCTCAGTCACCGAACGGCGAGTACCCGGGGGCGGCTGTTGGCCAGGGTCTCGTGGCCTCCCACGCAGCGCCCACCGCGAGCACGAGATCGTCGGCGAACCGGGGACCGGTGATCTGGATGCCGAAGGGCACGCCGTTCGGCGAGCGGCCGGCCGGGACCGAGAGGGCCGGATGCCCCGTGATGTTCGCCGCCTGCGTGTTGTATGCGGAGGGTGGCGTCTCCGACCCGTCCTCGCCGGGCGAGCGGCCGTCGGCGAAGAACCCCTCCACGCACATCGTCGGCGAGACGAGCACCGTGTCGGCGCCGAGGAGCTCATCGAGCGCCCGCGTGACCGTGAAGCGGCGGCGGCGGGCCTCGAGATAGTCATCGACCGAGATCGTGGCTGCGGTCTCCAACGCCACCCGCAGGTACGGGGTGAGGTCGTCGAGTCGGTTGACCAGTACGTCGCGGCCGAGCCACGTCAGCTCTTCCACGCCGACCGTCGTGAACCAGTCCTCGTCGATCTGCTCCGTGAACGGCGGGGCGACGCGCTCGACCGAGAGGCCGGTCGCCATCTCGAGACCGGCGAGCGCCTCCTCGAACAGCGCATCGATCGACGCCGGGAGCGGACCGTAGTCGACCATGCGCGGGGTCGCCACGATGCGCGCCGGCCAGGCATCGGGGCGGGGCGACCACCCCGGGACCGCCGTCGGCGCACCGGCGATGGGTCCTCGCATCACCTCGAGCAGGAGCGCGGCATCGGCGACGCTCACCGCGAGCGGTCCCTTCGTGGACAGGTCGATCCACGACGGCGTGGGGTCATGGCCGATCAAACCGCCCGTGGGCTTCAGGCCGACGAGTCCGCAGAACGCCGCGGGGATCCGGATCGACCCTCCTCCGTCGGTGGCGGTTGCCAGCGGCGCCATACCCGCGGCGAGCGCGGCGCCGCTACCGCCGCTCGAGCCTCCCGGCGACCAGTCGAGGGCCCAGGGGTCGTGCGTCTCCCCGAAGAGCCGGTTCGCCGTGAACCCCTCGAACGCGAACTCCGGCAGGTTGGTCTTGCCCACCACGATCGCTCCGGCGGCACGAAACCGGGAGACGACTTCGCAGTCCCGCCCGGCGGGATCCACATGCTCGCGGAGCAGCGATCCGTACGTCGTCGGTAACCCGGCGGCGTCTTCGTTGTCTTTCACCAGGAGCGGGAGCCCGGCGAGTCGACCCGGATCCTCACCTGCCTCGACCCGCGCATCGATCGCAGCGGCATCTGCGAACGCCCCGTCTCCGCGTGTGCGCACGACGGCGTTGATGGGGCCGTCGAGGCGCTCGATGCGCCCGAGCGACTCGGCGACGAGAGATTCGGCCGACACGTGTCCCTGACGCACCGATGCGGCGATCTCGTGCAACGGCATGCGGCGAAGGGTATCCGCGAGCGAGAGCGCAGGACAACGAGCGTCCGGGTGCGGCCGGTAGGCTTCACCTCGTGGATGCCGACGTGATCGTGATCGGCGGGGGGTTCGCCGGACTCGTGGCAGCCCGCGATCTGAGGGCCGCGGGCCGTTCCGTCGTGCTGCTCGAGGCGCGCGACCGCCTCGGCGGACGCACCTGGTATCGGGAGATCCCCGGCACGGACGTGATGGCCGAGTACGGCGGCACGTGGTTCTTCCCCGAGTCCCAGACGGCGCTCGTCGAGGAGATCCGTCGGGCGGGCGTGCCGGCGACCAGGCCGACGACCGCGAGCTCGATCGCGTGGCTCGCCGACGGGGTCCTGCGCACCGGTGACGACGCCATCACCGCTATCGCCGACGCCCATGCGCGCGCGACCGTGATCGACGAGACGGTCCGGCGCCTCGCTGCGGCGGTTGACGCCACCACGACGCGACTGCCTGACATCGGAGCCGATCGAGATCTCGACGTGCCCGTGACGGCCTGGCTCGAGGCCAACGACGTGCCCGCCGACACCACCGCGTTCATGCTCGCGTTCACGGCCATGATGGGCGGCGGCGACCCGAGCCATATGTCGATGCTCGGCGTCGTGCTGGACGCGGCGCAGGAGGGGTACCGGTTCGACCAGGTGCTCGGCGACCTCGGCTCGAGCCTCGCCGACGGCACCTCGAGCCTGGTCGACGCGATCGCAGCGGACGCCAGCGCCGATGTCCGGTTGTCGAGCCCCGTCGTACGGATCAGATCCTCGGACGATGGCGTGGTCGCCGACATCGCCGCGGGTGGAGAGGTCCGGGGTGCCGCAGCGATCGTCGCGCTGCCGCTGCACGTGTGGGTCGACGTCGCGTTCGATCCTCCCCTCGGTGAGGCGAAGCGCCGGGCCGCGATCGGCGGGCACGCGGGTGCGGCCACCAAAGTGCTCGCGATCGTCGAGCACGTGCCCGAGGGCTTCTTCGGGATCGGGTGGCCCGCGCCGCTGCAGGGACTGATCGCCGGGCGGGAGGTTGCCGGCGGCCGCCTCGTGACCGGATTCTCCGGCACCCGGGCGATCCGCGCCGACGACCGCGACGCGGTCGAGCGAGCGGTCCGCGCCTTCCTGCCCGACGCCCGGGTCGTCATGGCAGGCGGTCACGACTGGGTCACCGATCCGTACGCGAAGAGCACCTGGTTCTGTCCCAAGCCGGGCTGGTACGACGACGAGCCGTCTGCTCGCACGCGCATCGAAGGACGCGTCGCGTTCGCCGGTTCCGACATCGCGGCCGAGGGCGCCGGGTGGATCGAGGGCGCGGTGCGCACCGGGCACGCGGCCGCCGACGACGTGATACGCCTGCTCGACGGCGCGTAAACCGGATCAGGGTTCACCCCGCGGCGATCATCGCCACGCCGACGAACGCGGCGGCGACCCCGACGACCTGCCAGCGTGCCAGCCGCTCGTGCAAGAACCAGCGAGCCAGCAGCACGGTGGCGACGGGGTAGAGCGAGCCCAACACCGACACGAGGGTGAGCAACCCCTCCCGGGCCGCGACCGCGAACATCACGTTCGCGGCGTTGTCGAGGGCGCCGACGCCGGCCAGGATGCCCGCCTCGCGGCCCGTCGGCCGTCGCGCGTGCCGAGCGGTTACCACGGCCGCGAGCATGAACAGCGGGACCGACACGAACCTGATCATCAGCGATGCCCAGAGCGGGCTCGCCGCCCCCGCCGCGTCGAGGGAGGTGACGAACAGGCCGAGGAAGAGCGCGGCGAGGAGCGCGAAGCCGACCCCGTTGGTGCCGGAGCCTGTCGGCAAGGAACCCGGCGGCTCAGTGGTCCTGACGGCCAGCAGCACCCCGGCTCCCGCGATCGCCATGCCGGCCAGCTGGACCATGGTCGGACGCTCTCCCTGGATGAACCCGACGATCACGGGCACCGCGCCCGAGAGCGCGGCCGTCGGAGCCACGATGCTCATGCGCCCGACCGCCAGCCCTTTGTACAGGGCGGCGAGCCCGATCGCGCCCGCGATGCCCCCGAGGCCCCCGTATACGAGGAAGCGTGTGTCTGGTCGCGGCTCGCCAAGGGTGATCACGAGGCCCGCCGTGAGGATCAGCCCGGCGGTCTGGCTCACGACCATGACCGTGGCGGTCGGGAGCCGCTTCGACATGAGTCCGCCCACGAAGTCCGCGGAGCCCCACGTGAACCCCGAGAGCAGGGCGAGACCGAACGGGAACATCCGTCAGCTCGGTGAGTCGAACGGCACGACGCGACCGCCGTCTTTCCACACCTGCTCGATGCGCGACTCGTAGTCGTCGAACACCAGCGGATCGCCGTCGAGCATGACGAGGTCGGCGCGCTTGCCGGGCTCGATCGTGCCGAGTTCTTCGTCGAGGCCCATCAGCTCGGCGGCGCTCAGCGTCGTCGCGTGCAGCGCCTGCGCCGGGGTGAAGCCGTTGGCCGCCATGTGCCGCAGCTCGTTGAGGTTCGTGCCGTGCGGCGCGACGGGGCAGTCGGTGCCCATTGCGACCTTGACCCCGGCCTCGGCGGCGCGACGGAAGGCGTCGAGCTCCGGCCGTCCGAGGGCAGCGAGCTTCTCGCGCACCGCGAGCTGCACCTTCGGATCGTTCGCGATCGCCTCGGTCGTGTCGCCAGCCGTGAGCGTCGGCACGAGCCACGTGCCGCGTTCGAGCATGAGCTCGATCCCCTCGTCGTCGAGGTAGGTGCCGTGGTCGATCGATCGAACGCCGGCGCGGACCGCCCGTTTGATGCCCTCAGGCCCGTGCGCGTGTGACATCACGAACGTACCGAGGTCGATGGCCGCACGCACGATCGCATCGACCTCCTCCTGGGAGAAGTTCGGCTCCATCGGATCGTCCGCCGGCGAGAGGAACCCTCCGCTCGACGCGATCTTGATCACGTCGGCGCCGGCCCGGACCATCTCGCGCACTTTCTTGGTGACCCCGTCGACGCCGTCGCAGACACCTGAGGGCATGCCCGGATACTCGACGCCGAAGACGCCGAGCGTGCCGCTCGGCAACCACGGATCGTTGTGACCGCCTGTCATCGAGAGCATCGACACGGAGACCTGCATGCGAGGCCCCACGAGCGTGCCCTCGTCGACCGCGATCCGAAGGCCGGCGTCGGCCCCCGACGCATCGCGGACCGTCGTGATGCCGAGCCCGATCGTCGTCCGGAGGTTCTGTATCGAGCGGTAGAAGCCGAGCGAGAACGGTTCCTGCATGCGGGCGTACTCGTCGAAGTCCTCGTAGCGGAACCCAAGGTGCACGTGGCAGTCGAAGAGGCCGGGTAGCAGGGCCTTGCGGGCACAGTCGATACCGTCGTCGCCGTCGAGGCCCGACCCGACCTCGACGATGCGACCGTCCTCGATCACGACGTCGGCGGATGCAGGCGGCGACCCCGACCCGTCGAAGACCGTCCCACCGTGGAACACCGTCCTGCCCACCGGCTCACGCCTCCTCCGCACTCGGACCTACACTCGGGCCGCACCCTACCCCTCGCGAGGAGTGAGCGAACGATGGACATGCGACTGTCGGTCGAGGACGGCGCCCTGCAGCGGCGGGCCCGAGCGTTCACCGACGAGGTGCTGATGCCGCTGGAGGACGAGTGCGAGGCGAACGACGGCCTCTCGGCCCGAAGCCACGCGGCCGCCAAGCAGGCCGTGCTCGAGGCCGGATTCCACGGCATCAACCACGCGATCGACGACGGTGGGCAGGGCTTCGACACGTTCCAGCAGATGTTGATCGAGGAACAGTGGGGCCGGGCGACCGGCGCGCTGTGGGACATCCCGTGGCGTCCCTCGATCCCGCTCGCCCGCGGCACCGAGGAGCAGAGGGAGCGGTTCCTGCGCCCGGCGATCCGTGGCGAGCGGCGCGACGCGTACGCGATCACCGAGGAAGGCGCGGGGTCCGACGTCACGGCCGTCGCGACCACCGCTCGCCGAGACGGCGACGCCTGGGTGCTCGACGGCGAGAAGTGGCACGTGACGAGCGGCGATGTGGCGGACTTCTTCCTGGTGCATGCCCACGTCGACGGCGACCCGGCGAAGGCGACCGTCTTCCTCGTTGACAAGGACATGCCGGGCGTGCGACTCGTGCGCACCCCGAAGTACACGCACACGTTCGTCTTCGAGCACCCGATCTTCGCGTTCGAGGACGTGCGGGTCGGCGACGACCGTGTGCTCGGCGAGGTCGGCGAGGGATTCGAGCTCACGAAGGACTGGTTCGTCGAGGAACGCATGATGATCGGCGCCCGCACGATGGGCGCGAGCACCCGTGCGCTCGAGCTCTCGCTCGCGTTCGCCCAGGATCGGCGGCAGTTCGGCCGGCCGATCGTCAGGTTCCAGGCGATCGAGTTCATGCTCGCCGACATGGCCGCGGAGATCATGGCGGCGAAGTCGCTCCTGTACCGCGTGTGCTGGGAAGCCTCGCGCGGCGATGCGACCCGCAAGCAGACCCACGCGATGGCGAGCGCCGTGAAGCTCGTGTGCAGCGAGACCGCCGGGCGGGTGATCGACAGGGCGGTGCAGATCTTCGGCGGTCGTGGGTACATGCGGGAGCAGCCGGTCGAGCGCATGTATCGGGAACTGCGCGTCGACCGCATCTGGGAAGGGACATCCGAGATCCAGCGGGTGGTCATCGGCAACGAGCTGCAGAAGCGGGGCGCGGACCTCTACACGGGGTGGCCGACGGAGGCGTAGGGACGACGGGTCGAAGAACGAGTTCCGCGCCGGGCGACGGCACGGACGTACGATCGGCCCCCGAACAGGCTGACGTTCGCTCGGCCGATCTGGCTTCCACACCCTCCATGATGGCCGCGTGAGGATCCCGATCTTCGAGTCGCTGCACGGGTACCGCCGGGCGTCCCTGCGGGCCGACGTCACGGCCGGAGCACTGATCGTCGCGATCGCGATACCGCTCAGCATGGGCATGGCCGAGGTCGCGGGCATGCCCCCGATCGCCGGCCTCTACTCGTGCGTGCTGCCGCTCGTCGCCTACGCGGCATTGGGCTCGTCAAGGCAACTCGTGATCGCCCTGGATGCCTCGACCGCCGCGATCGTGGCAGCCACGGTCGCCCCCCTCGCCGCCGGCGACCCGGGCCGGTACGCGGCGCTCGTCGCAGGGCTCGCCTTGATGGCCGGGGCACTGCTGGCGATCGCTGGGCTCGCGAAGCTGGGGGTGATCGCGGACTTCCTGTCCGAGCCGGTGCTGCTGGGTTACCAGGCGGGCCTCGCGATCGTGGTGATCGCGAGCCAGCTCCCGCGCATGCTCGGCGTGACGGTCGACGCCGACACGACCGTCGGCCCCTACGCCGACTCGATCCGATCCTGGGCGGAGATCGACGCG
>JBGGNG010000198.1:0-22423 GCA_041287635.1 Actinomycetota bacterium | reverse complement strand
TATGCTGTGCCCGGTCGTTCGCCCCCGGCGACCGAGCCGCCACCCATCGAAGGAGCCGCACAATGTCCGACACGTATCCCATCGCGCCCCACGGCGGCGCCCTCGTCGACCTGCTCGTCGGCGCCGACGCCGTCGCTGCGCTCGCCACCGAGGCCGCCAACCTGCCCAAGCTCGTGCCGAACGAGCGCGAGCTCTCCGACCTCGAGATGCTCCCGGTCGGCGCGCTCAGCCCGCTCACCGGGTTCCAGAGCGAGGCCGACTATCACTCGGTGCTCGACTCGATGCACCTCACCACCGGCCCCGCCTGGGCGATCCCGGTCGTGCTCGGGGTGACCGAGGAACAGGCGCATCGGTTCGGTGGCGGCGGCGCCGTGGCGCTCGCGCCCGCCGAGGGCGCCGAGCCCATCGCGGTGCTCCGCGTGAGCGGGTCGTTCAAGCGTGACAAGCAGAAGGAGGCCGTCGCGGTCTACCGCACCGACGAGGCCGAGCACCCGGGCGTCGCTGCCGTGTACGACTCGGGCGAGTACTGCCTGGCCGGCGACCTCGAGGTGCTGTCGCTGCCGGTGCACGACGACTTCCGGTCCTACCGGCTCACGCCGGCCGAGACCCGCGCCGAGTTCGCGAAACGTGGGTGGCAGACGGTCGTCGGGTTCCAGACGCGCAACCCGATCCACCGCGCACACGAGTACATCCAGAAGTGCGCGCTCGAGATCGTCGACGGCCTGCTCGTGCACCCCTTGATGGGAGCCACGAAGAGCGACGACGTGCCGCCTGACGTGCGCATGGAGTGCTACGAGGCGCTGTTCGAGGGGTACTATCCGAAGGACCGCGCGATGGTGTCGATCTTCCCCGCCGCGATGCGGTACGCGGGACCCCGCGAGGCGATCTGGCACGCGATCTGCCGCAAGAACTACGGCTGCACGCACTTCATCGTGGGTCGCGACCACGCCGGGGTCGGCACGTATTACGGCACCTACGACGCTCAGCAGATCTTCAACGAGTTCGAGCCCGGCGAGCTCGGCATCACGACGCTGAACTTCGAGCACTCGTTCTGGTGCGAGGCGTGCGAGGGGATGGCTTCACCGAAGACGTGTCCCCACGGCGAGGAGACCCGCATCTCGCTGTCGGGCACGAAGGTCCGCGAGATGCTGCGCAACGGGGAACGACCCCCGCAGGAGTTCTCCCGACCCGAGGTCGCCGACATCCTGATCGCGGCGATGCAGGCGCAGGAGGGCTGAGAGGAAGTCGATACGGATACGTATCGCAAATGATACGTATCTGATATCATCGCAGCGTGGACGCTGCGGCGATGCTTCGCATGGCTCGACGGCGGGCTCAATTCTCCCAGCGCGAGCTGGCCCGCCGCGCGGGTGTTCCTCAGGCCACGATCTCTCGTATCGAGAACCGTGTGGTCTCACCGACGCTCGACACCCTGGACCCGCTGATCCGTGCCTGCGGCATGCGCCTCAGCGTCGTCGATCAGCGCGGTGTCGACGTCGATCGATCCCAGATCAGGGAGCGCCTGGCGATGACGCCTTCGGAGCGGTTGCGCCTCGCGGCCGACGCATCCAACGGGGTCCGCGAGTTCCGACGAGCCTTCGCTGCCGGCAGCCGAGCATGAGCCAGCGTTTCGATCCGCTCGGCATGCTGCGGATCCTCGTCGAGCGAGGGGTTCGCTTCGTGCTGATCGGCGGGCTCGCCGCGAACCTGAGAGGAACCGCCGACGTCACGCAGGACCTCGATATCTGCTATGCAAGGGATCTCGCTAACCTTCAAGCGCTGGCCGCCGCCCTTACCGAGCTTCAGGCTCGCCTCCGGGTCGCGCGGGAGCCCGACGCCGACCTCCCGTTCAGGCTCGACGCCGTCACGCTCCGCAACGGCGACTCATTCACGTTCGTCACGTCGATGGGCGACCTCGACATCCTCGGCACGCCCGCGGGCACGGCTGGATACCCCGATCTCGAGGCTGGGGCGCAAACACTCGTAGCCGCGGACGGGCTCACCATCCTGGTCGCCGGCGTCGATGATCTGATCCGCATGAAGTCGGCGAGTGGGCGGGTCAAGGACATCGTGCATCTCGAACACCTCGAGGCGCTGCGCGAGGAGATCGATCGTGCCCGGGCGGAGGGCATCGATCCTCAACAGGGGGAGTGATCTCGAGTTGAGGGGCCGGAGAGCCACTGGTAGCCTCGGTCGAACGTCCTCCCTGGTCATAGGCCCGTGAGTGCCCGTCGTAAGGAGTCGACGATCCGTTCCCGAGCTTCCCTCAGCCTGATCCTCGCGTGCGCCCTCGTCGGCGCCATGGTGACGCTGCCGGCGAGCGCCGATACGGAGGCCGAGCTCGAGGCGGCGGAGCAGGACCTGCAGTCCGCCCGCGCCGAGCTCGACCGCATCAACCAGCTCTGGCAGGACGCCGAGGCCGACCTCGCCCGGTCCCAGGATGCCGCCGACGCCGCGCAGCAGCGCATCGACACGCTGCGCTCCGAGCTCGCGACGATCCAGCAGGAGCTGAACCGTCGCGCCGCGGCGCTGTTCATCGCCGGCGGCAGCCCGCAGGCCCTCGCCCTGCTGACGTCGAACTCCGTCGGCGATGCCGTCGACCGCCTCGAGTTCGCGTCGGCGGTGGCGGAAGGGGACAGCGATCTCGCGAACCAGGTCAGCGTGGAGACGCAGGAGCTCGCGTGGCAGCAGGAACAGCTCGCCGACGCGATCGCCGAGCAGGCGTCGGCGGCCGCCGATCTCGAGACCCAGCAGTCGGCGATCCAGGCCGAGTTGGATCGGTTCGCATCTCAGGTCGGCGAGCTCGAGGACCGACTCGCCGAGGAAGAGGCCGCGGCCGCCGCGGCGGCCGATGCCGGGGGAAGCGGAGTCGGCTCGACCGATGGCGGCAGAGGCGGCGGTGGATCCCCTCCGCCGGTCACCGGTACCGGCTGGATCCAGACGTGCCCCGTGAACGGTCCGAACTCGTTCGTCGACTCGTTCGGCGACCCGAGGCCGGGGGGTCGCTCGCACGCCGGCATCGACCTGATCGCCGCGGCTGGAACCCCTGTTGCGGCGGTCCATGCGGGCACGGTGCACCACACGAGCAGCTCGGTCGGCGGGTACGGGGTCGTGCTGTTCCACGATGGAAGCTCCGATTGGACCTTCTATACCCACTTCCAGTCGCCCAGCCCACTCGGCGAGGGCGCGCACGTCTCCGCCGGCAGCACGATCGGCTCCGTCGGGAACACCGGCACGACCGTCTACCACCTGCACTTCGAGTACCACCCGGGCGGGGGCGGAGCGATCAACCCCTACGCCGCACTGCTCGGCGTCTGTTGAGCGCACGGGGCGAGCGTCGCCCGGCCGCCGTAGGATGTGCCGCGTGAGTGACGAGCAGGACCATCCCGCCAACCGTCGGATCGACCGGATCCGCGAGTCCGACTTCGTCGAAGGCATCGACGCGCTGAGCCTGCAGGATCTGCGTGCGCGCCGCGACGAGTGCCTCGCCGAGCGCGAGTACCTCTCGCTGTTGCGCCGCCTAGTGCAGGGTCGTGCCGAGATCCTGCAGGCCGAGCTCGAGAGCCGCGGGAGCGACGGCGATCGCGCCTCGCTGGTCGAGCGGCTGTCCACGATCCTCGCCGGTGACGAGCCGCAGACCGCCTCGAGGGGCGAGGCCGTGCGGGTCGGTCTGCCCGAGGACGAGATGCTGATCGCGCGCCGTCGCATCGAGCGGCTCGTGTCTGACGCCGGCATCTCCGACCCCACCGAGCTCGACGACGAACGGCTGGCCGCCGCCGTCGAGTTGCTCACCGCCGAAGAGCACGAGGTGTCCACGGCGCGCGGCCACGTGATCGGCGTGCTCGACACGCTGCAGACCGAGCTGATGCGCCGGTACAAGGACGATCCGACGCTCGTGCTGCAGTAGCGGCGCAGGCGTTCTCGTCCCCCGTGTCCCCCGGGTGGGGGAGCGCCACCGCCTTCCGAGACCACGC
The DNA here is from genome assembly GCA_041287635.1 of Actinomycetota bacterium. Taxonomy (GTDB): domain Bacteria; phylum Actinomycetota; class UBA4738; order UBA4738; family HRBIN12; genus JAOUEA01. The sequence continues at coordinate 18,449 of JBGGNG010000198.1, read as the reverse complement.
CGATTGGCCGATGCGGGGGTCCACCGGGTTCGCCACGAGAACCCCGCGCGCGTCCGATGGTGACGCGGGGCCGAGACATGCAGAGTGTGCAGGTCACGACGGGCCGGGGGGCTTCGCACATGTCAGTCACGCACATCGCTCGGGCGCCGGGAGCTTCGGCGCCGGGCGACGCCGAGGTTCCGGCCTTGCACGCGCAGCTCGTGGTCTTCGCACGGGAGATCGGATCGCTCTACCAGGCCGAGCGCGCCCGCAGCGTCGAGCTCGAGGAGGCGCTCGAAGGCATCCGCGACATGTACGTCTCGACGATGACGTCGCTCGCCAAGGTCGTCGAGGCCAAGGACGTCACCACGCGAGGTCACCTCGATCGCACCCACCGTTACGGGCTCGCCCTCGCCGAGCGCGTCGACCCCGAGCTCGCGGCCCGTCCCGAGGTCGGGTACGGGTTCTTCCTGCACGACATCGGCAAGGTGGGGGTCCCCGAGGCGGTGCTGTGCAAGCCCGGTCCCCTCGACGAGGCCGAGTGGATCGTGATGCGCGAGCACCCCGCGATCGGGGCGCAGATCGTCTCGCCGATCCGATTCCTCGCCGGCGCCGTCGAGATCGTGCAGACGCACCACGAGCGATGGGACGGCCTGGGGTATCCGCAAGGGCTCCGCGGCGAGGAGATCCCGCTCGCGGCGCGCATCTTCGCGATCGCCGATTCCTTCGACGCGATGACGAGCGACCGTCCCTACCGAGCGGCGATGCCGCTCGAGCGCGCCCTCGAGGAGATCCGCGCCGGCGCGGGGACCCAGTTCGACCCCGACGTCGCGACGGCGTTCCTCGAGCTCCTCGACGAGGGCGATCTGATCGCCGGCTCTCCCGCCCCATCGCTCGCGGCCGCGGTCTAGCGTCGCCCGAAACCCCCGTCGCCGGGCGGGGTAGGCTCGAACGATGGTCGCCGCGGTGCCGATCGCTCGCGTGGTGCGCTCCGGGCTCGAGGAATCGGTGCACCTGGGTCACGTCGCGGTCTGCGACGTCGACGGCCGCCTCGCGGCGCGCGCCGGTGACGCAGATCGGCCCGTGTTCATCAGGTCGTGCACCAAGCCGCTGCAGGCGGCCGTCTCGCTAGCGGCGATCGGCGACGAGCCGCTGCCGGACCGGGAGGTCGCGGTGATGTGCGCATCGCACAACGGCGAGCCCGTGCACCTCGGCGCGGTCCGGGCCCTGCTCGAGCGAGCCGGGCTCGGCCCCCAGGCGCTGCGGACGCCGCCGTCCTACCCCATCGACGACGACGAGATGGCGCGCGCCCAGCATCGTCACCCGCTGTTCAGCGACTGCTCGGGCAAGCACGCCGGCATGCTGCTCGCCTGCACCCGGGCCGGCTGGGACACCGCCACGTATCCGCGGCGCTCCCACCCTCTCCAGCAGCGGGTGCTGCGGGCAGTGCGACGGGCCACCGGGGTCGACGACGTCCGGGTGGGGGTCGACGGGTGCGGCGTGCCCGTGCACGGCGTTCCCCTGCGCGCGATCGCGACCCTCTACGCCCGCCTCGGCGTTCCCGAACGACTCGGCGAGCTCGAGCCCGAAGTGGAACGCGCGATCGAGGGGATGCACGCCGAGCCCTACCTCGTCGGGGGTCGCGATCGCTTCGATACCGCGCTGATGCAGGCCGTTCCCGGGTTGGTGGCGAAGGAGGGCGCGGAGGCGCTGGTCTGCGTGTCCGTCCCCGACATGGGCATCGGGGTGGCGCTGAAGGTCGCCGACGCGGGGTTCCGCGCCGCGGGGCCGGCGATGGTCGACGTGCTGGGGCAGGTCGACGTGATCGATGCGGCGCAGCGACGGACGCTCGCGCCGCACGCGTCGCCCCCAGTCCGAGGCGGCGGCGAGGTGGTGGGAGCGATCGAGTCCGTCGTGACCCTGCGACGTCGCTGATCCCGACTCGTTCGCCTCGACCTCGCCTACCATCGGTGGATGAACGAGAGCGCCCGCGTCGCCGTCCTCTCGGTGCACACGTCGCCCATGGATCAGCCGGGAACCGGCGACTCCGGAGGCATGAACGTGTACGTGCGCGCGGTGGCCGAGCGCCTCGCAAGCCGAGGCGTCGCCGTCGACCTATTCACGCGATGCCGCGGGGGCGACGACCACGAGGTGAAGACGCTCGCTCCCGGCATCCGCGTCGTGAGCGTCAAGGCCGGGCCGTGTGAGACCCTGCCGAAGGCGGAGCTGCCGCGGTACCTGCCGGAGTTCCTCGGCGGGGTGCTCCGCGTGGCGCACGAGGACGGCCGGGGCTACGACATCGTGCACAGTCACTATTGGCTTTCCGGCTGGGTCGGGCGGGCGGTCAAATCGTCGCTGGGGGCGCCGCTCGTGGCGTCGTTCCACACGCTCGGCAAGGTCAAGAACTACTCGCTCGCTCGAGGAGAGCCCCCTGAGTCGGACGCGCGGCTCGCCGCCGAGCAGGCGGTGATCGCCGAGGCCGATCGCGTGCTCGCGCCCACGCCCACCGAGGCCGCGCAGCTCGTCGGCCTGTACCGGGCCGATCCGAGCAGCGTGCGGTTGGTACCGCCGGGCGTCGACCACCTGCTGTTCGTGCCGGGCGACCGGGCCCGCGCCCGGGAGCACCTGCACCTGTCCGGACTCCGCCTCGCCCTCTACGTCGGACGACTGCAGCCGCACAAGGGCCCCGACGTCGCCGTGCGCACGCTCGCCGAGGCCGTCGCCCGAGATCCCGAGGTCGCCGGCGACCTCGTGCTCGCGATCGTCGGTGGACCGAGCGGCCCGGACAAGGGAGCCGAGGTCGCGAGGCTCCTCGAGCTCGCTGCGGCGCTCGGCGTGAGCGAGCGCGTGATGCTGTTCCCGCCGCAGCCGCAGGCCAAGCTCGTCGACTTCTACACCGCGGCCGACGTCGTGCTCGTGCCCTCGCGATCGGAGTCGTTCGGCCTGGTGGCCCTCGAGGCGCAAGCCTGCGGCACCCCGGTGATCGCCGCGGAGGTCGGCGGCCTGCCGTACGTGGTCGAGGACGGCCGGAGCGGCTTCCTCGTCGAGGGGCACGACCCGGGCGACCATGCCGACCGACTGCTGCAGATCCTGGGAGACCCTCAGCTCCAGTCGTCGTTCGGCGACGAAGCGGCCCGTCAGGCGCTGCGGTTCACATGGGACGCGACGACCGACCAGATGGTGTCGGTCTACGACGAGGTGCTCGCGCACCCCCGCTGACCTGGGCGTTCATCGTCCGCTGCGACATCCGTCACCCTCCGTTCGGATTTGTCACTCTACTTCGCACGGCCACTACCAGCGCATTCGTACTCTGACCTGCGGAAACGTCGAGTTGACCATGCCCCGTTCCCGCCCGTACAGTTCGCCTCGCTCCAAGCAGTCGAAGCACCGACGCGAGGAGACCGGACGAGGTTCCGGAGCCGCCGAAAGGCGGAGACGGAACCGGGAGAACCGACGAAGGCCGCAAGGCCAGACGCGGGACTCCGGGGGGCCGACGAAGGCCGCAAGGCCGGAAGCGGAACCTTCCGGGCCAGGCAGACGCCGCAAGGACGAAGCCGGGTCCGGCCCCCGGCGGAACGCCCTCGGGTGGGCCGCAGGGGAGCCCCGCCGCAGCGGGAGCGCCGCAAGGCGAGCCTGTCGGCGGCAGGCGATCGGAGCGCCTTCGGGCGAACCGAACCCGCCGGGCACGGTCGGTCACCGCCGCGACGACGCGGAGGTTGCTTGGAGCACCTGAGCCCGAGAGGCTGACGGTGGCTGGGAGCTTCGGCTCTCGGCGAGCCGGAAGGTCTCTCGGGCTCTTTCTTTCCTCGGGCGCCCTCGGCCGCTACCGTGCGGGCATGACGTCGGGCGTGAGCGAGGGCAGGGCCAAGCGGGTCGACGCCGCCGAGCGGCGCGATCGCGTCGTCGATGCCGCGATGCGCCACTTCGCCGAGCACGGCTATCGGGGCGGGCGTGTCGAGGACATCGCGGCCGACGTGGGGGTGGCCAAGGGAACCGTCTTCCTCGACTTCGGTTCGAAGGAGGGGCTGTTCCTGGCGGCCTATCAACGCGCGGTCTCGATGCTGCCAGCATGGCTCGATGCGCCCGAGGACGTCACCGCCGAGGGCTTCTGGGCCACGCTCGACTGGTGGCTCGAGCACACCGAGGACTTCGTGGATCGTGACCCCGTCCCCAACCGCATCGCGGTGATCGGCCGCTACGACGCGGGCATGGGCGTGCGACGCCCGATCGACCGCTTCATGCGCAGCGAGGATCCGTACGGCACGCTCGAGTTCGTCGAGTTCGGCGTGCGCAGCGGGGAGGTCCGCGACGACGTCGACCCCGAGATGCTCGCGTCGACGCTCGACTGGGTCGCCGAGCGCTTCCAGGACGCGCTCGTCTCTGCCGATCTCGACCCCGGGCTGATCCACCGGCGGCCGGAACGGCGCGAGATGCGCATCAAGGAATTCGTCGAGATCCTGCGCCACGGCATCCAGTCCGCGCCCGACGACGGGTGAGGCGCCGGTCCGTGCGCGTGCGGTAGGTTGTCCGCCATGAGCAGCGACGAGGCACGCAGGGTCGCCTTCCTGGGCGGCGGCAAGATGGCCGAGGCGCTGATCTCGGGCCTGATCCGGTCGGGCGGGCGCACGGTCGACGAGATCATGGTCACGAACCGCCGTGAGGAGCGCGCCCAAGAGCTCGCGGGCAAGTACGGCATCACGGCGACCCTCGACAACCCCGAGGCGGTGCGCTGGGCCGACGTGCTCGTGTTGATGACGAAGCCGCAGGACATCGAGGCGCTGCTGCAGCAGATCCGCGAGCACGTGCAGCCTCGCGACACGGTGATCAGTTTCGCCGCCGGGGTGCGCACGTCCTTCGTGCAGAAGCAGCTGCCCGACGGGGTGCCGGTCGTGCGCGTGATGTCGAACGTACCCGTGATGGTCGACGAGGAGATGTCGGTGATCGCGGCCGGGCGCTCGGCGGGGGAGGAGCATCTCTCGATCGCCGAGGAGCTGCTCGGCACCGTCGGCAAGGTGCTCCGGCTGCCCGAGCAGCAGCTCGATGCGGTCACGGCGACGAGCGGCAGCGGCCCGGCGTACTTCTTCCTGCTGGCCGAGGCGATGATCGAGGCGTGTATCCTGCTCGGGCTGTCGCGTGACGTCGCGACCGAGCTGATCATCCAGACGATGCTGGGCTCGGCCAAGATGCTGCGTGACACGGGTACGCACCCCGTGGAGCTCCGCGAGATGGTGACGTCGCCCGGCGGCACGACGATCGCGGCGATCCGTCACCTCGAGGAAGCCGGTGTGCGGGCCGCGTTCCTGAACGCGATCGACGCCGCGCGCCAACGCTCGCTCGAGCTGGCGCAGGGCGGCGACGACGACGAGGACTGAGGAGACGACGACGATGGGCAGGGGCGATCTCGCGAAGGTGCGGTCGGCGAAGGACCGTCAGCGCAAGAAGAAGGCGCGCGACGCGCGCAGGGCCGTCGAAGCGGGTACGGCGCGGAAGGCCGCGAAGAAGAAGTAGGCCCGTCGGCGACTGCCTAGCGGGCGCCGAGACGATTGCGCAGGGTGCCGATGCCCTCGGCCGCCAGCTCGATCAGGGCGCCCGGCCACAGCCGCCGCGCGGGGTCGGCATCGTCGGCGACGGGTGGGAAGGGTCCGAGCGCGAACGCGTCGCCGCGCTCGAGCACCGCGTGCTGTGAGACCGACGAGATCAGCTCGAACAGCGACGTCGCGGCGCCGTTGAGGTTGCCCTTCAGCACGTCGTGGTCGTCGACCTTCACCTGCACGAACATCGCCTGCGGGTCCAGCTCGTCGGCCGTGACCACGCAGGGTCCGATCGAGATCGGGACGCCCTCGGCCGAGCCGACGGGGGCCCCGTCGGCCGAGCGTGCCCGCCAGTCGTTCACGAGCGTGTACCCGAAGACGTCGGCGCGCACCTCGTCGGCATTCACGTTCGACGCCTCGTTGCCGACCACCGCGGCCACCATCGGCTCGTAGTCGAGCCAGGCCGCGCCGGTCGGCCACGGCACCGGCTGCTCCGGCCCGACGATGCGTCGTTCGACGTCCATCGCGCGAGGCGAGAGCAGGGAATGCGGGAACAACGGGGTGAGGATGCGCGGCTTCGGCACGCGCCAGTTCCACGCGTCGTCGCGCTGCAGGGCGGCACCGGCGGCATCCATCACGCTGCCTCGGCTGCTCGAGACCAGACCCTCGAGGGTGGTGGGGAAGGCCGGATGCCCGACCGCGTCGGGAAGGTCGACCACCTCACCCTCGAGGATCGCTCCCAGTCGCCGGTGCCCCCCCCGGTCGTAGGTCACGAGCCTCATGTGGGAGCCGAAGCATACGCCTGCCCGACGACGATTTCCCGGTTTCCGCTCGCCGGATCGAGACCGCGCGTCTCTGCAGGTCACAGACGGTGCCGATGGCTCCAACCGCAGGTCAACCGCGCCCATGGGCGGCCCTCCGGGCGCTCGGATACGATGGCGGCCGTCACACGGTTTTCCACTACCGAGCCATGGGCCGAGCCATGGGCCGAGCCATGGGAACACCAGGAGGGGGCGAGCTTCCGATGAGCGAGAAGTTCCGCATCACGTACGCGACGCTGTCGGCCGACAACGAAGAGCTGCAGGCGGCGTACGACGAGGCCGCAGAGCGGGTCAAGGCCGACCTCGGCAAGGAGTACCCGGTCATCGTGAACGGCGAGGAGCGTTGGCGCGAGGACCGCTACGAGGAGCCGTCACCGATCGACAAGGAGATCGTGATCGGGCGCTTCTCGCAGGCCACGCCCGAAGACGTCGAGGACGCCGTGGCGGCGGCCAAGGTGTTCCAGCTCGAGTGGGATCGCATGGGCTGGCAGGAGCGCGTGCGCATCCTGCGCTCGGCCGCCGACATCATGGAAGAGCGTCTCTTCGATCTCGCGGCACTGATGGCATACGAGGTGGGCAAGAGCAGGCTTGAGGCGCTCGGCGACGTGCAGGAGACGGCGGAGCTGATCCGCTGGAACTGCGACGAGGTCGAGAAGCACGAGGGCTTCCGCGCGCCGATGAGCGGGCTCGGCGCTGCAGGCGACTACTACGACGTGCTGCGGCCCCACGGGGTGTGGGCGGTCATCAGCCCGTTCAACTTCCCGATGGCGCTGTCGGGCGGCCCGACGAGCGGTGCGCTCGTCGCGGGCAACGCGGTCGTGTTGAAGCCGTCCAACCAGGGCGCCCTGCTGGGCTACAAGCTCTACGAGTGCTACCGCGACGGCGGCGTGCCGGCGGGCGCGTTCCACCTCGTCACCGGGCGGGGGGCCGTGGCCGGCGAAGCCCTGTGGCGCCACCCCGACGTGAACGGCATCACGTTCACCGGCTCCTACCCGGTCGGCATGGACATCTACAAGAACTTCGCGACGAACGTGCCGAAGCCGGTCATCTGCGAGATGGGCGGCAAGAACCCGACGATCGTCACGAAGAGCGCCGACATCGACAAGGCGACCACCGGTGTGATGCGCAGCGCATTCGGCTTCGGCGGGCAGAAGTGCTCGGCGTGCAGCCGCGTCTACGTCGAGCGCGAGGTCTACGACGAGTTCGTGTCGCAGCTCAAGACGAAGACCGAACAGATCAAGGTCGGCAACCCGATCGAGCGTGATGTCTTCCTGGGCCCGATCATCAACGAGGCCGCGCTCGACACCTACGAGGAGGCGGCGGAGGAGGCCCAGAAGAACGGCACGATCGTCACCGGCGGACAGCGCATCACCGAAGGGGATCTCGGCCGGGGCCTCTTCGTCGAGCCCACGATCGCCGAGGCCCCCGAGGACAGCTGGATCTGGCACAAGGAGCTGTTCGTGCCCTTCGTCGTCGTCGCTCCGTTCGACGAGCTCGACGACGCCATCGAGAAGGCGAACGCCACGGAGTACGGGCTGACCGCCGGGCTCTTCAGCAACGAGGAGGGCGAGATCGACGAGTGGCTCGACCGCATCCAGGCGGGGGTCGTCTACGTCAACCGACAGGCCGGGTCCACCACGGGAGCCTGGCCGGGCGTGCAGCCGTTCGGCGGCTGGAAGGCGTCGGGCACGACCGGCAAGGCCGGCGGCGGCCCCTACTACATGTTGCAGTACCTTCGCGAGCAGTCGAGGACGGTGATCTCCGAGTGAGCCTGGAAGACATGGAGCTCGAGGGCCTGGCGGCGCACGCCAGGCCCAAGCTCATCACGGAGGTGCCTGGCCCCGAGGCGATGTCGCGCATCGAGCGCGACCGCAAGGTCACTTCGCCGTCGCTTCCGCGCGCCTACCCGTTCGTGCCGCGTCGCGGCTCCGGCTCGATCGTCGAGGACGTCGACGGGAACATCTTCCTGGACCTCAACGCGGGCATCGCCGTGACGAGCACTGGGCACTGCCACCCGACGGTGGTGGATGCGGTGCAGCGACAGGCGACCCAGCTGCTGCACTACTCGGCGTCGGACTTCTTCCTGCCGATCTACTCCGAGGTATGCGAGCGGCTCGACGCGATGGCGCCGTTCGGGGGGAAGCGGGCACGCTCGTTCCTCACGAACTCGGGCACCGAAGCCGTCGAGGCCGCGATCAAGCTGGCGCGCTACGCGACCGGTCGCCAATACCTGATCGGGTTCTACCAGTCGTTCCACGGACGCTCGATGGGGTCGGTCACGCTCACCGCGTCGAAGGCGCGTTACCGCACGGGCTTCGGCCCGATGATGCCGAGCGTCTACCACTCGTTCTACGGCGACTTCGAGTACCTCGAGCAGGTGTTGTTCAAGCGCATCGTCTCGCCGACCGAGGTGGCGGCGATCGTCGTCGAGTCGTGGCTCGGCGAGGGCGGGTACGTGCTGCCGCCCGAGGGCTGGTTCACCTACCTGCGGGAGCTCTGCGACCGTCACGGCATCCTGCTGGTTTGCGACGAGGTGCAGTCGGGCATGGGTCGCAGCGGCACGATGTGGGCGATCGAGCAGGAGGGCATCACGCCCGACGTGATCACCGCCGGCAAGGGCATCGCGAGTGGCTTGCCGCTCGGCGCGATGATCGCCCGCGACGACCTGATGACCTGGGAGCTCGGCGCGCACGGCTCGACGTACGGTGGCTCGCCGATCTCGTGCGCCGCTGCCCTCGCGACGTTCGAGGTGATCGAGCGGGAAGGATTGCTCGCCAACGCGCGCTCGGTCGGGGAGATCTTCCTCGACGGGGTTCGCGCCATCGCCGAGCGGCACCCGATCATCACCGAGGTGCGTGGCCGGGCCCTCTGGATCGGACTCTCGTTCGCCGATCACGACCAGGCACTCGCGGTCGAGCAGGCGTCGTTCCGCAAGGGGCTGTTGATGCTCGGGTGCGGTGACGACGCGATCCGCATCTCGCCGCCCCTGGTGTTCCGTGAGGACCAGGCCTTGGCCGCCCTCGAGATCTTCGAGGAGGCCGTCGCCGAGGTCGAGGCCGCCTCGTAGGCGGCGGACCCTCCGTGACCTCGCTCGTCTTCACGCTCACGATCGACTGCCGGGACCCGCGGCTGGTCGCGGACTTCTGGTGCGCGGCGCTCGGCTACGAGCTCGAGGAGATCGACGAGGAAGACGCGTGGCTCCGGGACCCGTCGGGCCGCGGGTGGCCGCTGCTGTTCCAGGCCGTGCCCGAGGGGAAGTCGGTCAAGAACCGCCTGCATCTCGATCTCTCCCCTCCCTCGACGATGCGCGAGGAGGTCGATCGACTCGTCGACGCCGGTGCGCGCGTCATGCGCCGGGTCGACGAGGGTGGCAGCTACTGGACCGTCCTCACCGACCCCGAGGGCAACGAGTTCTGCGTGCTCCGCGGCCCGAACGACGATCCCCCGAAGGAGCGGCCGTCGTGAGCCGGGCGGATGCATCATGAGCCCGGGGTGGGTGGGATGAGCAAGGTCACGACGATGCAGGACGCCGTGCGCGAGCTCGTTCGCGACGGCGACACCGTGGCGATCGAGGGCTTCACGCACCTGATCTGCTTCGCGGCCGGGCACGAGATCATCCGGCAGCGCCGGCGTGACCTGACGCTCGCCCGCATGACGCCCGACGTTGTCTACGACCAGATGATCGGGGCCGGGGTCGCCTCGAAGCTGATCTTCAGCTGGATGGGCAATCCCGGCGTGGGCAACCTGCACTCGGTGCGTCGGCGGATCGAGAAGGCCGACCCGGCGCCCCTGGAGATCGAGGAGTACTCGCACTTCGGCATGGTGTGCCGGTACATGGCGGGCGCCGCGAACCTGCCGTTCTTCCCGATCCGCAGCTACTACGAGAGCGACATCCCGAAGGTCAACCCGAAGATCGTCCCGATGAGATCCCCTTACGACGAGAGCGACGAGGTCTTCGTGGTGCCACCGTTGAAGCCCGACGTGGCCGTCGTGCACGCGCAGAGGGCCGACGCCGCCGGCGACACGCAGATCTGGGGCCTGATGGGGTGTCAGAAGGAGGTCGCGTTCGCGGCGCACAAGGTGATCGTCGTGGTGGAGGAGGTCGTCGACGAGGCGGTGATCCGACGAGACCCCAACCGCACGGTGATCCCGGGAGCGGTGGTCGACGCGGTGGTCGAGGAACCGTTCGCATGCCACCCGTCGTTCGCCCAGGGCTACTACGACCGCGACAACCGCTTCTACCTCGAGTGGGATCGCATCGCGAAGGAGCAGGGGACGCTCGACGCCTGGCTCGACGAGTGGGTCTACGGCCTGGCGAACCATCGTGAGTACGTGCAGAAGTACGGCGACGCGTACTGGGACGCCCTGCGGCCCGAACCGGCGCCGTCGGGCGAGGTCGACTACGGGAGGTACGCGTGAGCGACGCCGCGGCCGAGCTCGGGTACTCGAAGTCCGAGCTGATGATCGCGGCCAGCGCGCGCCTCCTGGGTGGCGTGTCGAACTGCTTCGTCGGCGTCGGGCTCCCCAACATCGTGTGCAACCTCGCCCAGCGGACGGTCGCCCCCGAGCTCCAGCTCGTGTACGAGTCGGGCGTCTACGGCGCGCGACCCGAGCGGCTTCCCCTCTCGATCGGAGACCCGACCCTCGCGACGGGCTCGACCGCGGTCACGAGCATGTTCGAGCTGTTCGCCTTCTACCTCCAGGCCGGGCTGATCGATGTGGCGTTCCTTGGCGGGGCCCAGATCGACCGATTCGGGAGCCTCAATACGACGGTGATCGGCGACTACGAGCATCCGAAGGTTCGGCTGCCGGGCTCGGGCGGCGCCTGCGAGATCGCGATCCACGCCCGCCAGGTCCTGGTGATCATGCGGCAGGCGCAACGCTCGTTCGTCGACCGGCTCGACTTCCGCACGTCACCGGGACACAGCGGCGACCCCGTGCACGACGCCGCTCGCGGCTGGTGGGGAAGCGGGCCGACGAGCGTCGTGACGGACCTCGCGACCTACGGCTTCGACGAGGCCACGGGTGAGATGACGCTGCGCACCCTGCACCCCGCGGTCGGGCTCGACGACGTCCGCGCGAGCATGGGGTGGGATCCGAGGATCGCGGACGATCTCGGCGAGACGCCGGCGCCGACCGACGAGGAGCTGCGGCTGATCCGCGAGGAGCTCGACCCCGGCGGGGTCTACACGAAGTGACAGCCGGCCCGATCGAGCCGCTCGAGCCCCCGGTCTGGTACGGGCCCCTGCGATCGCCATCGTGGCTGGTGCCGTTCGTGCGTGAGGGCGCGCCGACGATCGTCTTCTGCGCCGAGGGGTGGGACGACCGGGCGGTCGGCGAGGCGGGTCGCGATCTGCGGCTCGGTCTGCCGTTGTACCTCGCGGAAGCGGTGAGGTTCGGCACGAACGCGCGGCCGTTCGCCGGCCGGCTCGCGATCTCCGGATCCGAGGTGTGGCCGGGCGCGCCGGTGACCGTCCGCAGCGCCGTCGGTGCCGAGAGTCGCGCATCGATCGCCCTGTGTGTGCTCGATGCCGCTGGTGACGTCATCGCCGATGTCGCGCGGGAGGCCCACGATGAAGCCACGCTGGGTGCGGTGCTCGAGGGGCTTCCCCGCGCCGTCGTCGAGGCCGTGGGGCCGGCGGGGATCCGCCCGACCTGGAGCTCGCTCTACTCCGTGCCGACCGGGGCCGCCTTGGCGGCGTACGTGCGTGGCCAGCGTGCGTGCCTTCGACTGCACGACGGGGCGCTGCCCGCGTCGGCCGACGCCGATCCGATCGCGGCTCGCAGAGCCGACGTGCGAGCCGTGCTCGAGGCGCTGGGCTCGCTCGCCACGAGCACCACGGGACCGTTCCCGGCGCTGCTCTTCTTCGGCGCGCTGCTCGCCGCGCACGATGCCGGCTCGTCGGCGGTGGGCGACTTCCGGATGCAGGCGAGCGTGCGCTGGACGGCGGCGACCGACCCGGTCGATCCCATCTACGCGATCGCGGCCCTCGTGATGCGGGTGTTCGGTGACCTGGATGCGAGCGACCGCAGGATCGACGTGCTGCGATCGCGCGACGACCGTTCGATGCGGCGGTGGCTCGCCGACGTTCAGACGGTAACGTGAGCGACATGCACCCCGACGAGGACCGCACCGCCGGCGGACAGGAGACGCCGTGGTCGGTCGACGCCGGGCCCGAGCCCGAGTGGGCCGAGGCGATCCGTCGGGGCCGCAAGGCCCGAGGCGACCGGCTCCGTGAGGTCTTCGCGGCTTTCGACGACGATCCCGCACCGGAGGCGTCGCCTCCCCGAGTCCCGCGCGAGGAGGGCTCGTGAGCCACGTCTTCTCGAGGGTGCTCGACCGCGAGCTCCCCGAGGCGGTCGCGGCCGAGGGCGCGTGGATCACGACGGCCGACGGTCGACGCTTCCTCGACGGCGCGGGCGGTGCGATCGTCGTGAACGTCGGGCACGGGGAGCGCGCAGTGATCGAGGCGATCGAGGCGCAGCTGGCCCGCACGCAATACGTGCACGGCACGATGTTCACGACGGGCGTGCTCGAGGCCTATGCCGACGACCTGGCGCCGTTGCTGCCGCTCGACGATGCCCGCCTCTACCCCGTGTCGGGCGGCAGCGAAGCCGTCGAGACCGCGTTGAAGCTGGCTCGCGCGTATCACCTGGCGCGTGGCGAGGAGTCGCGCTTCGTCGTGATCGGGCGTCGCAGCGCCTACCACGGGAACACCCTCGGGGCGCTGGACGCGAGCGGCAAGGAGCCGCTCCGCAAGCCGTACACACCGTGGCTCGGCCGCTTCCTGCACGCGCCGGCGGCATACGAGTACCGGTGCGAGAACCCGCAGCATCCCGCGGCGTGCGGGGCGTGGCACGCCGGGGAGCTCGAACGGATGATCTCCCAGGCGCCGCCGAACTCGGTGGCGGCGTTCATCGCCGAACCGGTGGCGGGCGCGACGCTGGGCGCGGCCGTCCCCTGCGAGGACTACTGGCCCTCGATCGTCGACGTGTGCCGGCGCCACGGCGTGCTGGTGATCGCCGACGAGGTGATGACGGGCATGGGTCGCACCGGTCGCTGGTTCGGCGTCGACCACTGGGACGTGCGGCCGGACATCCTGACCGCCGGCAAGGGCACGACGAGCGGCTACGTGCCGTTCGGGTTCGCCGCGGCGAGCGGGGAGGTCTTCGAGGCGGTCTCCACCACCGGGTTCGTCCACGGCTTCACGTGGTCGCACAACGGCCTGGGGGCCGCCGCGGCGGGCGCCGTGCTGCGCCTGCTGCGCGATCATGATCTGGTCGCGCTTTCGGCCTCGCTCGGCGAACGGCTCCGGACGGACCTCGTGGCCGCCCTCGCCGACCTGCCGATCGTGGGCGACGTGCGCGGGCTCGGAACGATGATCGGCATCGAGCTCGTCCGCGACCCCGAGACCAAGGAGCCGTTCGCGCGCGCCGACCGCGTGACCGAGCGGGTCGTGGCCGAGGCCCGCGAGGCGGGCCTGCTGCTGTACTCCTCGACCGGGCACGTCGACGGACGCGACGGTGACCTGCTGATGCTGGGCCCGCCGTTCGTGCTCACCGACGATGACGCTGCCGAGCTGGTGGCGCGCACGGCGGCCGCGGTCCGCTCGGTCGCGTGAGTGGCACCGCCGGCCTCGTGGTCGTCCCCGAGGCGAGGATCTACGACCACGGCCCGCGACATCCGTTGCGGCCCCAGCGGGTGCTGTTGACCTGGGATCTGATCGCCGAGTACGGGATCGACCGGGAACCACACGTCGTCCGGCTCGGCGCCGAGCCGGCCGACGACGACACGCTGATGCTCGTGCACACCCGGGAGTTCATCGACGCGACGCGCGAGGCGGGCCACGGGGTCGAGGGATCCTGGGGCCGGTTCGGGTACGGTCCCGGCGACAATCCGATCTTCGATCGCATGCACGAGGCCGGCGCCATCGTCGCCGGTGCCAGCGTCGCCGCGGCCCGGGCCGTGCTGCGGGACGAGGTCACGCATGCGTTCAACGCGGCGGGCGGCCTGCACCACGCGATGCCCGGCCGAGCCTCGGGCTTCTGCGTCTACGACGATCCGGCGATCGCGATCGCGTGGATGCTCGCCCAGGGCGTGGAGCGCATCGCCTACGTCGACGTCGACGTGCATCACGGCGACGGTCCGCAGGCGATCTTCTGGGACGATCCTCGGGTGCTCACGGTCTCGATCCACGAGTACGCGCCCGAGATCGGTTTCTTCCCCGGAACAGGTGGACTCTCGGAGCGGGGAGGGCCGGACGCTCCCGACTCCGCCGTGAACCTGCCGCTGCCTCCGGGTACGAGCGACGAGGGGTGGCTCGAAGCGTTCCGCGCGGCCGTGCCCCCGATCGTGCGGGACTTCGGCCCCGACGTGCTCGTGACCCAGCTGGGGTGCGACACACACGCGAGCGATCCGCTCGCGCATCTCGGCCTCACGACGAACGCCTATCGTGCGGCCGCGTCGATCCTGCACGAGTTGGCGCACGATGCGGCAGGTGGACGGTGGATCGCCACGGGCGGCGGCGGCTACCAGTGGGCCCGGGTCGTGCCCCGTGCTTGGACGATCTACTTCGCCGAGATGGCCGGGGTGACGCCGCCCGACGAGATCCCCGAGGGGTGGGTCGAGCGCGCAGAGTTCGAGCTGCGCGGAGAGGTGCCGACCACACTCTCGGACCCGCCTGCCCGCCCGTCGCCGGCCGACGAGGAAGCCGGTGACGTGGCCTCGGCCGCGTTGGCCCACCGGACCGAGCCACTTCCACCGGAGGAGAGAGGCGTTTCGTGAGCACCCCGAGCCCCTCCCTGACCGCCCGCACGAAGCTCCTGTGCACACTCGGACCGGCGACGAACACGCCGGCGTTCGTTCGTGGCCTGGTGACGGCCGGGGCGTCGATCTTCCGCGTGAACTTCTCCCACGGCACCCCCGACGACCACGCCCGTGCCGTGGGGTTGGTGCGCGACGCGGAGGCTGAGGGCGACCGGGCGCTCGCCGTGCTCGCCGACCTGCCCGGGCCCAAGGTGCGGCTCGCCACGATGGACCCCGACCCGTTCCGCTTCGCGCCGGGGCAGCCGTTCGAGCTGCGGGCAGACGGCCTCGGCTCCGAGCACGGCACGTCGACGACCTACCCCGGCCTGGCCGAGGACCTGCGGCAGGGCGACCGCGTGCTGCTGGCCGACGGCGCGGTCGAGCTGCTGGTCACGGGGATCGACGGCGCCACGGTGCGCACCGAGTGCGTGCGGGGCGGCACCGTGCGATCGGGGCAAGGGGTGAACGTTCCCGCGGAGCGGCTTGGCCTGCCCGCGGTGACCGAGCGCGATCGCGAAGGGCTCGCGCGGGCGCTCGATCTCGGGGTGGACCTGATCGCCCAGTCGTTCGTGCGCGGTGCCGACGATCTGCACGAGCTGCGGACGCTGATGGGCGATCGGGTCGTGCCGATCGTCGCGAAGATCGAGACGAAGCCGGCGATCGAGCACATCGAGTCGATCCTCGAGGTCACCGACGCCCTGATGGTCGCCCGAGGCGATCTCGGGGTCGAGCTGCCGATGGAGCAGATCCCGTTGCTGCAGAAGGATCTCCTGCGGGCCGCACGGGCCGCGAGCCGTCCCGTGATCGTGGCGACCCAGATGCTGGAGTCGATGATCCGCGCGCCGAGGCCCACGCGTGCCGAGGCGACCGACGTGGCCAACGCCGTGCTCGACGGGGCCGACGCGATCATGCTCTCCGGTGAGACGGCGATCGGCGAGTACCCGTTCGAAGCGGCCGCGACCGCCACGAAGATCGCCACGGCGGTGGAGGCCCGCCGCCGCGACTACCGCGCCGCCCAGCCGGATTGTCGCCACACCGGCGAGGCCGCCGCCGTCGCTCATGCCGTTGCCGACGTGGCCACGACCGAGCCCGAGGTGGTGGCGATCACGTGCTACACGGAGACGGGCCGCACGGCGCGCCTGCTCTCGGCCGAGCGTCCGGCGAGCCCGATCTACGCGTTCATCCCCGACGAGCGGGTCCGGCGCGTCAACACGATGAACTGGGGCGTGGTGCCGCTCGCGGCCGAGCAGCCCGACGACACCGACGCGATGATCGCGCTGATGGACGAGGGACTCCGTCGCCGGTCGCTCGTTGCGCCCGGGGAGCTCGTGGTGATGGCGGCGTCCTCGCCCGCCGGACGCACGACCACCAACATGCTGAAGCTCCACCAGGTCGGCTCGCCCGTCCGCTGATCGCTGCCGCGCTACGCACCGGCGTCGTCGGCGGGGAGCTCCTGGTCGAGGGCTTGGATTACCCAGCCCTCGAGCCAGGTGAGGTAGCCGTAGAGCGCGAACATCTCGCGCTCGTCGTCCGCGAAGTCCTTCTCGGTCGTTTCCTCGGTCACCCCGAGCCTCGTGCCGACGACCAGCCGGATCGAGTTGAGCGAACCGAGCCAGGCCATCAGCTCGTCCTCCGTGAGCTCACGCTCGTCGAGCGTGCGGTCGACGGTGTCGAGGGCCTCCAGCTTGCCGAGCAGCAGCTCGTCGCCGTGCTGCTGCTCGTACTCCAGGTTGCCGAGCACGTCGTCGTCGGGCAGCGCCGGCGGGAAGAGGCGAGCCACGGCCGGGTCGCTCGAGGGGCTCTCCGACGTCAGCAGCACCCGCAGCTGCGCGGTGAACGTGCGCACGGCGTCTCGTTCCCGGTCGGAGAGGCGCACCGCGAACCGACCAGGCCCCGTGCGCTGCACCGGCCCCTTGCGCCGGCGCACCTAGCGGTCCTTCTGCATCGTCGCCCAGAGCCCGTACGCGTGCAGGCGGGCGACGTCACGCTCGGCCTCGTCACGCGTGCCGTTCGACACCACGGCTCTGCCCTTCGTGTGCACGTCCCACATCAGCTTCTCCGCCTTCGCCCGCGAGTAGCCGAACAGCTTCTGGAAGACCCACGTCACGTACGTCATCAGGTTGATCGGGTCGTTCCAGACGATCACGATCCAGGGCACGTCGGGTTCGATGTCCTCGACCGTCTCGGGACGACCGATCTCGACCGGTGCGGTGCTCGCGCTCGTCATCGCTTCGCCTGGGTCGCTCGCACGCCTGTCCGTCGCGCCTGGCGCACCCCCCAACGGTACAGCGGAGGCGTGAGCACGCGGAACGCCTGGAACGGTGAGACCCAGCGAGGCACGGCGTACTCGGGAGCGATGCCCTCTCGGACCACCTTCACGATCGCGTCCGCGACGCGATCGGCCGACATCACCGCCCACGAGGGCAGTTCGTCCTGTGGGAAGCCTTCCGTCGCGACGAATCCCGGGTTCACGGCGGTCACGTGCACCCCTCGGGGCTCGGCGTCGTAGTTCGCCGATTCGCTCGCCGCGACCACCGCGTGCTTGGTCGCCGAGTACAGGCCGGTACCGGGGGTCGCGAACCTGCCGGCGAGCGAGGCGACGTTCACGATGTGCCCCCGACCCGTGCGCAACATCTCGGGCAGGAACGCTCGCATGCCGTAGAGCACCCCGAGCAGGTTAACCTCGACGACGTTACGGATCTCGTCGTAGGAGAGATCCTGGATCGCGCCGCCGCCCGGGACGCCAGCGTTGTTCACGAGCACGTCGGCGTGGCGCCCGTACACCTCGCGCACGATGGCAGGCAGGCCGCCGACCTCCCGGGGCTCGGTCACGTCGAGCCGAAGGGCCAACGCCGAGCCCCCCGCCCGCTTGATCCGGTCGGCGAGCGCCTCGAGGCGCTCCAGCCGCCGGGCGGTCAGCACGACCCGCGCGCCCCGCCTCGCGAAGGCCACCGCGGTGGCCTCACCGATCCCGGCCGACGCGCCGGTGACGACCACGATGGCACCCTTCAGCTCCACGGAACGCTCCGGGCGGGGGGGCGATGCGTACCGCTTCCTCGATCGTCGGCCATGGAGTGACGTTATCGAAGTCGGTGCCCGCGGGCGTTCGCACACACGCAGTCGGCCGACGTGCCGGGAGGTGCTCGAAGACGAGCAAGGTTCCGGCGCTGCTCGCTACGTCTCTCGTGCCAAACGCACCAATGCCCGGAACGTCTCGCGATCCAGCTCACGGGTGCGTCCGCAGAGGCCGTCAGGTGTGAACGTCCCGTCGGCACGCCGGTGAGCGATGACGACGTATCGGTGACCGGGCTC
>JBGGNG010000197.1:0-27142 GCA_041287635.1 Actinomycetota bacterium | reverse complement strand
CGGCATCTTCAACTACGGCAACGACATGGACATCACGAACAACCCGTTCGAGATCACCGGCCTCGAGCGGCTCGTCGAGCTCGACAACGACAACGAGTTCGTCTCGCGGACGGCGCTCGAGCGGATCCGCGACGAAGGCGTACGGCAGAAGCTCGTGGGCGTGAAGATCGACGGCGATCCACTCGGCATGTGGCTCGAGGACTTCTGGCCCGTGGTCGGGGGCGATGAGACGATCGGCCGGCTCGTGAGCGCGTCGTACTCTCCGCGGCTCGAGTGCAACATGGGCTTCGCGTGGGTGCCAACCGGCACGGCCGCCGAGGGCACGCGCATCGAGATCACCTCGCCCGACGGCCCGATGACGGCCACGGTGACCCCGCTGCCGTTCCTCGACCCCAAGAAGGAGATCCCCGCGAAGAGCTGAGCCGTACGCTCTCCTGCGTGGCCTACGAGCACCTGGACGTCTGGCGGGGCGATCCTCGGTTCGCAGCGTGGCTCGACGAGCTTCCCTCGATCGTCGACGCGTGCGCCGAGCGGTGGTCGCTGACGCTCGGGGAACCGTGGACGAACAGCGTCGCCTCGCTGACGATGCCCGCCGAGCGGGGCGGTCACTCGGCTGTGCTCAAGATCGGTATCCCCGACCGTGAGGGGGAGTTCGAAGCCGAGGCGCTGCGGCGACTCAGCGGGAGCGGGGCGGTCTTCCTGCTCGACGAGGATCCGATGTGCTGGGTCATGCTGCTCGAGCGGTGCTTACCGGGCACGCCTCTCACCCGCGAAGAGCCGGAGGCCGCGCTCGACGTGGTGATCGGGCTGCTCCCGCGTCTCTGGATCCCGGCCGGAGCACCGTTCCGCCCGCTCGCCGACGAGGTGGCCGACCTCACCGTCGAGATGCGTGAACACTGGGAGCGGACGGGACGCACCGTGGACGAGCGGTTGATCGACGCGGCGACGGAGGCGTTCGAGTCGCTCGCGCCGACCCAGGGCGAGCAGGTCCTCGTGAACCAGGACCTGCATGCCGACAACGTGCTCGCGGCCGAGCGGGAGCCGTGGCTCCTGATCGACCCGAAGCCCCTGGCCGGGGAGCGCGAGTACGGGGTGGCCTCGATCGTGCGGGGCCGGGAGCTCGGGCACAGCCGCGAGGCCGTGCTGCGACGCCTCGACCGGATCACCGCGGAGCTCGGGCTCGACCGGGAGCGGGCGCGATTGTGGTCGATGGCACACACGGTCGCGTGGGGCTTCGACGACGCCGGCCCGATGCGCGAGCACATCGAGGCGGCCACATGGCTGCTCGACGCGCGATGATAGAGGGGTGGAACCCCTCACCGGCCACCTGCTGATCTCGAACTCGAACCTCTTCGACCCGAACTTCCGTCGTACCGTCGTGTTGATCGGGCACCACGACGACGACGGGGCCGTCGGCGTCGTGCTGAACCAGTCGCTCGGGGTGCCGGTCCGCGAGGCGGTGCCGCCGCTGGGGGACCTGGTCGATCCCGAGGAGCCGTTGTTCGACGGGGGACCCGTCGAGCCCGCATCGATCGTCGTGCTCGCCGACTTCCTCGATCCTTCGAGGGCGGAGCTGCTGGCGGTGGGGTCGATCGGCTTCCTACCGCCGGAGTCCGGCGACGACATCGGCGAGGCGATCCGCCGTGCGCGCGTGTACGCGGGCTACGCGGGGTGGGGTCCCGGCCAGCTCGAATCTGAGCTGGAGGAGGAGAGCTGGGTGACCGCGCCTGCGCTGCCCGACGACGTCTTCCACGACGACCCGGGGCGCCTGTGGGAGGACGTGCTGCGCCGGCTCGGGCGCGGCTACGACATGCTGCGGCTGATGCCGCGCGACCCGTCCATGAATTGACCGGCGGGACTTGCCGCGGCTTGGTCCGCCAGGGATGCTGACCACGTGAGCGTGGCGCCGATCGACCGCGATGCGTTGCAGCGGTGCGTCAGTCCGTTCGGGCTCTCGTACGGGCTCCCGGGTGAGGCGTACACGTCCCCCGACGTGCTCGAGTGGGAGCGAGGGCGGTTCTTCGACCGATCGTGGGTCTGCCTGGGGCGTGCCGGCACGCACCGTCGCGCGGCCGGGCAGATCGAGCGCGGTGGATGGATGTTCGCGCGCCGTGACCCCGACGGCGTCGGCGACGAGGAGCAGTTCGGGAACCTCTGGGACCATCTCGCGCCCTGGGAGCCCGAGCGTCTCGTGGTGGCGGCTCGCCACTCCTACGAGATCGCCGCGAACTGGAAGCTGATCCATGAGAACTACCAGGAGTGCTACCACTGCTCCGAGATCCACCCCGAGCTCTGCACGGTGACCCCGCCCGACAGCGGCTACTCGATCGACATCCGGGGGCTCTACGTCGCGGGGCCGATGGACCTCTACGACGGCGTGGAGACGATGTCGCTCGACGGACGATCGGGCGGGGTGCCGATCCGGGGTCTGCGCGAGCACCAGCTGCGCGAGGTCGGCTACTTCGGCATCTTCCCGAACCTGCTGATCAGTCCGCACCCCGACTACGTGCTGACGCACCGCATCGAGCCGATCGCACCCGACCGAAGCTTCGTGGAATGCGAGTGGCTGTTCCCGCCGGAGGCGCTCGAGCTCGATGGTTTCGACCCGGCGTACGCGGTCGACTTCTGGGACGTCACGAATCGTGAGGATTGGGCCGCGTGCGAGTCGCTGCAGCGCGCGGCGGCCTCGCGCGGGCACCGGGCGGGTCCGATGTCGACCGTGTGGGAGGGCGGCGTCTACATGCAGGTGCGCATGATCGCCGACGGCTATCTGCGCGGCGACGTGCCGGGGCGACCCGAGCAGCCGTCGTCCACAGCGTACCCGCGGCGGGAACTGCTGCACGGCGCATGAGCGACTCGGTCTCGTTCGACCGAGTCGCCTCCTTCTACGACGCCACCCGCGTCACCGACGAGGAGACGCTCCGCGGCGTCGTCGACCTGCTGGAGCGCGACGTCGCAGCCGGCGTCGGTCCGGTGCTCGAGATCGGCGTGGGGACCGGGGCGCTGGCCGTGCCGCTCTCGGCTCGCGGTGTTCGGGTCGTCGGCGTCGACCTGTCCGGAGAGATGATGGCGCGGCTGCGCGACAAGAGCGCAGGCGTGGGCCTCGCCCAGGCGGACGCGACCCGGCTCCCGTTTCGCGACGCCGCGTTCGGCGGCGCGTACGCGCGGTGGGTGCTGCACCTGATCCCCGCGTGGCGTGACGCCGTCGCCGAGCTCTGCCGGGTCACCGAGCCGGGCGGCGTGATCGCGATCGAGCCGGGGGGGTTCTCGGGCCGCTGGCGCGAGGTGATGGATCGCATGGTCCGCGAGATCGGCCCCGACGCAGAGCCGGTCGGGCTGTCCCGTGACCGGGAACCCGAGGCGCTCGATGAGGTGTTCACGAACGCCGGAGCTCACCCGCTCGGCGTGGTCGAGGCCCCTGGCCACTTCGTCAGCTCGCTCTCGACATTCTTCGACGAGGCGCTCGCACGCACCTACTCGTGGACGTGGCGGGCGCGCGACGAGGATCTGCAGCGTGCGGTCGCGAACGTGCGCTCGTGGGCCGCCGAGCATTTCGACGAGTGGGATGGACCCCTCGACCCCGAGGCGCCCATGCGTTGGCACCGCTACCGGGTGTCGGGCTCCACGTAGTCGTCGGGGTGGTCGACGACGCCGGGCGCGTCGTCGACGACGTGCATCGCCGCCAGCTCGGCCGGGACCGGGCCATCGGATCGCTCAGAGTCACCGACGAGGTCCTTCTCCCGGTCGACGCCGTCGTCGGCCTCGTCCACGAGGTCAACGCCGGCCGCCTCGCGGCGTGCAGCGAGCTGCTCGCGGCGGTTCCGCTCGTCGATCGTGTCACCGTCGTGCTGCTCGGCGAGGGTGGTGTGCTCCTCGGCGCCAGCGTAGCGGTCCATGCCGCTGATCAGATCCTCTATCGCCTCGCCGTCGTCCGCGTCGACGTCGGTCGGCGAGGGCCCCTCGCTCGGCGTC
Organism: Actinomycetota bacterium; assembly: GCA_041287635.1. Lineage (GTDB taxonomy): Bacteria > Actinomycetota > UBA4738 > UBA4738 > HRBIN12 > JAOUEA01. The sequence goes on along the minus strand of JBGGNG010000197.1, from coordinate 23,170 downwards.
AGCTGCTCCTCGTGCATACCGGCACACTACCCGCTTCCGCTCCACGGGTCGTGACCGGCACCGTCGCGGTAGCCGCTCGCCATCGGTATCCTTGGGGGCTACCGCCCTGGCGTTCGGCTCGGCGGACGACCCGAGGAGGTTCGACGGTGCCGATCACCGAGGTCGAGTCGATCTGGATGAACGGTGAGCTCGTGCCCTGGCACGAGGCAAAGGTGCACGTGCTCAGCCACGCCCTGCACTACGGCAGCGGCGTCTTCGAGGGCATCCGGGCCTACGAGACGGCGCGCGGACCCGCCGTGTGGCACCTCGACGCGCACCTCGACCGCATGAACTCCTCGGCCTCGATCTACTTCATGGAGATCCCGTACTCCAAGGCTGAGCTCGTCGACGCGGTCAAGGAGACGATCCGCGCGAACGGGCTCCAGTCGTGCTACATCCGTCCGATCGCGTTCCGCGGATACGGCGAGATGGGCGTGAGCCCGCTGGCCAACCCGGTCGACGTGTCGATCGCCGTGTGGCCGTGGGGCGCCTACCTCGGCGAGGAAGCCCTGGAGCAGGGCGTGCGGGTGAAGATCAGCTCATGGAAGCGCCATGACCAGAACTCGCTGCCCTCGGCGGCCAAGGCCACGGGCGGCTACCTCGGGTCGATCCTCGCGAAGGTCGACGCCACGAAGTCGGGCTACGACGAGGCCGTGCTGCTGAACGACGAGGGCTACGTGACCGAGGGCTCGGGCGAGAACATCTTCGTCGTGAACGGCGGCACGATCGTCACGCCTCACACCGGTCACGGGTGCCTCGCCGGCGTGACCCGCGCCGCGGTCATGGCGATCGCCCGCGACCTCGGCTTCCCGGTGATCGAGCAGAACCTGGTGCGGACCGACCTCTATACGGCCGACGAGGTGTTCTTCACGGGCACGGCAGCCGAGATCACGCCGATCCGCGAGGTCGACGATCGCACGGTGGGGGCGGGGCATCGTGGCCCGGTCACGAAGTCGCTGCAGGATGCGTTCTTCGCCGCCACGAAGGGCGACGACCCGAAGTACGCGGACTGGCTCACCTACGTGAACGACTGACCGCGCCCGCTTCCCGATCCGGTTCACCCGATCTCGAGCGTCCGCACGACGTCCCACTCGGCAGTGCTGGGCGTCGCGCCGAGCTCGCGTGCGACCCCCAGGATGATCGTGTCCTCGGCCGACCCGTCGGCGCGGGGCACCCAGAACGTGTAGGTGACCCCGGGCCGCAGGGCGATCGTGCCGCCGCCGGGCGCCCCGAACACGGACCGCGCCGGACCGGGGAACGCGAACGAGACCAGGGCACCGCGCCGGCCGTCGTACGTCGCGTCGTCGGCCACGCCGATCGGTCCGCGGTCCGTGAACGTCAAGAGCCACGCGAGGACCGGCGGCGCCCGCCAGTCGAGGCGGTGACCGACGATGCGATCGCGCAGTCGCGGTTGCACGCGCGACGCAAAGTCGTCGAGGGACCGTCCGAACCACGCCGCGGTGCCCGGACGGCCGAGCGCTCTGTCCTTCGAGGCCTCGTACGGGTGCAGTTGCGCGACGTCGAGCAGCGCGATGCTGATCGTGGCCCCGGGCCGCCCCGTGGAGATCGCCGCGAGGCCCTCGCCGGCCGGGCCCCAGATCGAGTCACCGGCCGACCACCCGGCCGGCACGGTGATCGAGACGGGGGCGGAGAGGCCGGGCAGGCGATAGGTGCCCGGCTGCAGCGACGACGTGTCGGGAGCGTCGGTGGCGTTCGCGGGTCCCCGGTCCATCTCGCCGTCGCCGCCCCCGGTCATCACCAGGATCGCCACGACCACGGCGACCGCGCCGAAGGCCGAGAGCGTGCCCACGCGCCGTCGCGCATCGGCCCGGCGCTCGAGGTCGGACGGGGAGTCGTCGACCACGACGCCGAGATCCACCGCTGCGTCGTCGGTCTCCTCGCCGCGTCGTGACGTTCGCATGCTGGGTCGGGAACCTCCTGCACGCAGGGTCTCATGGCTTCCGCTCCCGCGGGTCGATGCTTCCGGACGCATCCGCACACGGAGCGTCGGCGGCGCGATAGGCTCCGGTGCCATGCAGGATCGCTACCGGCTTCCTCGCACCGTCGTCCCGACCCGATACGACCTGGTCCTCGAGCCCGACCTCGGGTCGGCGACGTTCTCGGGCACCGTCGAGATCGAGATCGACGTCCACGAGCGGGTCGACGAGATCGTCGTGAACGCGCTCGACCTCGCGATCGACCAGGCGACCGTGCGCACCGAGGTCGGCGCCGAGGTCGCGGTGACCGACGTGGCGCACGACGAGGAGCTGCAACGCGCGACCCTCGCGCTCGCGGTGCCCGTCGAACCGGGCGCCTGGCTCCTGAGGATGTCGTTCCGGGGCGAGCTCAACGACCAGCTCCACGGCTTCTACCGGTCGACCTACACCGACGACGACGGCACGCACACGATCGCGACGACGCAGTTCGAGGCCGCCGACGCCCGGCGCGCGTTCCCCTGCTGGGATGAGCCCGACCTGAAGGCCGTGTTCGGAGTGACGCTCGTCGTGCCCGAGGGCGTCGCCGCACTCTCCAACGGCCCCGAGATCGACCGGGCGCCCAACGGTGACGGCCGGGTCCGGGTGCGGTTCGCCGACACGATGTCGATGTCCACGTACCTGGTCGCTTTCGTGGTCGGCCGCCTCGAGATCACCGATCCGATCGACGTCGACGGCGTGCCGCTGCGGCTCGTGCACCTGCCCGGCAAGGGGCACCTCGCTCGCTTCGCCCTCGAGGCCGGCGAGTTCTCCCTGCGCTACTTCACCGAGTACTACGGCATCCCCTACCCCGACCGGAAGGTCGACTTCGTCGCGATCCCCGACTTCGCGCAGGGGGCGATGGAGAACACCGGCCTGATCACCTACCGGGAATCGTTGCTGCTCGTCGACCCCGAGCACGCCACCCAGCCCGAGCTCGAGAACATCGCTGACGTCGTGGCGCACGAGCTCGCGCACCAGTGGTTCGGCAACCTCGTGACGATGCGATGGTGGAACGGCATCTGGCTGAACGAGGCGTTCGCCACGTTCATGGCGCTCGTCACGGTCGACGCGTGGCGCCCCGACTGGGAGCAGTGGAACACGTTCGCCCGTGGAGCGACTGCCGCCAAGGAGGTCGACGCGCTGCGCTCGACCCGCGCGATCGAGTACCCGGTGCACTCGCCCGACGACGCGTCCGGCATGTTCGACGTGCTCACGTACCAGAAGGGCGCGGCGATCCTGCGCATGCTCGAGCAGTACCTCGGGGCCGACCGGTTCCGCGAGGGCATCAGGCTGTACCTGGCCCGCCACGCCTACGGGAACACCGAGACCCACGACCTCTGGCACGCGATCGAGGAAGCGAGCGGCGAGCCGGTGCGTCGCATCATGGACCAGTGGATCTGGCAGGGCGGGTATCCGCTCGTGACCGCCTCGCCGAGCGCCGACGGTGTGCGACTGGACCAGCGCCGCTTCCTGGCCGACGGCGGCACGGACCATGCCGTCTGGGACGTGCCTCTGCGCGTGCGCTCGCTCGACGGCGACGAGTCATCGGTGCTGGTGCCGGCCGATGGCACGGTCTCGGCCGAGGCGGCCGACGCCGCCGTGGTCGTGAACGCGGGGGCGAGCAGCTTCGTCCGGGTCCGTTACGAGGGTGGCCTGCTCGAACGCCTGACCGGACGCCTCCTCGAGATCTCGCCCCTGGAACGCTACGGCCTGGTCGACGACCACTGGGCCGCCGTCACCTCGGGCGCAGCGCCTGCATCGGAGTTCGTCCTCGCCGCGTCGCGATACGGCGACGAGGACGACCTCGCCGTCTGGCAGATCCTGCTGACGGGGCTCGGGTGGTGCGACCGATTCCTCGAGGGGGAGCCTCGGGAGCGCTTCCGTGCGTTCGTGCGCCACCTCGTGGCCCCGGCCATGGACCGCCTCGGCTGGGAGGCCGATGCCGACGAGCCCGACCGCATCCGTGCCCTCCGGGGTGCCCTGCTGCAGGGCCTCGGCGTGCTGGGGGCCGATCCGAACGCGGAGGCCGCCGCGCGCGAGTTCGAAGCAGAGGCGCGCGCCGGCAAGCCCGTCGACGCCTCGTTGGCCGCCGCCGCCGTGAACGTCGTCGCGGCCAACGGCGACGCCGCCGACTACGAGCGGTACTGGGCCGCCTACCGCGAGTCGCCCACGCCCCAGGAGCAGTACCGGTACCTGTTCGCCCTGCCGCTGTTCCGCGATCCGGCGCTGTTCGATCGCACGCTCGAGGCCACGTTCGGCGACGACATCCGCAGCCAGGACGCGCCCTTCGTCTTCGCGTACTCGCTGATCAACCGCGACCTCGGCGAGCGGGCGTGGGACACGCTGCGCGCCCGGTGGACCGAGGCCGAGGAGCGCTTCCCGACGCAGCTCACGATCCGCATGGCGGAGGGCGTCCGCTACCTCACGCTGCCCGAGCAGGTCGACGAGGCCCAGGCGTTCTTCGCGGAGCACCCGATCCCGCAATCGGCGAAGATGCTCGAGCAGATGCTGGAGCGTCAGCGTGTGGCCGCGGCGCTCCGCCAGCGCGCGACGCCCGACCTCGAGGCGCACTTCTCGGGGTAGGCCCCGGCGCGGTCGTCAACCGATCTCGATCGTCCCGACCATGCCGTAGGCGTAATGGCCGGGCAGGTGGCAACCGAACAACGTCGTTCCCGTCGACGGCGGGAACGTGACAGTGGTCGCCCGGGTCGTGCCCGCGGGCACCGTCACCTCGCCGGGCCTCGGCGGATGGTGGGCCTCCGTTCCGCGTTCGTGTGCGAGCTGCACCCGCGCGTCGCCCACGATGAACTCGTGGTCGATCGGGTCGGTGTTCTCGAGCACGAACCGCACGCTCTCGCCGGGAGCGACATCGACGCTGGGGAGCTCGAACCGGGAATGATGGATGACGATCCGCACCTCCCGAACTCTGCCGCCGCCCGGCGGGGCGCCGGCGCCCATGGCCACCGCGCCGAGGCCGAGCATGCCCACGGCCGCGATCGTCAGGCCGGGGATCAGCCCCCGCCGAACGATCACGCCGGCGGCCGGGCGCCGCGGCGGCGCCTCGTGATCAGGGCGAGCCCCACGAGCGCGGCGAGCGCCGTCACGATGGTGATCCCTCCGACGGCGATCCAAGGAGCCGCGTCGGCGGAGGCCGTTCGCATCGGGCGCGCGAGCCCCGCCGCGACGGGGTCGGGGTGTCCGAAGCCGCTCGCGTCGATCGCGAGGTCGTGGGTAAGTAGGTCGGCTCGCTCGTTGATCTGCACCTGCGTAAGCCACATGTCCTGCTCAGGGAGCCAGCCCATGCGCGCATCAGAGCGCAGGTCGCTCATCAGGGAGTCCGAGGCCCGCTCGCTCGTCCGCAGGATCAGCCCGCGCTGATCCTCGTCGCCGTTCGGCTCGATCGCCTGAGGAAGCATCGCCGGCGCCACGTCGGTCAGCAGGAACACGTCGGCCTGCACGATCTCCGACGGCTGGCGTCCGAGCGCCAGGATCCGCAAGGGAACCCACGGATCGGGCGTCGGGATCACCACGTGGATCGGGGTGCCCTCGCCACGCTGCACCCCCTGTTCGGCCGCCCGCTGGGCGTTGAACCGGGCCGCGAGGAAGATCGGGCTCCGCTCGGCGTAGAACTCCAGCACCTCGGGGGCGTCGGGCGGCAGGAAGTACCCGTGGTCGCGGGCCCAGGTGCCGACCGCGAGGGCGCCACCCTTGAGGACGGTGATGTCGAGGGAGTCGATCTCTGTCTCGAGCAGCACCTCGGCGGCGCGGTCGGCGGCCACCGCGAAGAGCGCCGACTCCGGCGCGGGCGGCTGCGTCTCGATCACGAGCCGCTGCAGCGTCCAGTCGCCGCCCTTCACGACCTTGGTCGGCACCCCCGGCAGGGGAATGATCGAACCGATCTCCTGACCCTCGCCGGCGAACTCGAACGACGTGACGTAGTGCTCGATCCCACGGTGGTACGCGGCGAGGGTCGTGGTGCGCACGAGGTTGATCGTGCCGTTCGGCGTGACCAGTCCGCCGCACGCCCACGCGGCGCCGACCGGACCGGCCACGAGGATCGACGTCGAGAGGACCACGATCGCGGATCGACGCAGACGGTGCCGCTTCCCTGACATGACGAGCCCCTTCCGAGTGGAGGCGACTCCGACGACCGGAGGACCTTCGACGGTTCCCGGTCCGCCGGCGTTCGTCGCCCGACGTGGACGAACACCGGCTTGACAGCTTCCCCTGCCCCCCATACCGTTCGGACACGAACGACCTTCCGAGGTTCCTCTGACACGGGGGAGGGGAGCACGACGAGTCGCGCCGTCGTCGAAGGCATCGAGGTCTCGACCGAGCACTGGATCGGTGGGCGACGTGTGCCCTCGAGCGGCTCGTTCCTCGACGTCTCGCCGATCGACGAGCAGACGATCGCCGAGGTCGCGCGGGGCGGCGCCGACGACGCCGACCGAGCTGTGGACGTCGCGCGTGCGGCGAGCGCGACCTGGGGCTCGATGCCGGCGAAGGAGCGCGCCGAGGTCTTGCACCGTCTCGCCGACGGAGTGGAGGCGCGGGTACCCGAGCTCGCGGCGGTCGAGACGCGCGACAACGGGTCGCTGCTCCGTTCGATGCGGAACTCGGTGATGCCGAGGGTCGCGCGCAACTTCCGGTTCTTCGCGGACCAGCTGCTCGCGCTCGAGACCGGCACGAAGGACTACGACGGGTTCGCCGAGCGCGTGGCCTGGGATCCGAGCGGCGTGACCGTGGTGATCACCCCCTGGAACGCACCCCTGATGCTGGCGACCTGGCGGGTCGCGCCCGCCCTCGCCGCCGGCAACGCAGTGGTGCTGAAGCCGCCGGAGTGGGCGCCTCTCACGGCCTCGATGCTCGCCGACATCGCCCACGAGGCCGGACTGCCCGACGGCGCGTTCAACGTGTTGCAGGGCATCGGCGAGGAGGCCGGCGCCGCCCTCACCGCGCACCCCGGCGTCGATCGCATCGCGTTCACCGGCAGCGTGCCCACGGGCACGCTCGTGGCGCAGGCCGCCGGGGCGAACCTCACGCCGGTCTCCCTCGAGCTCGGCGGCAAGTCGCCGTTCGTGGCGTTCGCCGACGCCGATCTCGACGCCGTCGTGAAGCAGGCGGTGAACCAGTTCGACAACGCCGGACAGGTCTGCCTCGCCGGCACGCGGCTGATCGTCGAGCGGTCGATGCGCGATGCCTTCCTCGAACGGTTCGTCGAGGCGGCGGGTGCCATCGTGCAGGGCGACCCTCGCGACGAAGCCACCGACATCGGCCCGCAGATCACCCGCGAGCACTTCGAACGCGTCGACGGGTTCGTGCAGCGCGCGAAGGCCGAGGGCGCCGCGGTCGTCTTCGGCGGCGGTCCGAGCGCGGACCTCGGGGGCCTCTACTACCGGCCGACGCTGTTCACCGACGCCCCTGAGGGCTCGGAGATCCTCACCCGGGAGGTCTTCGGCCCCGTGTTGACCCTGCAGACATTCGAGAGCGAGGATGAGGCCGTCGCGCTCGCGAACTCGACCGAGTACGGCCTGGCGGCCATCGTGTACACCGGCGACGAGGCCAGGGCGGAGCGCGTCGGCTCGCGGCTCGTGGCCGGCACCGTCTGGGTGAACTGCTTCTTCGTGCGAGACCTCGCGGCGCCGTTCGGGGGGGCGCGGAGGTCCGGCGTCGGCCGCGAGGGCGGACCCTGGAGCTTCGACTTCTACGCGGACGTGAAGAACGTCTGCACGGCACCGTGGAACGAGGCACGAACCGATCAGGAGGAGGACGCAGATGGGTGAAGTCGTCGGCGCGGCCCTGGTGGCCCACGTCCCCACGATCATGCTGCCCGAGGAGACCCGTCGGGAGATCAACGACGGCAACGAGATCACCCTCGTGCCCGGGCTGCATCGCATGAAGTCGGAGTGCCTCGACCGCCTGCAGCCGGACACGGTGGTCGTGTTCGACACGCACTGGGAGTCGACGTTCGAGCACATCATTACGGCGCAGGAGCGCCGGCAGGGGAAGTTCACGAGCCACGAGCTTCCCCGGGGCATGGCGGGGATCCCGTACGACATGCCCGGGGACCCCGATCTCGCGAAGGGCATAGCGGCGCTGGCCGACGGGCGCGACGATTGTTGGATCCTGGACTGTGACGATCCGTACCTGCCGATCTTCTACGGCACGGTCAACATCTGGACGTTCCTCGGCGACCCCGCCACCCGCTGGATCAGCGTCGCGATCAACCAGACCTGCACCACCGAGGACTTCCTGCTGTTCGGGAAGCTGATCGGCGACGCGATCGCCCAGAGCGACCGCCGCGTGGTGCTGCTCGCGTCGGGCGGCATGACCCACCGCTTCTACCCCTTCCGGGAGCTGCGGCAGCACGAGAGCTCGAAGGCGCCAGAGAACATCCTGCATCTGGAGAGCTACGAGGCAGACCAGCACGTGCTCTCGATGTTGGCCAAGGGCGACCACGCCGGCGTGATCGACTGGATGCCTGAGTACCGCAAGGCCGCGCCCGAAGGACACTTCGGCCACTACCTGATGATGGCCTCGGCCCTCGGGGGTGCGCGCTGCCAGGCGCCGGGGGAGCTGTTCAGCGAGTACGAAGCCTCCGTCGGCACGGGCCAGGTGCACGTCTGGTTCGAGCGTCCGGCCGACGGATGGACCGGGGGCGGCGCCGCGGCGTAGCCCGACTGGAGAGGGAACAGGAGAAGGAAGGGGGGCTCCAGTGGCAGACCAGCAGGGTCAGTCACAGGATCTGGGCTACGAGCGATTGGGCGAGGCGAAGCTCTCGTTGATCGACGTGGTGGCTCAATCCGTCGGCTTCATGGGACCGGTCTTCTCGGCCGCGTTCATCATCCCGCTGATCATCGGCGTGAACTTCGCCGCCCGCGGCGCCGGCACGTCGGCGGGGCTCGCGGTGCTGTTCGCGGGGATCGGCGTGTTCGCGCTCGGGTGGATCGTGGCCCAATATGCGAAGCGCATCCACGCGGCCGGCTCGCTGTACGACTACGTCACCGAGGGGCTCGGCTCGACCGTCGGCGCGGGTGCTGGATGGTTGTACTACGGGGGCACGATCATCCTGACGACCGGCCTCGGCGTGCTGCTCGGCGGTTTCGTGCACGACAACCTGCTGCCGACGCTCGGCATCGACGACCCGGTGCTGCCGATCTGGCTCTGGGACGTGGTGTTCGCGCTGCTGCTCTTCGCCGTCCTCTACTTCGGCGTGCAGATCTCGACCCGGGTGCAGCTCACGCTCGCCCTGATCTCGATGGCGGTCGTACTGATCTTCTTCGTCACGGTGATCATCGATCTCGGAGACGCCAACGACTTCGGCAAGGCGTTCGACCCGAACCCCGCCGACGGATTCTCCGGCATCATGTTCGGTGTCCTGTACGGCGTGTTGATCTTCGTCGGCTTCGAGACGGCCGCCAACCTTGCCGAGGAGACCGCGAACCCCAAGCGCGCGATTCCTCGTGCCGTGCTGGGCGCGGTGGTGCTGGTGTCGATCTTCTACCTGATCGCCGCGTACGTGGAGGTCGCCGGATTCGGGTTCGACCTGGCGATCATCACGAGTCCGGAGGTCGCCGGGGCTCCCTTGTTCGCGCTCGGAGCGCCGGGCACGGAGTTCGGCTCGGAGTTCTGGCTGAAGGCGCTGATGATCGTCGTCTTCCTCGACATGCTGGCCGTCTACGTCGGTGCCGGCGTGGCGTCGACGCGCGGCGTGTTCGCGATGGCGCGCGACCGCCGGCTGCCCGGCGCGTTCGCATCGGTCTCCTCGAGGTTCGGCACGCCGTCGGGTGCGATCGCGTTGCTGATCGTCGTGCAGGCCCTGCTGATCGTGGCGAGCGAGTGGACGGAGATCTTCGCTCTCGAGGGGCTTCCGCACTACTTCGCCCTCTTCGCCTGGTGCTCGACGTTCGGCGGGTTCGCGCTTCTCGTCGTCTACCTGTTGATGTCGATCGGCGCCCTGGCGAAGCTCAACCTGCAACCGAGCCCGGTGAGCGTGGCGATCGCCTCGATCGTCGGCATCGCGATCACCGGCGCGGCGATCTGGGGCTCGTTCTACCAGGTGCCGGTCCCGACGATCTGGGCCCCGCGCTACGCGGTGATCTGGTTCGTGATCGGGCTCGTCTACATGGCGATCGTGAAGGGCCGGGAGCCCGCGAGCCAGGCCCTCGCCGACCTCAGCTCCAAGCAGGAAGGGTAGGCCGGGTCGATACCATCCCGGCATGAGCGACGACCGGCCGCTGCGGCTCGACGCACCTCGTGAGGAGGCGCTCGAGCACGCGGCGCGCCTGGTCGCCGAGGCCTGGCGCAGCTTCGACAGCTTCCGACCCGAGGAGCCGGCGCTCGACGAACGCGTCCGGCGGCTGTTGGAGCGTGCGCTCCCCGACGAGGCCTCGCCCGTGCACGAGGCCCTCGACGACGCCGCACGCATCCTCGACGAGTCGATTGCCCAGGCGCGGCCGCGCTACTTCGCGTTCATCGGCTCGAGCGGGCTCGAGATCGGCACGATCGGCGACTTCCTCGCACACTCCTACGACATCAACCTCGCGGTCGATGCTCGCGCCGCCACCCAGATCGAAGACCAGGCGGTGCGGTGGGTCTCGGAGTTCGTCGGCTTCCCGATGGCTGCGGGCGCGTTCACGAGTGGCGGTACCGTGAGCAATGTGACGGCGATCGCGGCCGCGCGGGAGCGGGCGGTCCCCGGAAGCCGCCACGCCGGGCTCGGAGCGACGCGCACGGCGGTCTACTGCTCCCAGGAGGTGCACTACTCGGTCACCCGAGCGGTGGAACTGCTCGGCATCGGGTCGGACAACCTGCGGGCGATCGAGATCGACGGGCTCCGGCGCATGCGGCCCGAGGCACTCGACGATGCGATCGCGCACGACCTGGCCGAGGGCGTGATCCCGGTGGCCGTGGTCGCGACGGCCGGAACGACGCTCACGGGAGGGATCGATCCCCTCGACGCGGTGGCCCAGGTGTGCGAGGCGCGAGGGGTCTGGATGCACGTCGACGGCGCCTACGGCCTGCCGGCCGCGTCGGTCTCCTCGAGGCGCGACCTGTTCACGGGGCTCGATCGGGCCGACTCGTGCTCGATCGACGCGCACAAGTGGCTCTACCTGCCGAAGGCGTGCGGCGTCGTGCTCGTGCGCGACGATCAAGCGCTCGCCAGCGCGTTCAGCCACGAGCAGGGCTATCTGCCGCACCAGCAGCACGAGCTGCACGCGGCCGACATCACGCTCGAGTACTCGCGGCCGTTCCGAGCGTTGAAGCTCTGGCTCGCGTTCCGGGCGCACGGCGCCGCGCAGTTCCGCGAGGCGATCGAGCGCAACCTGGCCGAGGCCGATCTGCTCTACCGGCGCGCGCAGCACACTGAGGACTTCGAGGTTATGGAGGCGCCGCCGCAGCTCTCGATCGTGCCGATCCGTCATGTGCCCGGCGGCGTCGCCGACGTGAACGCTCACAACCAGGCGCTGGCCGAGGCGATCCAGGCCGACGGCCGCGCCTACCTCGCTCCGGCCCTGATCGACGGCGACGTATGGTTGCGCCCCTGCTTCGTGAACTTCCGAACGACCGAGGCGGACGTCGTCGCGCTGCTCGACGTCGCGCGTGAGCTCGGCGACCGGCTCGCGCGCACCGGGAGCGCGGGGTGAGCGACGCGCCGCGCCCCGGCGACCGTCACCTCCCCGGCGAGGACGGCCTGCTGCCGGCCGAGCGCAAGGTGCAGGAGGAGCTCGCTCACCTGCCCCTCGACTTCCGGGCGATGTGGGCGATCTCGAACCTCTTCCGCACGTCTGCCGCGATCCGTCGGCACATGGAGGCCAGGGTGCTCGCGCCCGACCGGCTGAGCTGGACCTCGTTCGTCGGGCTCTGGGTGCTGTGGGTCTGGGGCGAGATGGAGGCCCGCGAGTTCGCCGCCGCGGTGGGCATCAGCCGTCCGACGGCCACCGGCGTGATGACGACGCTCGAGTCTCGGGGGTTCGTCACCCGCCGGAAGGACCCGAAGGACGGTCGCATGGTGATCGTCGAGCTCACCCGGGTCGGCCGCGTCACGATCGAGGACCTCTTCCCCAAGTTCAACGCCGAGGAATCCTCCGTCGCCTCTCACCTGGATCCCGAGCAGCAGGACGACCTCGCGGCGATGCTCCGATCGTTGCTGCGAGCTGTGGCGCCGGCGTCGACCCAGGACTCGGGCCCAGTAGTCTGAATCAGACTATTGAGTGAGCGCGGGCCGCGACGCCGTCGACGATGCGCACCAGGAGTTCCGGGATCTCGTTCGGATCGTCCGTGAACTGGCTCGGCTTGATGCAGATCGTGGTGAAGCCCCGAGCCACTTGCTCGGGGATCTGGTCGAGCGCTCCTTCGAGCGGGGCGGGGTGGGACGCGTCGGGGAACGCACCGCGGGTACCGCCCACCATCTCGATCTCCGCGATCTCACGCCCGGCTGCGGCCATCGCCGCGGAGAGACGCTCGAGGTCGTCCTCGCCCGCGCGCCCGAGCGGGTTGAATCCGTGGCCGTGCTCGACCAACCGTCGCAGCAACCGGTCGTGCAGGTGCTGGCCGCCGAACCACAGTCGCGGTCCCTCGGGCCGGAACGCCTTCGGCTCGAGCCAGACGTCGTCGAACGCGTAGTGCGTTCCGTGGAAGCCGGCGGGGGAGTCGCGCCAGAGCAGCGTCCATGCGGCGAGGTGTTCGTCCAGGCGCGCCCCGCGCGTCTCGAACGCCACGCCCAGCGCCTCGTACTCGGCGCGATGCCAGCTCACGGTGGGCTGCACGACCAACCGGCCGCGCGAGAGCAGGTCGAGGGTGGCGAGCTCCTTCGCGATCAGCAGGGGGTGGCGTAGGGGCGGGATCACCGCGCTCGCGATCAGGCGCAGTCGGGTCGTGACCGACGCGATCGCGGCGAGCACCAGCAGCGACGAGGGCCACGGGGTGACAGGATCCTGGTTCCCCGGCAAGGCGTAGTCGCGCGGGTTCTCGGGCACCCCGTCGGCATCGGCTCCTCGCCCGAGCACGATGTGCTCGCTCACCATCACGCCGTCGAACCCCGCGCGTTCGGCCTCGGCCGCGACGTCGACCAGCGCCCGTAGGTCCCGAGCAGGGACGAGAGTGTGGTTCTCGCTCAGCACGAGCACCAGCCGTGGAGGCTTCATCGAGCGCTACTTCGTTCGCACGCGCACCGGCATGCGCTTGATGCCGTTCACGAAGTTCGAGCGGATGCGCTCGACGGGCCCCGTGAGCTCGATCGTGTCGAGGCGGGGGATCAGCTCCTGGAACAGGATCTTCGTTTCGAGCCGCGCGAGGTGCGCCCCTAGGCAGAAGTGAGGTCCCCCGGGCCCGAACGTCACGTGGTCGTTCGGCGTCCTCGTGACGTCGAACGTGTAGGGGTCGGGGAACATCGCCGGGTCGCGGTTGGCGCTGATGTACCAGGTGACCACCTTGTCGCCCGTCGCGATCGGCTGACCGTGCAACTCCGCGTCGCGGGTGGCGGTGCGCCGGAATTGGAACACCGGGGTCGCCCACCGCAGGATCTCCTCCGTGGCGTTCGGGATCAGCTCCGGCTGCTCTCGCAGCAGCTCGAGTTGCTCCGGGTGCTGCATCAGGGCGAGCATGCCGTGGCTGATCGTGTGCCGCGTCGTCTCGTTGCCCGCGATCATCAGCACCCCGAAGTAGTTGTGGAACTCGCGCTCGTTCAGCACCCCTTCGCTCTGCGCGATCGTGAGGGCCTGCAACACGTCGTCGGTTGGCTCGGCCAGCCGCTGGTCGCGCTGGCGGTCGGCGTACTCGAACACCTTCAGAGCCGTGGGGGAGCGGAACGGCAGCAGCCGGTACGCCTCGGTGTCGACCTTGTCGACCACGGCCGCCGAGAGGTCGGGGTCCTGGTTCGCGATCATGCTGTCGCCCCACGCGATCAGCTGCGGGGCGTCTTCCTGCGGAACGGTGAAGATCGAGCAGAGGAAGCGGATCGGTAGGTCGCGGCTGATCTCGCTCACGAAGTCGAACTCGCCTTTGGGCAGGGCGTCGTCGAGCACGGAGCGGGCGACGTCGCGGATCCAGTCCTCGTACTGGCCGACGCCGCGGGCGCTGAAACGCTTGGAGCAGACCTTGCGCAACTCGGTGTGCCGGGGTGGGTCGGTCTCGAGCATCGACTTGCGCACCTCGAGCTGTTCCTCGTCGAGCTCCTCGAGAGCGACGGCGCCGAGCTCCGACGAGTAGGTCTGCCAGTCCATGTGCACGTTCGTGAGGTCCTCGTAGCGGGTGACGGCCCAGAAGCCCTGGTTCGGCGAGGGCTCCGGGTGCCAGACCACGGGATGGTCCTCGCGCAGGTGGTCGAACCACTCGAAGGGAACTCGCTCGACGTAGTTGTCGGGGTTGACCAGGTCGATGTCGCCCAGCGTGTCGCCCATGCGGTCGGCTCTCCCTCGTACGGCAGGTGGCGGTGCGCGGCGCAGGTATTTTGCCCCCGAACGACCTTCCGGGCAACCCGGCCTCAGATCACCTCGAAGTAGCGGAGGCGTTCCCACTCGGTGACGACGTCGGCGGCGAGGAACCGCTCCCACTCCCAGCGGCCCGCCTCCGCGTAGTGCTCGACGACAGCCGGCCCGAACGTCTCTCGTGCCCAGGCGCTATCGCGGAAGGCCGCCGTCGCCTCGCCCAGATGCGCGGGAAGCGGTGGAACCTCGCGCCCCCACTCCTCACCGACGAGGGGCTCGCCCGGATCCGTGCCGTTCGCGATGCCGTCGCGAGCCGACGCGAGCACCCCCGCGATCGCGAGGTAGGGGTTCACGTCGGCGCCGGGCACCCGCCACTCGAGTCTGGTCGAGGGGGGTTCCTCGACCAGGACGCGGCACGAGACCATGCGGCTGTCGTAGCCCCAGCTGAGTCCGTTGCCCGAGAACTCGCCCCCCGCGATCCGCCGGAACGCGTTCACGGTGGGTGCGTACCACAGCATCAGCTCGGGGGCGCGGGCGAGCAGGCCGCCGATGGCGGCGCGCAGCGGCCCTGCGAGCACCTCGCCGCTCGAGCCGTCGCCGAACGGATGGGTCCCCTGCCCGTCGACGAGCGAGAGATGTAGGTGGCATGAGGAACCGGTCGTGTCGGAAAACGGCTTCGCCATGAACGTGGCTGCCATGCCGTTCGCGGCGGCGAGGTCGCGCATCGCGAGCTTGAAGAGGATGTGCCGGTCGGCCATCTCGAGCGCCCGCCGGTACTCGAGGTTGATCTCCCACTGACCGAGCCCCCACTCGACCTGGCTCGTCCACGGGCCGAGGTTCGAGTCCACGAGCATCTGGCGCGCTGGCCCGAAGAAGTCCTCGTGCTGGTCTCCCGCCTGCACCGTGTAGTCCGCCCGTGCGATCGTGGTCGGGACGAGTGTGTCGTACCCGTTCGTGCGGCCGTCGTCGTAGGTGCCCCTGTACAACGAGAATTCGAGCTCGCTCGCGACCTGCGGGGTCTGACCCTCGGCTTCGAACCGTTCGACCTGGCGACGCAGGATCGTGCGAGGTGCGACCTCGACGAGCGCATCCCCGCCCATCTCCACGAAGTCGGCGACGCAGATCGCTGTAGCGTCGAGCCACGCGGCGGGACGCAACGTGTCGAGGTCGGGCACGAGGCGCACGTCGTGCCATCCGGTGTGGTGGCCGGTGTAGGCCTGGGCGGGCCCAGGCCATTGGTCGAGATCCCATCCGAGCACACATGACGAGAGGGGAACCCCTTCGTGCATCAGCTTGTGGAACACGTCGACGGGGAACCGCTTGCCGACCAGCCGTCCGGTGACGTCGGCCGAGGTCACGATCACGGTGCGGACGCCCGCGTCGGTGAGGTGATCCGCCCGGAGTGCGGGACCGTTCGGCGGCGCAGTCATCGGGTGAGCCACCCGCCGTCGACCGGTAGCTGCGCGCCGGTGATGAACGAGGCCTCGTCCGAGAGCAGGAACGACACCGCGGCCGCGACGTCCTCCGGCTCGCCGACGCGATCGACGAGCAGGCGCTGCGACATGAACGCCCAGGCCTCCGGCGAACGGAGGTCCCCGCCGGGGATGAACGAGGTGGCGATCGGGCCGGGCGCGACCGCGTTCACGCGGATCCGCCGATGCGATAGCTCGACCGCGAGCGCCTTCGTGAGCATCCTCACGCCGCCCTTCGACGCGTTGTAGTGCACCTGCGGATGGCCCGCCGACGACACGACCACCTCGGCCTCGATCGTCGACATGTTCACGATCGCGCCGCCGCCGGCGTCGCCGATCGCGGGGGCGAGCGCCTTGGTCACGACGTACATGCCCTTGAGGTTCGTGTCGAGCACGAGGTCCCACTCGTCCTCGTCGAGGTCGTCGAGCGCCGACATGCGCACGAGCCCCGCGTTGTTCACGAGGGAGTGGACCGCCCCGAACGCCTCGAGCGCAGCGTTACGGGCGGCTTCCGCATGCGCGGGCACGCGGACGTCGAGCTCGATCGCGATGGCCCGGCCCTCGTCGCGCGAGATCTCCGCCACCGTCGCCTCGGCGGCGTCGAGCCGGACGTCGGCCACCGCGACGGCTGCCCCCTCGTGGGCGAGGCGCAGGGCGATCGCCTGCCCGATCCCGGAGCCGCCCCCGGTCACGAATGCGGTCGTGCCTGCATGGTCGAAGCTCACGACGCTCCTTCCCAGCCGTCGTCGAACGCGACCGAGGCGACGTCGACCGCCATGCCTCCGCCGTCGACGAGGAGGGTCGTGCCGTGCACGTACGAGGCCGCGTCGCTCGCGAGGAACAGCGCGCAGGCGGCGACCTCGCTCGGCTCGGCCGCGCGACGCAGCGGGACGAGGGCCGTGGCCCGCGCGTAGGCCTCGTCGAGCGTGCTCTCCTGCCCATGGGCGAGGTCGGCCATCGCATCATCGCCCATCTGCGTCCGCACCCACCCGGGGCACAGCGCGTTCGCCCGCACGCCGAGCGGCCCGCTGTCGACCGCGATCGCCTTCGTGAGCCCGATCATGCCTGCCTTCGACGCGACGTAGGCGACGCTCGAGCTCGACGCGACGAAGCCCGAGATCGACGAGACGAGCACGATCGAGCCCTTCGCCTCCGTGAGCGCCGGCATCGCCGCTCGCACGAGGCGCATCGCGCCCGTGAGGTTCACGTCGAGGGTCGTGCGCCAGTCGTCGTCGGTGACGTCGGCCGCCGAGCCGCCCAGGCCGACGCCGGCGTTCCCGACCACGATGTCGAGGCGGCCGAAGGCGTCGATCGCGGCGGCCACCACGGCGCCCGCGTGCGCCGGGTCGACGACGTCGCCCGCGACCGCGAGCCCGCCGGTTGCCTCGGCGACGGCGTGCAACGGCTCCTCGCGACGGCCGGTGACGACCACCGTGGCTCCCTCGGATGCGAACAGCGTGGCGGTGGCCGCGCCGATGCCGGTCCCCCCGCCGCTGATCACCGCCACCTTGTCCTCGAGCCGCACTCCAGCCCTCCCGTCCGCGCCGAGCCCAGCCGTCAGTGGTAGGGCATGTAGTAGCGCAGCTCCCAGTCGCCCACGTCGGTCGTCGACGTGTCCTCGACCGCCGCGACGTAGCGCTCCCACTCCCCGCGCTTCAAGATCGTGAAGGCCTCCACGAGCTCGGGGCCGATGGCCCGCACGAGCTGCTCGTCGGCGTTCAGCACGTCGAGCGCCACCGCGAGGTTCGCCGGGATGCACACGTCGGTGTCGGGGTCCTCGCTGACCGGCTGCGGTGGCTTCAGCTCGAGCTCGCCCTCGACGCCGAGCCGCGCGGCGTGCAGCACGGCGGCCCCGACGAGGTACGGGTTCGCTGCGGCGTCCGCGGTGCGCTGTTCCAGGCGCGTGTTCTCGCCGCGCGCCGGCGGCACGCGCACGGTGACGCTGCGGTCGTCATGGCCCCAGTTCGCCCAGTACCCGTTCAGCATGTCGGGCTGCAGCCGCTTGTACGCGTTCACGTGCGGCGCGAGGATCGCCGCCATGCCCGCATGGTGCTCGAGCACGCCGGCGATGCACCGGCGGGCGAGATCCGACAGCCCCTTGGGGTCGTTCGGGTCGTGGAACGCGTTCGAGCCGTCCTCGCGACGGAAGCTGAAGTTCACGTGCATGCCGCTGCCGCCGCGATCGTTCAGGGGACGGCCGATGAATGTCGCGAGCTTGCCGTGGTGCTCGGCGATCTCGCGGATCAGCAGCCGGAACACGAACGCGTCGTCGGCCGCCGGGATCGCGTCGTTGTACCGGATGTTCACCTCGAAGGCCGACTCGTCGTACTCGCTGCCCCAGCTCTCGACCGGGAACCCGCACTCGAGCGCCGTCGTGACCATCGCGTCGACGCACCCGGTGGGGTCGATCGAGGTGCCGGTGCCGTACACACGGTGGCCCGGCAGGGACACGGGTCGCCAGCCGCCGCCGCCGTCGGGTTCCATCAGGTAGAACTCGAGCTCGAACGAGATCTGCGGTTCGAGGCCGATCGCACGCCAGGCCTCGACCGCCTGTCGCAACACGTGTCGCGGGTCGATCGGGACAGGCTCGCCCTTGAACCGAGCATCGCCGATGCCGATCACGGTCTCGGGCTCCCACGAGTGCCGCAGCGAATCGCGGTCGAGATGGACGTCGATGTCGGGCAGGCCCACGTCGAACTGCGTCTTCGGCACGGGCAGGATCTCGCGGTCGTGCGTGAGTGGGTACACGCCGATACAGAACGCGGCGTGACCGGACTCGGCGACGTCGCCGAAGAGGTACTTGCCTCGTTCCAACCCGTGGACGTCGGGGAAGAGCAGCCGCAGACGCTTGCCGTTCGTGTCCATGAACCCCCCTGGCGCGGTCAGGTGTGCACGGTATCGGCTGGGACCGAAGTTTGCGCGGCCCGGTCGTTCGGGCACAAAATACCCCTTCCTGCGAACGCGCGCGAAGGGTCGACGGCAGCGATGACGATCGGCGAGACAGTCACGTTGGAGGCGCTCGAGCGCGACCCCTACCCGGTCTACGCACGCCTGCGCGACGACGAGCCCGTGAGCTTCGTCCCGGCCGTCGGCCTCTGGCTCGTCACCCGCTACGACGACGTGAAGCGCGTGGCGACCGGCCCCGAGACGTTCACCGCCGCGACCGAGCCCTCGACGCTGAACCGCACGATGGGCGAGAACATGCTCGGCATGGAAGGCCCGGAGCAGCGGTGGATCCGGTCGATCACCGAGGTGCCGTTCCGCCCTCGCGACGTCCAGGAACGCACCCAGGGCATGATCCCGCGGCTGGCCGACGAGCTGCTCGACGGGCTCGTCGCTCGGGGCGAGGCAGACCTGTTCCGTGAGTACGCCGACCCGATGAGCGTGCGCTCGCTCTGCTTCATGCTCGGGCTCGACGACGTGCCCTGGCAAGACATCTTGACCTGGAACGAGGGCCTGATGCCGGGGCTCGCGAACTTCGAGGGCGACCCGGCGAAGCAGGCGCCGGCCGACGAGGCCGCGGCCGCCCTGCATGCGGCGATCGGCGACGTGCTCGACCGTCTCGCCTCAGAGCCAGACAGCTCCGTGCTCTCGTGGATGCTGCACCACGAGGAAGACGGCCGCCGCATGTCGCGCGATCAGATCGTCGCGAACACGACGCTGATGCTCAGCGGCGGCCTGCAGGAACCGCGCGACGTGATCGCCCTGACGCTGTGGGCCCTGCTGTCGAACCGCTCGCAATACGAGGAAACGCGCGAGGATCGTTCCCTCGTGAAGGCGGCGGTCGAGGAGACGCTGCGGTGGGCGGGCCCGGTCGGCACGGCGACGCGTCAGACGACGCGCGATGTCGAACTCGCCGGTGTCGAGCTCGGTCGAGGTGCCTTGATCGGCGCCGTGCTCTCGTCGGCGAATCGCGACCCACGTCGATGGACCGATCCGGATCGGTTCGACATCCACCGCAAGGAAGGGGCCCACCTCGCATTCTCGGCCGGCACACATTTCTGCCTAGGGGCGTGGTTCGGCCGGCACCTCGCGCGGGTCACGCTCGACCACGTGTTGGATCGCCTTCCAGAGCTGAACCTGATACCCGAGAAGCTCGTCACGCTGGCAGGATGGGAGTTCCGCGCGCCCGACTCGCTCTGGGTCAGATGGCGTCGATCATGAGGGGAGTTCGACATTGAGTGACGAGAAGCTGATCGAGGAAGCGCAGGGGTACCTCGGTGACGGTGAGCAGGTGACCGCGGCCGGCATGTTCGAGCCGCGCGGCACCTCGGGAGGCAGGGGAGGCACGATGGGCGCCGGGCTGGCGACGGACAACATCGTCGGCGAGCTCGTGGGAGCTGCGGCGTCCGTCGAGGCCGGACGGGCGATGTCGCATGTCGACGGCGTCCCGCGATGGACGATGCTCGCCGTCACGCCCACGACCCTGTACGCGATCGCGTGCGGTCAGCATGGTGTGGGGTGGCAGCCCCAGGAGACGTTCGCGACGTTCGACCGGTCGACGACACGCTTCACGGTCCACGGCCGGGTGAACGTGCGCACGCTATCGGTCGAGGACCCGTCGTCGGGAGTCACCTACCAATGGGAGGGGAACCGGATCGGTCCCGCGCATGCCAAAGCGGTGATCGAGGCACTCGAGGCCGAGGAAGTCGACCCGCCGAAGGGCGAGGAGTGACCCGCAGATCGCCGGCGCGCGCCGAGGTCGTCGGATCGCTCCTGCGACCGCCAGCACTGCGCGCGGCGATCGACGCGTTCTACGCGCCGGGCCACTCCGCCGCACTCGACGAGGAACGCGCGAAGGACCGCTCGGCGCTCAGGGAGGCCGAGGACGCCGCGATCCGCGAGGCGGTCCGGCGCCAGCGAGACTGCGGCCTCGATGTGATCACCGACGGCGAGTTCCGCCGCTGGATGTTCATGAACTCGTTCTACGACGCGGTGAGCGGCGTGCGCACGGGCAAGACCGTCATCTTCCGCAACGACCGCGGCGAGGACGTCGAGCTCGCGGTGCACGAGATCGTCGAGCCGCTCGAGGCGGTCGATTCGCCGGGCGCGCGCGAGGCGACGTTCATGCGCCAGGTCGCAACCGGCTCGCCGTTCAAGATCACGTTCCCGGCGGCGTCGATCTTCGCTCACCCGTTCACGAGCGTTGATGGCGCCTACGAAAGCGTCGACGGGTTCGTCGAGGCAGCGATCGCGATCGAGCGCGCGCTCGTGGCCGACGCGATCGAGGCCGGCGCCCGGTACGTGCAGTTCGACTTCCCCTTGTACCCCTATCTGGTCGACCCGGCGTGGATCGCGCGGTTCGAGGCAGCCGGCCACGACGTGGATACCCTCGTCGATCGCGCGATCGCCGCCGATACAGCCGTGCTCGAGGGCATCCCGGACGAGGTCACGGTCGGGCTGCACATCTGCCGCGGCAACTTCCGCTCGTCGTGGATGTGTGAAGGCTCGCTCGAACCGGTCGCCGAACGTGTCTTCGGCGGCCTGTCGTACGACACCTTCCTTGTCGAGTGGGACGACGAGCGCCGGGACGGCGGGTACGCGCCCGCGCGCCATCTGCGCGACGGAAGCCTGATGGTCATGGGCCTGATCGACTCGAAGACGCCGGGGCTCGAGGACGAGGACGACCTCGTCCGTCGCATGGAGGATGCAGCCTCCCATGCGGGCGGCATGGACCGGCTCGCGATCAGCCCGCAGTGCGGGTTCGCGAGCGTGATGCTCGGCAACGAGACGAACGAGGACGCGCAGTGGCGCAAGCTCCAGCTCGTGGGAAGGGTCGCCGATCGCCTCTGGTCGTGAGGAGCGTCAGCGGCGGGGGATGAACCGGCGGTCGTCGGGGTTCGTGACGTTCGAGACGTAGCTGTCGTGGCGCCCGGGCTCCCTCGCGAACCACGCCTTGAGTCGCGTCCAGGCGTTCCGGCGTTGCTGCACGCCCTCGTCGCCGTAGTCGGGGCGCTCGGCGGGCTCCTTCGGCATCGAGAAGCCTGGAGCGACTCCCGGATGCGGAGGCGGGATGTGGGGGCGGTCGGCTTCGGAGTTGCCCATGGAGTCATCGTACGCTCGGTCGCTATCGTTGGCGACGATGCGTGTCCTGATCCTGAAGCCGCACGAGCTCGCCGATCCCGGTCTCGTGGGCGAGGCGCTGCGAGCCAATGGCGCCGATCTCCACGAGCACGTGATGGCCGATGCCGGCGCGCCGCCACCGCTCGACGGGTTCGACGCCGTCGTCGCGATGGGCGCGCCCTGGTCGGTCGATGGCGACGAGGTTCGGGAGTGGATCGGGCCGCTGCTGGATCGGCTCCGGGAAGCCGTGGCCGGCGACGTGCCGGTGCTGGGCATCTGTTTCGGTGCGCAGGCATTCGCCGAGGCCAACGGCGGGTGGGTGGCACGCGCCCGCGATACCGAGGTGGGTCTCCACGCCGTCGAGAGCGACGCACCGGACGTCGTCCCGCCCGGCCCGTGGTTCATGTGGCACGGCGACACGTTCGGCCCACCGCCGGGCGCGACCGTCCTCGCGGCCACACCCAACGGCCCCCAGGCGTACACGATCGGTCCGCACTTGCTCGTGCAGTTCCACCCGGAGGCGACCGCCGACATCGTGAGCGCCTGGATCGCCTACGACGATGCCGACTTCCGCGCCGCCGGCGTCGATCCGGGGGAGACACTCGCGTCGTTGCGCGCCGGCGAGGACGCGGCCCGCGGTCGGGCACATCGGTTGGTGGTTGCGTTCCTCGAAGGCGTTTAGCAGATCAACGGTCGTCGGTTCCGAGGCCACGCGCGCAGGGCGAGCAACTGCACGATGGCACCGGAATCGATCGCGGGCGCGCCGTCGTACGAACCGATCTCGCCCGACGTGAACAGGCCGGCGTCGTCGCGGCCCTCGCGCCAGGCTCGCGAGAGGTAGTCGTCGAGGGCGCGAACGAGCCCCGGCAGGCGCTGGCCGCCCGCGTCGAGGGCCAGCAGGTTGCGGAACCAGACGGCATTGAACGCGGGCGGGTGCTTCCACGTGCGATCGGCGCCGAATCGCCGGAGCGACGATTCGGCCGTGGCCACGGCCTGCCGCAGGGCGACCTCGTCGCCCGCCGCCTGGTGCAGCAGCAGGTGCGCGCCGACCGGCGCGCCCTGGTTGTAGGTCCAGAGCGTGCCGGTCACCCGACCCCGCGCGTCGACGTGGTCGGCGTACAGACCGCCGCGCACGCGCAGGGTGCGATCGAGCCAGGCGAGCGTTCGCCGAGCGAACGCCAGGGTCTCGTCG
>JBGGNG010000196.1:0-10735 GCA_041287635.1 Actinomycetota bacterium | reverse complement strand
GTCAGGATCGCGAGGGTGAACGTCTGCCGCATGGCCTGCAACATCGCCGGGTCGTTGAAGAGCGCATCCGTGGGATCCTGCGTCCACCAACGCAGCGAGAAGCCTTGCCAGAAGATCCGCGATCGCCCTTCGTTGAACGAGAAGATCACGGCGATCACGACCGGGAGCAACGACCAGAGCAGGTAGCCGATCGTCACGCCCTGCAGGATGCGGGGTTTGCGCCACGGGTTCCTGAAGTAGCCCGTGGCGGGGGTCGCCGGCGTGTGTTCGATGGTGGCGCTCATGCCTGCTCCGCGGCGCGCTTCGTCTCGCGCAGGTAGTAGAGCATCGGCACCAGGACGATCACGCCAAGGATCAGCACGAGGGAAGCCATCCGCGTGGACCCACCCTGCTGCTCTCGCTGCGTCGAGATCAGGTTGCCGAACATCGAGGTCTTCGTCGATCCGAGCAGGTCGTTCGTGTAGTAGTCGCCGAACATCGGCAACGTGACGATCACGATGCCGGCCAGGATCGCGGGGCGCGACAGGGGCAGTGTGACGCGCCAGAACGTCTGCCGTCCGCTGGCGCCGAGGTCGCGCCCCGCCTCCAACAGGCTCTCCTGGATCCGATCGAGTGAGGCGTAGATCGGCAGGATCATGAAGGGGATGTAGCCATAGACGAGACCGAGGATGACCGTAATGTGCATGCCCTCGAGCCAGTTCGTCTCCCCGAACCCGAGTGGTCCGAGCAGGACGTTGATCGGTCCGTTCGTGTCGAGCAATCCCTGCCACGCGTAGATCCGCATCAGATAGCTGATCCAGAGTGGAGAGACGAGCAGGATCAGGATGAGGCCCTTGTACTTCGTCGCGCCGCGCGCGGCGAAGTACGCCACCGTGTAGCCGACCACGAGGCAGATCACCGTGGCCGAGAACACGTAGACGAACGTTCGGAACAACGGTGGCCGATAGATCGCGGTGCCCTCGTAGAACTTGCTGAGGGTGTCGTTGAAGGTATCGAACGACCACCACCACGGCGCGTAATAGGGGACCGGGGCACCGAAGCTCTCGAAGTCGACCGTGCCGAACGCCACGGAGAAGACGACGTAGAACGGCAGGACGAACAAGAGCGCCAGCCAGAGGCTGCCCGGGGCCACGAACGAGGGCCAGTACCAGCGTGGATGCCACGCCCCGCTCTTCCGGCCCGGCTCCTCGACGGGGCCACGGCGCCGACTCAGTCGGCGCCGTGGTCGTGCGCCGTGTGTCGCCGGTGTCTCGATCTCAGGCACCCGCCTTGATCTCGGTCCAGGCTTCGAGCCACAACGCCTCGACCTCGGGGGAGAGCTCGATCGGGGTCAGGTCGTCGACGAACATCTCCTCGGTCACGACGGCGTCGGTCAGGTTCTCCGGCACGACGCCCTGGTCGATCAGGGACTCGGGCTGGATCGACACGAACGGGGGCTGATAGCCGTTCCAGTTCACGAAGTTGTCCGTGCCGTGCTTCTCGTCGAGCATGAAGTTGATGAACTCGTGGGCGAGCCGTGGTCTCTCAGCGGCGGCGGGCACGACCAATGAGTCGTTCCCGATCATCGTCTGCCCCGGCTCGGGCCGCCAGTAGCCGAGCACGTCGGTGCCGGTGCCCCTCGGCAGGTACCACTGGGCCCCGACGATGTCGCCCGACCACGCCTCGGCGACGGTGAAGTCGCCGGCCGGGAGCTTCGCGTACACGCCGTTGATCGTGAGGCGAGCCTCGTGATCGTTGATCGTCTCCAGGATCGCGACCTTGGCCTCGTCGATCAACGCCGGGTCACCGGTGTTGACGTCGAGGCTGCCGTTGCGCAGGATCGCGACCGCGATCGCGTCGCCGTAGGAGTCGTAGAGGCTGATCTCGCCCGCGTGCTCCGGGTTCCACAGGGCGTCCCAGCCCTGCGCCGCGGCCTCCTCGTCGCTCACGCGATCGCGACGGTAGGCCACGCCCCACGTGTAGATCGTGTAGGGCACGCTGTAGTTCCACCCGAGGTCGTAATAGGGACCCGGGTCGGAGTACGACGGCCAGACGCTTGCGAGCATGTTCGGGATCAGCTCCTGCTGCAGCGGCATCAGCAGGTCCTTCTGCACGAGGCGGCGCAGGTAGCCGACCGTCGGGACGAAGACGTCGGGCGTGATCTGCCCGTTCGCGACCTTCTGGATCCCCTCCTCCATGTTGTTGAAGGTGGTGATCTCCACCTCGACGCCGTACTCCTCCTCGAACTCGGCGACCACCTTCTTGTGGATGTAGTCGGCCCAGTTGTAGAGGACGAGCGGACCCGACTCGATCGGCGTGTCGGTGGCGATCGTGTCCATCGTCACCGGCAGCTCGACGGGGTTCTCGAGGGTCGCGATCGGGATCTCCGTTGCCGAGGAGCCCGAACCCGCATCCGTCTCCTCTCCCGGCTTCGAGCACGCGGCGAGGATCGCCGAGAGGGATGGAAGCGCGACGGCGCCGCCGGCCGCCCTCCCAAGGAACTGCCGTCGCGACCAGCGGTTCTCCATCGGGTGCCTTCCGATCATGCCTGCCTCCTCGTTGTGGCGCCCAACGAAGTTGAGCGGCCGTTCAGGTCGATGGCGCTGAGTACCATAGGCGCACCGTGCCCTGCAAGTGTCGCCCATGCGCGCCGCGCTCCGGTAGTCCACGGGGACCCCGTCACTGATGCATACGGCGCCGAAGGTCCTCGTGGTTGGTGCCGGGTTCTCCGGCCTGTCGGCCGCCCGTCGTCTCGCCGACGCGGGGGTCGACGTCACGGTGCTCGAGGCGAGGGAACGCGTCGGGGGCAGAGTGTGGTCGGTCACCCTCACGAACGGCGCGGTCGTGGAGCTGGGGGCGGAATGGATCATGGCGGGCGACACGCGAGTGCGGGAGGTCGCGCAGCGGTTCGAACTCGCGCTCGTCGAGACCGGTGCCTCGTACGGGCGGCGTGAGCCATGGGGTGCAGGCGCCGCGTCGCTCGAGGCACAAGACCGTTTCCTCGAGCAGGCGAACGACGCCATCGCGGCTCTTCCGCCCGAGCGAGTGGCCTCGATGTCCGTCGGGGAGTTCCTGGCCTCGCTCGACGGCGACGAGGGAGCCCGGTCGATCGTGATGGTGCGGCTGGCAGGCACGTGCGCCATGGACCTGCACGAGGTCGCGCTCGCCGAGTTCGGTGGCGAACGGCCCTTCTCGCCTCACGTCGATCGGTACGTACGGGTGGGCGTGGGGAACCAGGCGATCGCTCGCGAGCTCGCGGCATCGTTGCCCGACGTGCGAACCGGCCACGCGGTCGACGCGATCGAGCACGACGACGAGGGGGTCACGGTGAGGGTCGGTCCGCACGCCGAGCCCGCGGACGCCGTGGTGGTCGCGGTCCCGTCGCCGATCGCGGCGCGGATGACGTTCCAGCCAGCGCTCCCAGACGCTCTCGCGTCGGCGCTCGCGTCGTTGCGCCTGGGTGAGGCGTCGAAGTTCGCGGTCGCGACGAAGGAGCACCCTCCGGGACGGTCGCGCCAGGCGACGGATCGATCGATGTGGTGCTGGACGGCGAACGGCGAGGACGGCAGGACGCGGCGCTGCGTCGCGGCGTTCGCAGGCTCCCACGCCGCGCAGGAGTCGCTCGGTGTGACCCGCGGCGAGGTCCTGCCCTGGCTCGAGGCCGTGCGTTCGATGAACCCCGACCTCACGCTCGTGGGCGAGCCCGTGCTCTACGCGTGGGCCGACGACCCCTACACGCTGGGCGGGTACTCGAGCTGGGATCCGGCGTCGTGGCAGCGACGCGAGGTGCTCACCCGCCCGGTCGGCCCGATCGCGTTCGCCGGAGAGCACACCGCGGGCGAGCATCACGGCACGATGGAGGGCGCGCTGCGATCGGGAGACCGCGCCGCCGGCCAGGTGCTCGATCGGCTCGGGTCGCGCTAGCATCCCGGGCCTCGCGCTCGGCACAGGCCGGGACGCGTGAGGTACCGACCGACGAAGAGAGGAAGACCGTGAGCCAGTCGACCGCTGCAGGATCGGTGCTGCTCGTCGAGGACGTCGGACCGGTCCGACGACTCACGATGAACCGTCCGGATGCCCTGAACGCCCTCAGCGGCGAGCTGATCGACGCCATGTCGATGGCCCTGCGCGCGGCGAGCGAGGACGACGACGTGCGCGTCGTGGTCCTGCGCGGCGCCGGGCGTGCGTTCTGCGCCGGGTACGACCTCAACGAGGACGCGGAGGGCGGCGAGCACGACGCGCGGTCCTGGCACGAAGAGCTCTCCCGTTCGACCGAGAGCATGCTCGAGTTCACCGAGTGCCCCAAACCAACGATCGCGCAGGTGCACTCGTACTGCCTGGCGGGAGGCACCGACCTGATGCTCGCCTGCGACCTCGCGGTGGTGTCCGACGACGCGAAGTTCGGCTACGTCGACATCCGTTTCGGTTCTGGCGTCGTCTCGATGTTCCTGCCCTGGGTCGTCGGCGTTCGACAGGCGAAGGAACTGCTGTTCACGGGCGAGGATCGGGTCGGCGCCGACGAGGCCCTGCGCATCGGCATGGTGAACCGCGTGGTGCCTGCCGCCGATCTCGACGAGGCGACGCTGGCGCTCGCGAACGAGATCGCGAAGAACGAGCCCTTCGTGGTGCAGACGACGAAGCGAGCGGTGAACCGTGCGTGGGACGTCGCCGGGTTCCGGGCGGCGATGGCCGCCAACACCGAGCTCGACGTGCTGATCGAGACGGCGAACCTCCCCACCCGCGACGAGTTCCGGCGCATCACCCAAGAAGAGGGTTTGAAGGCAGCGATCGCCTGGCGCGACGAGCGCTTCCGGGGTGAGCCGGCGTGAGCCGATCACGCTCGCGGCGCCTTCGGTACGACCTCACGCCGCTGCTCGCTCCTCGATCGATCGCGGTCGTCGGCGCGTCGGAGTCCCCCGACTCGTGGGCGCCCGAGATCGAGCGGTCCCTGCGTCATGTCGGGTACGAGGGTGAGGTCTTCCCGATCAACCCGAAGTACGACGAGGTGTGGGGGCGCCGGTGCCTGCATGCGATCGCCGAGCTTCCGCGCGGCATCGATCTCGTGGTGTTCGTCGTGCCCGCCAGCGTGGTCGTTCGCATGATCGACGACTGCGGCGCCCGCGGCGTGCGGAGCATCATGGTGGTCTCGTCGGGGTTCGCCGAGGCGGGCGAGGAGGGCGCCGCTCTGCAGGCGGAGCTCCGGGAGGCCGCGCTGCGCACCCGCATCCCGGTGCTCGGGCCCAACGTCGAGGGTTTCGTGAACTACGTCGACCGCGTCGCGCCCTATGGCACCACCCCGCCTCCGGAGCTGCTTCCCGGCACGATCAGCGTGATCAGCCAGAGCGGCACCGTGGCCTGGGCCATGAACCAATTGGCCTCGGACCGGGGAGTGGGGCTGCGGATCATCCTCGGCGTCGGCAACGAGGCCGTGCTCGGGCTCGGTGACATGTTCGAGTGGGCGGCCGCCGATCCGAAGACGAAGGTCGTCACGAGCTACATCGAGACGATGCGCGACGTCGAGGGTATCGATCGCGGACTCGATGCGTTGCGCCGTGCCGGCAAGCCCGTGCTGATCTGCGCGCCCGAGGGCAGGAGCGAGGCGGCCCGCCGCTCGATCGTGGCGCACACGGGGGCGCTGGCCGGCAACACCACGTTGCGTGACGCATGGCTCCGCGCGCAGGGCGTGATCCTGGTCGAGGACCCGGTGACGATGTTCGAGGCGGCACTGCTGCTCTCGAAGGAGCGGAAGCTGCGCTCAGCCGGCGTCGCCGCGGCGCTGCAGTCGGGCGGCGCGTGCACCCTGTTCGCGGAGGCCGCCGGGACCGCCAGCCTGCATCTGCCGGAGTTCTCGCCGACGACTCGGCGCCGGCTGGCGAAGGTGCTGCCGCACTTCGCCTCGCAGAACAACCCGCTCGACGTGACGGGACAGGCCGCGGTCGAGACCGAGATGTACGAGGGAGCGCTCGAGGCGCTCGCGAACGACCCGTCGATCGGCGTGATCGCCTTCGATGCGTTCCCTCCGAGGCTCGAGGGTGAGACGCCGTGGTCCGACCCCGTGTTGCGCATGGTCGCGACGCTGCGGCGCGAGACCGGAGTGGTGTTCGCGAGCGTCGCGATGAGCCCGCTCGCCTACACGCCGGCGGCGAAGTCGTTCACGAGGAAGCATGCCCTCCCGTTCCTGCAGGGCCACCACGCCTCTGCGGGTGCGATCAGGGCACTCGTCGAGTTCCAGGGCGCGAAGGGGCGGGCGACCGCCGACGACCTGCCGCCGCACCCCGATCGCGCGAAGGCCCTGCGGGTGCTGCGCGGCCACGAAGGTCCGATCGACGAGGAGGCGGGCGCCAGGATCCTGCAGCTCTACGGGGTGGCCCGGCCGAAGGAGCGGACGCTCGCGACGCCCGAGCTCGCGGCGGCGTTCGCCCGCGCGGTCGGGTTCCCGGTCGTGGTGAAGGCGCAGGCGCCCGAGATCCCGCACAAGGCGAAGCTCGGTGGGGTGCGGCTCGGTCTGCGGAACGCGACCGATGTCGAGGTGGCCGCGGCCGAGGTGCTCGAGGCCGCGAAGCGGGCGGGGGCACGCGCGCCGAAGGTGCTCGTGCAGCAGATGGTGCGCGGCACCGAGGTGCTCGTGGGCGCCGTCGTCGACGAGCGGTTCGGGCCGATGATCACCATGCGACCCGGCGGAACGCTCGCCGAGGAAGGCGAGGCGGTCTTCGTGCCGTGCCCGCTCACCCCGGCGCAGGCTCGCGCCTATGTCGCCGATCAGGCGTCGCATTGCGGGCTCGATCCGCACGACCACGATCTGCGCGCGGCGGCGAGGGCGGTCGAGGCGATCGCCCGCATCGCCCACGACCTCCGAGGTCGGCTGACCTCGTTCGAGGCGAACCCCCTGCTGGTGGGCGAGCGTGGCGCCGTGGCCGTCGACGCCCTCGCGGAAGTTCGCCCCGCGTGATCTACGGCCTCGCGGCCGCCCTCGGCTGGGGGCTCGCCGACTTCACGGGCGCCGTCGGTGGGCGGCGCATCGGCAGCCTTCCGACCGTGATGGTCGCCCAGGCGTTGAGCGCGGTGGCGATGACCGGCTTCATGATCGCCGGGGGACACGACCCGAGCGTCATGGCTCCGTACGCGGCGTTCGTGGTGATGAACGGCCTCGCCTCAGGTGGGGCATACCTGTCGCACTACCGGGCGTTGCAGCTCGGGCCGGTCGCCGTGGTCTCACCGATCGGGGCGACGTACGCGGTCGTCGGCGTCACGCTCGCGGTGGTGGTGCTGGGGGAGCGCCCCGGTCCCGCGGCGATCGTGGGCGGCGTGATCACGGTGATCGGGGTGATGCTCACCTCGACAGACCTCGCCAAGCTGCGGGCCGGAACGCACACGAGGCCGCCCGGGTTGCCGTGGGCGGTCGTCTCGGCGGTGCTGTTCGGCATCGGTGGGTTCTTCCTCGGCTACTTCGCCCAGGAGGTGGGCTGGGTGCCGGGGCTCTGGGCATCTCGGTGCGCGCAGCTCGCGATGTTCACCGCCTTGTCGATCGTCAGGCGGCGCGAGTTCGACCGCCTGGGCTGGAACATGGGATTGGTGATCGCGTTGGCCTCGGGCGCCGCCGACCTCCTGGGGGTCGTCACCTACTCGATCGGCGCGTCGCAGGGGCTGCTGTCGATCGTGCTGATCGCCTCGGCCGTGTTCCCCCTGATCGCCGTCGCGCTCTCGATCGCGTTCCTGCACGAGCGTCCGGTCGCGAACCAGTACGTAGGGATCGCCCTGGTCGTGACGGGCCTGCTCGTGCTCGGCCTCGCCTGACGTCGCGCGACGCACCTGCCGTTGTCGGCTCCGCAACCCCTGACTTGCGCGCGCCCGCAGGGAGAACCAGTATCGGTCGGTCCGTACGGTGGGTCCGTCGAGGGCCCGACCCGGGAGGGGGTGCGCACCTTGGCCGAGACGCCGAACGCCACGGTGTCGTGTCGCAACGTGTGGAAGATCTACGGGCCCAAGGCCGACGAAATCGTAGGCACGCCCGACGCCGACCTGCCGCGTGGTGAACTGCTCACGAAAACCGGGTGCGTGGCCGCTGTGCGCGACGTCTCCTTCGACGTCGCCCAGGGCGAGGTCTTCGTTGTGATGGGATTGTCCGGCTCGGGCAAGTCGACCCTCGTGCGCATGATCAACCGGTTGCATGATCCGACGGCGGGTCAGGTGCTGATCGACGGCGAGGACGTCGTCGCCCTCGACGACGATCGTCTGCGCGACATCCGTCGCCGCAAGGTCGGCATGGTGTTCCAGCACTTCGGGCTCTTCCCTCATCGCACGATCGCAGACAACGTCGCGTTCGGCCTCGAGGTGCAGGGGCAGGGTCGCCAGGAGCGCCTCACCACGGCTCACGAGGTGCTCGGCGAGGTCGGCCTCGAGGGGTGGGGCGCGTCCTATCCCGACGAGCTCTCGGGCGGCATGCAGCAACGCGTGGGACTGGCCCGCGCGCTCGCGAACGACCCCGAGATCTTGTTGTTCGACGAGCCGTTCAGCGCGCTCGACCCGCTGATCCGGCGCGACATGCAGGACCAGATGATCGCGCTGCAGCGCGATCTCAAGAAGACGATGATCTTCATCACCCACGACCTCGCCGAGGCCCTGAAGCTCGGCGACCGGATCGCGATCATGAAGGACGGCAAGTTCGTGCAGGTGGGCACGCCGGAGGAAGTGGTCGCCCACCCAGCCGACGACTACGTCGCCGACTTCACGAAGGACGTGCCGCGCGCCCACGTGCTGACCGCCCGCTCGATCACCCTTCCGATCCCTGCCGGCAACGGCCTCGACTACGCGGGTGACGTGTCCGCCGACACGGTCGTGCAGGAGCTGATCGCAGGCTTCGCGTCGTCGGATCGGCCGATGCGGGTCATCGACGGGGACCAGGTGGTCGGCATGGTCGATCGTGGAGCGGTGATGGCCGCACTCGTCGAGGAGCGCTGACTCGTGGCGGTCGAACCGCTCGAGCGGCTCGAGGACGTCGGCATTTCCGAGCCGACTGGGCCGGTGATCCACGCCGATCTCAACCCCTGGCCGAGACGGCTCGCCTGGCTGGTCGGCGCGGCCGTGGTCGCGGCGATCGGGCTCATCTGGCTGAACCCGGGGTTCCCCGAGGCCTGGGTGGTCGGCATCGAGGATTGGTTCGCGGGCGTCGAGACGTGGATCATCGACAACCAGGCGACGCACTGGCTGTTCGTCTACATCCTGAACCCGATCGAGGAGGGCATCACCGCCTTGGTCGACGGGGTCCAGATGGCCCTGGAGCGCATGACGTGGCTGGGCTTCACGGTGGCGGCGTGTGGGATCGCCGGCATGGTCGCCGGCTGGCGACTGGCCCTGCTCACGGCCGCGGGCGTCGCCACCTTCGGGTTGCTGGGTGTGTGGGAGGACAGCATCGAGACGCTCTCCCTCGTGCTCGTCGCCGTCGGTGTCTCGCTGGTGATCGGCATCCCGCTCGGCATCTGGGCGGGGCGCAAACCCACGGTCGAACGGGGCCTCCGTGCGTTCCTCGATGCGATGCAGACGATCCCCGCGTACTCCTACCTGCTCCCGTGCGTGCTGCTCTTCGGCATCGGGGCGCCGCCCGCCCTGATCGCGACCGTGATCTTCGCCCTGCCCCCCGCGGTTCGGCTCACGGCGATGGGCATCCGCAACGTGTCGCCGACCGCGCTCGAGGTCTCCGATTCCTACGGGTCGACACCCCGCCAGACACTGTCGAAGGTGCAGATCCCGCTGGCCAAGCCGTCGATGATGCTCGGGGTCAACCAGACGATCATGATGGCCCTCGGCATGGTCGTGATCGCGGCCGTGGTCGGGGCCCCCGGACTCGGCCGGCAGGTGCTCGACGGCCTCAAGCAGCTCGACGTCGGCGAGGCGCTGAACGGTGGCATCGCGATCGTGATGATGGCCATCGTGCTCGACCGGGTGACGACGGCATGGAGTCAGCGGGGGCACGCCGCCGACGACGGCATCGAGATCGCCGGGCGCCGATTCTCCCGCCGCGCGATGTGGATCACGACGGTCGCCGCGATCATCGGCGCGGTGGTGATCGGCCGGGAGGTGCTCCGGCAGCAGGATTGGCCAGAGGCATGGACGACCTCGGTCGCGGCGCCGGCGAACGCGATCGTGGAGTGGTCGCGCGACAACCTCACCGGTGTGGCCGACTGGATCTCCCGGTTCCTGCTGCGCTGGCTGCTCGATCCGCTGCAGGACCTGCTCGTCGGGGTGCCGTGGTGGATGGTCGCTGGCGCCGCTGCGGTGATCGCATGGAAGGTGTCGGGTGTGCGCCTGGCGGTCTTCTCGTTCCTGTGCATCTTCGGCATCGGCCTGCTGGGTGTGTGGGACCTCGCGATGGAGACGCTCACCCAGGTGCTGATCGCGGTGCTGATCGCGATCGTGATCGCGATCCCGATCGGGGTGCTCGCCTCTCGTCACGACGGGTTCGAGCGCGCGATCCGGCCTGTCCTCGACGCGATGCAGACGATGCCGGCATTCGTCTACCTCGTCCCCGTGCTGCTGATCTTCGCTCCCGGGCGGGTGCCGGCGGTGATCGCCGCCGTGATCTACGCCCTGCCGGTGGGTATCCGGCTCACTGACCACGGCATCCGGGGTGTGCCGAAGGAGACGGTGGAAGCCGCCGAGGCGTATGGGTCCACGAAGCGACAGCTGCTGCGGAAGGTCCAGTTCCCCCTCGCTCGCCCCTCGATCCTGCTCGGGGTGAATCAGACGATCATGATGGTGC
>JBGGNG010000195.1:0-4380 GCA_041287635.1 Actinomycetota bacterium | reverse complement strand
ACCTCGGCCATCGGGCGCGTTCCACCGGTCGAACCCTCCGGCAGGCGCGCATAGTACAGCGTGTCGGTGGGGCATCGGTCCACGCAGACGGAGCATCGCGTGCACGCGATGTCGTCCACCACGAAGATCGCGGTCGCGCCGTGCACCTCGGCCTCGACGGACGACTCGTCGGCGCCGTCAACGATGTCCGTCGACAGCATGTAGATGCAGTTCCACGGACAGACGTCCTCACACGCGCGACACAGGATGCAGTTGTCGGGGTCGAGCATCAGATGCTTCGGCGACTTGACGCCCTGGGCGAGCCACGCCGGATCCACGGCCTCCACGACGTAGTCCTCGTGGATGTCGACCTCGGTCTTCGTGTAGGGCATCGGCCTCCGCTCCTACCGGTACCCGCCGGTCGGACGGCTGTCGGACGCGCCGCGGAGCTTACGCCGCCAGTTCTGCATGATCGACGCGACCACGAGCACGAGGATGATCGGCACCGTCGAGAGGCCCATCGCGATCGCGTCGCGCACCTGCAGCAGCAGCTCCTGGTACTCCGCGGGGTCGCCGCCGGGGAGCAAGGTCGGGATCTCCTGCAAGGCGGCCTCGATGTCGGTCGGGCCCTGCCAGCCGAGCGTCTGCTCGGAGAAGTAGAGCCAGAACGACGGGAGCACCGACGTCGAGATCAGCAAGAAGAAGACCAGCCCCAGTGAGAAGACGACGGCGGTGGTCCACGACCACTCGAACTCCTTCAGGAACCCCTCGACGCGTTCCTTCCGGGTCTGGGTGGGCGTCGTGCTCTCGACCTGGCTCATACGCTCCTGGGTTCCTAGCGTCTCTGTGGGCGAGTCTCCCTGAGGCGGGGCGATTATAGACATGTGTCGCGCGCGCCCGACGACCGTCCGACACTCGTGAATCGTTTCACAAGCTCCGCGGCTACTATCGCTGCAGGTCCACGGTCCACGCAAGACAGTCGTCCGGAGGAACCGTGATCGCCGACATCGTGCAGACCGGCCTCTCCTCCTGGTGGGCGCCCGCCTTGGCGTTCGCTGCGGGTCTCGTCTCCTGCCTCAGTCCCTGCGTGTGGCCGCTGCTGCCCGGCTACGTCTCGTTCGTCACCGGGGAGCAGATCGTCGGCGAGGAGTCGGGCGTCGATCGCAGGCCGTTGGCGCCGATGCTGCTGTTCATCCTCGGCTTCACGATCGTGTTCGTGCTGCTCGGGGCGTTCTCCTCGACGTTCGTGAAGGTGTTCAAGGGCACGACCGGGCAGCGGGTGGGCGGCGCGATCGTGATCACGTTCGGGGTGCTGATGATCGGGTACGCGCTGCGCCGAGGCTCGTTGGCGCTCTACGCAGAGCGCCGGCCGTTCCTCGCTCGTGTGCGGCCGGGCAGCGTCGGCGCGGTGCCGCTCGGCATGGCCTTCGCTGCGGGCTGGACCCCCTGCATCGGCCCCGTGCTCGGGTCGATCCTCGTGATCGCGGCGAGCGGCAGCACGGCGAGGGCGGTGCTGCTGCTCGTCAGCTACTCGGCGGGGCTCGGCGTTCCGTTCCTGCTCGTGGGCCTCGGGGTGACGAGGTTCATGGGAGCCTTCGACTGGGTCAAGCGCCGCTACACCGCGATCGCGATCGTCTCGGGCTCCCTCATGGTCGTCGTGGGTGTGCTCCTGTTCACGGGCGAGTTCACGAGAATCGTGGCCCCGCTCGCCGATCGGTTCACCCTGGGCATCTGAGGGCGCGCAGCTAGGATGGCCCCCGGTCCCATGTCCTCTTCCCAGCCCCTCACGCTGCGCCAGTCCGTCGCCATCGTCTGGCGGACCCTGCGCTCGATGCGCACGGCGCTGATCCTGCTGCTGATGATCGCCCTGGCCTCGGTCGCCGGGTCGCTGCTTCCCCAATGGCCGAACTCCCCCGAGCGGGTGCTGCAGTACCGGGCCGACCACCCGTTCTGGGGCACGTTCTTCGACCGGGCCGGGCTGTTCGACGTCTTCGGGTCGTGGTGGTTCGTGCTGCTCGTCACCCTGCTGTTCGTCTCGCTGGTCGCCTGCCTCGTGCCGAGGACGAGGGCGCTCTGGCGGAACGTGCGCACGCCGCCGATGCAGGCCCGCGAGATCGACGCTTTCCCGCAGTACGCGGAGGTGTCGGTCGCCGCCGGTCCCGACGCGGCGATCGAGGCGGCGCGCCGCACGCTGCGCCGGCGCCGGTTCCGCGTCGCGCATGACCCGGATCGCCCGGCGCTCGCGGCCGAGAAGGGTCTCGCCCGGGAAGTCGGGAGCCTCGCGTTCCACTGGGCGTTCATCCTGCTGCTGGCCGGCGTTGTCTACGGCAAGGGGACCGGATTCAGCGGCCTGATCGCCGTGGTCGAGGGGCAGACGTGGGTCGACGCCGAGGCGAACTACGACGGCACGATCCGTGCCGGGCGCTTCTTCGACGACTTCACGGGCATCGGTCTGCACCTGAAGGACTTCCGGAGCGACTTCGCGAACACGGGCCAGCCGATGGACTTCGTCTCCGAGGTCGACCTGCTCGAGCCCGACGGCTCGATGCTGCGCGAAGAGTCGATCAGGGTGAACCACCCGGCCAGGGTCGAGGGGCTCTGGATCTACCAGTCGAGCTTCGGGTGGGCACCCGTGGTGCAGGTCACGGTCGACGGCGAGGTCGTCTCGTCGGGCCCCGTGTTGATGGATCGCGACCCTGCGCCCGAGGGGGTCGTCGAGTTCGCGATGCCGTGGCGCGGCGTGGTGAAGCTCCCCGGCGCGGGCGCCGGCGGCCTCGACCGGGCGATCGAGCTCGAGCTGTGGCCCGACAGCCGGGCGTTCGCGGCGCTGCTCGAGCGGGGAGCGGTGCCGCAGGCGATGCTGGTGGAGTTCGACCCGATCATCCGTTTCACGGTCTGGGAAGGCGTGCTCGGCGACCTCGCGACGAACCGCCTCGACTCGACGGTGCTCGACGAGGTCTCGTCGGGCATCGTCGGCGCCGAGCGCACCGCCGACCTCGCCGACGGCGCGGCCCTGGCCGAGGGCGAGGAAGGGTCGGGCTCCACGATATCGTTCCCCGAGCTGCGGCAGTACTCGGTGTTCCAGGTGGCGCGCGACCCCGGGGTGCCCCTCGTGCTGGCCGCCGCTATCCTCATCCTCGTGGGACTGTTGCCCGCGTTGTACGGCTCCCGGCGCAAGGTCTGGGTGCGCGCCGATCCCCACGGCGATGGGGCGACGGTGCGCGTCGGCGGGTTCGCGCTGCAGCGCAAGCCGCAGTTCGAGGAGGAGTTCGCCCGCCTGGTCGACGCCCTCTCCTCGGCGGCCGGCGGTGCGTCGGCGCCACGCCCGGGGCCGGAGGACCGAGAGCCAGAGGATCGAGAGAGGGTGCAGACGCCGTGACCGACCTGCAGTGGGCTCGCATCTCGAACGACGCGTTCAACGTGGCCCTCTTCGCCTACATCGCGGCGATGGTCGGGTACTCCGTCTTCCTGGCCTTCAAGCGCGAGCCGATCTGGCAGGTCTCGCGGGCGGTGGCGGTCGTGGGCGTCGCGGCCAACCTCGTCTCGATCGTCGCGCGGGGACTGGCGGCCGACCGGGTGCCGTGGGGCAACATGTACGAGTACTCCTCGCTGCTCGCCCTGCTCGTCGTGGTGGGAGCCCTGGTCGTCGTGGAGGGCGTGTACAAGGTGCGATCGCTGACCGGGTTCGCCCTGATGTTCGGCGTGCTCACGATGGCGGTGGCGGTGTCGTTCCTCTATGTGGGTCCCGGACCGCTCGTGCCCGCGCTCAACTCCTACTGGATCAAGATCCACGTGCAGGCCGCGATCTGGGGCTCGTCGCTCTTCGCGCTCGGCGGCATCGCGACGATCGCCTACCTCGTGGTCGACCGCAGCGAGCGCAGGCGTCTGGAGTCGATGAGCGCGCAGACCCCTCCACCGATCATGGGTGGCGCGATCGACCTCGGCGCCGACCCCGACGTGCCGGCCGATCTCGTGCCGGACTCGGCCGAGGACGCCGAGACCAGGCCGGCGACGCGCCGGCTCGTGCCGTCGGCCGCCGGGCTCGACCGGCTCGCCTACCGCATCATCGCGGTCGCGTTCCCGATCTGGACGTTCGCGGTGATCGCCGGCGCGATCTGGGCCCAGGAGGCGTGGGGCCGCTACTGGGGCTGGGACCCCAAGGAGACGTGGTCGTTCATCACCTGGGTGATCTTCGCCGGGTACCTGCATGCCCGTGCCACGAGCGGCTGGAAGGGTCGCCGTGCCGCCGTGATCGCGCTCGTCGGGTTCGTCTCGTTGTTGATCACGTACTACGCCGTGAACCTCTGGATCGTCGGCCTCCACAGCTATGCGAAGTGATGCACCCACGGCGTCAGGTTGCGTAGGCGTGGGTGATACAGTTCGCGCGTTCCGGTCGGGGTG
>JBGGNG010000194.1:0-4292 GCA_041287635.1 Actinomycetota bacterium | reverse complement strand
GCTCCTGGTTGCGCGAGTCGCCGCCTCGACCCTCACGTGGGTGATCGGGCGTCCCCGGCCGTGGGACGTGCCCTACCTCTATGGATGGGAGGGATACGCCCACCCGTCAACCCACGTGGCGGCGCTCGCCGTGGCCGCGGTCGGGGCCGGCTACGCACTCGTCCCCGCGGGTCGATGGCGGACGCGCGCCATGTGGTGCGCCGCGGTCCTCGTGGGTCTGCTGGCAGTCGCGCGCGTCTACCTCGGGGTGGACCATCCCAGCGACGTGCTCTTCGGGGCGATCGGGGCGGCGGCGGCAGCGACGCTCGCGTTCCGGCTCTATGTCCCCGACGAGATCTTCCCCGTGCGGTATGACCGCGGCCGAGCCGCACACCTCGCGATCGACGAGCGCCGGGAAGAGGCGATCCGCGAGGCCCTCGACGAGCAGGCCGGGCTCGAGCTGGTCACGGTCGAGCCCTTCGGCGAGGAAGGCTCCGGCGGATCGACCCCGCTGCGGCTCGAGGTGCGTCGAGCGGAGGACGACCACACGGAGACGTTGTTCGGCAAGCTGTACTCCGCCGGGCACCTGCGGGCCGACCGTTGGTACAAGCTCTCGCGGACGATCCTGTACGGCGAATTGGAGGACGAGGTCGCGTTCGAGTCCGTCCGCCGGCTGGTTGAGTACGAGGACTACATGCTGCGAGTGATGCGCGAGGCGAAGGTCCGCGGCGTGGAACCGAGAGGATTCGTCGAGCTCGAGGCCGAGCGCGAATACCTCCTGTTGATGACGTTCCTCGAACGAGCGACCGAGGCGGACGAGGACACCGAACTGACGGACGCCGCGATCGATGACGGCCTTCGCATCATCCGCACGCTGTGGGACCACGGGCTCGCGCACCGCGACATCAAGCCGGCCAACGTGCTGGTGCGGGGCGAACAGGTGTTCTTGATCGACGTCGCATTCGGCCAGATGCGCCCGACGCCCTGGCGTCAGGTGGTCGACCTCGCGAACATGATGCTGGTGCTCGGGCTCGCCGCCACCCCGGAGCGCGTGTACGACCGAGCCGTGCAGATGTTCGAACCCGACGAGATCGGCGAGGCCTTCGGCGCCGCTCGAGGGCCGGCGATCCCGCGGCAGCTCCGTGAGCGCCTGAAGGAAGTCGCGCCGGACCTCATCGACCGGTACAGGGCCCTCGCACCCGAGCACGACCCGATCGCGATCCAGCGATGGAGCATGCGTCGCATCGTGCTGACCGCGCGCACCGTGGTCGTCGCAGCCGCGTTCCTGGCACTGCTCGCGGTCAACCTCGCGAACCCGAGGACGTTGTGATGCGTTCGCTCTCGCATCGTCGGGTCTGGCTGCTTGCGGTTGCGGTGGGACTCGCGCCGGCGGCCGCCTGCAGCCGACCGAACGAGGAGCCTCGGTGTCGCGTCGTCCCCGCGACGGTCTTGATGGCGGAGTCCGTCCCCTCCGCCCGACTCGTGCCGTGCATCGCCAGCCTGCCGGACGGATGGGTCGTCGACATGTTCTCGGCCGACGACGATGCCGGAACCTTCACCCTCGCCCACGAAGACGGCGCACAGCTTCGAGTCGTCCTCCGGCCATCGTGCGTCCCTGCCGATGATCCGGTCGACGACACCCCGCCGGACGACGGTGTCATGCAGCGGACGTCCACGATCGACGGCGATGTCCGCAGGACATCCACCTTCTCGGGCGGCTGCGTGGTGGAAACCTTGACGCTGGCCCACGCACTCGACGCTGACGGCAACACCGCGATCCACGACGCGATCGGCTTCCTGTCGCGCGACGAGCTCGCCCGCGAGCTCGGCTGACGGTTGCCACTCGGATCCGGCGGATGCGCGCTACCGGCCGTTGATGTGGAGGATGTTCCCGTCGGGATCCTTGAACCACACGGCCTTGAACCCTTCCGCGACGTGCACATCGCCGTCGCGCGTCAGTCCTGGCAGGTCGTCGTACCGTTCGAACGTGACCCTCCGGTCGCGGAGCGTCTGCACGACGTCGTCGAAGGCGTCCCCGACAGACCAGGCCAGCGCGTTCGCCTCGTTCGTTCCGGCGTACTCGGACTCGTAGATCGCGATCGGGGTTCGACCACTCTCGAACGAACACATCCCGCTCGCCGCGTCATCGCGCACCTCGAATCCGAGCACGTCCGCATAGAAGGCGCGCGCCTCTTGCAGGTTCCGCGTCGCCAGCATCGCGGTTGCATCGATCCCTCGCAGCATCGTGTCTTCCCTCCAGCGAGGCCGTTCGGCGCCGGGCCTGATACCCGAGTCGGTCAGAACGGACTCACTCGTCATCGAAGGCCGCCCACAGCACCACGCTCGCGGTGACGAGGCCGAGGGCGGCGATCATCAACGTTTCCATCGCGCGCCTCCTTTCTGCGTGCGCCCTACCCAGGTCGAGGAGGCCGTAACCCTGCCCATGATCGCAGGCCCCGGGTCGAGGGGAACGGCGATGTCGCGCTTGAC
The DNA here is from genome assembly GCA_041287635.1 of Actinomycetota bacterium. Classification (GTDB taxonomy): domain Bacteria; phylum Actinomycetota; class UBA4738; order UBA4738; family HRBIN12; genus JAOUEA01. The sequence goes on along the minus strand of JBGGNG010000194.1, from coordinate 1,823 downwards.
GTCTGCGGGCGATCTGGTCGCGGTTTGCCCGCGGCACGTGCGGGGAATGTCTCGTAGATGCGCTCCACGATCCACGACTCCACGATCCGGGTGCCGGCCGCGTCTGTCCGTCCTTTCTGGAGGTTCGCGAGCGACGTGGAGCACCGCTATCGGGTGACCGACGGCACTAGCCACACCCGAGCTCTCGCGTACCAGAGCGTGTTCATCATGATCTCGGGGTTCATCGGGCTCGTCGGGCTTGCGAGCGTGCTCGGGCTCGCCGAGATCCGGCGGACGGTGCAGCACCTCGCGACGAGCGTCGCTCCCGGTCCTTCCGGGCGTCTGATCCAGGAGGCCGCCCAGCAGGGAGCCTCCGGCGGAGCGATGGTTGCCGTGGCCGGGCTCGGCGCGGCGTGGATCTCGGGCATGTTCGCGATGGCTCAGGTGCAGCGCAGCGCCGACCGCCTCGCAGGCCGCGGGTACGAACAGGAACGGTCGGGCACCGCCAAGTACGTGCGCGCCGCCCTGCTCGCCGTGCCGGTCGGGCTCCTGCTCGGCGTCGGGGGCGTCGCGCTCGGCGGCGGAAGCTCCGTCGCGGAGGGGTTCGGCCTTCAGGGTACGGCCGATCTCGTGTGGAACGTGCTGCGTTGGCCGATCGGCGTCTCACTCGTCGGGGCGGCACTGCTGCTGATGATGCGGGCCGCGCCGACGGCGCCACTCGGCTCCGCGCGTCACCGCGCGGCGGGTGCAGGCGTCGCGCTTACGCTGTGGACGATCTTCACGGTCCTGTTGAGCCTCTACTTCGCCATGTCGACGACGACGACACGAACGTACGGGCCGTTGCTCGCGGTCGTCGCCCTCGTGCTGTGGTCGGGGCTCACGTCCCTCGCGCTCCATCTCGGCATCGCGACGACCGCCGAGCTCGAGCGTTCCTGATCGCCGTGACGGCGATCGTGACCGAGGTCGTCGACTGGCTGCGACCCGCCTTCACGACGCTCGGATACGCGATCGTGCCTGCTGCGATGTTCCTGGAGTCTGCCGCGTTCCTCGGCGTGCTGATCCCAGGGGACGTGATCCTCGCCGTCGCCGGCGTGTATGCGGCCAGAGGGGAGATGTCGGTGCCGATCGTGATCGTGCTCGGCATCGTGGGCGCGCTCGCCGGCGAGATGGCCGGCTTCCTGATGGGACGGCGGTACGGACGGTCGGCGGTCGATCACCTCCCGTTCGCCGACTGGTTCGGCCGCAAGGTCGACAAGGCGAGTGAGGCGATCCACGAGAACGCGGGCAAGACGATCGTCGTCGGACGGTTGGCGACCGGCGTCGCGGGCATGGTGCCGTTCGCAGCGGGCATCGCGGAGGTCCCGACGAAGACGTTCGTCGCGTATTCGATCCCACTGGTCGCCGCCTGGGCGACTGCCGTGGTGCTGCTCGGCACCGTCATCGGGAACAACGTGGACCTGATCGACCGCATCCTGTCGTCGATCGGCTGGGCCGTATTCGGCGCGGTCGCGGCGGCGATCGTGGGGCGATGGGCGTGGCGGCGCCGCCGAGCCGGCGCGCACCGACCGGCCTCGGGCTGACGCCGAATCCAGGGGGCACGACCACGTCGAACACCGTGCTACTCGCTGCGGGCGGACACCAGTCGCGGCAGGACGTCTCCGATCGGTCCTCGCAGCTTCGCGTCGGCCAGGTCGTCGAGGGAACTCCCGACACCGAGGTGATCAGAGCGGACACCAGCGGCGGCGGGATCTCGTTCATCATCGCTGTGATCCGGCCAGCAGCCCCTGCACGAAGTAGCGCTGGAAGGCGAAGAACACGAGCAGGGGCACCAGCATCTGCAGGAA
>JBGGNG010000193.1:0-4300 GCA_041287635.1 Actinomycetota bacterium | reverse complement strand
CCAGCACGGTATCGAGCCGGGATGGCAGCATCCCGGCGTTCGCCAGGCCGCCACCGTAGAGCCGGAGGAACGACCTTCGTAGCGTCGCGATGGACGAGCGCTCATCGCGGATCGAGAAGGGAGGAAGGCGATGAAGCTCAGTCGAAACCAGCCCGCTTCGAAGGAAGGAAGGACGCCAAAATGAAGAAGAAGCGCGTAATCATCGCTCTGGCGGCTGTCCTGGTCCTCACGGTCGGGGCTGCGGTCGCGACGCCGAGCCGGGGGTACGTCGCCAAGGTCCTCGGGGCGACGACGATCGATTCGCTGTCCATCCAACCGGACGGACCTAGCACCACCTTGTTCGTCCGCGCCCAGCTTGAGCCCAACGGCACCACGGGATGGCACTCCCATCCCGCCCACGTCTTCGTTCTCGTGAAGGCGGGCCGTGTGGCGATCATCGAGGAAGGGGACTGCACCCGAACCGTCTACACCCCAGGTGAGATCTTCATGGAGACGCCTGGTCACGTGCACAAGGCGCTCAACGTGGGAGAGGGCGGGGTCGTACTGGTTGCCACGTTCGTCGGGCTGCCACCCGGCGCAGCACCGACCACCGATGAAGCCAATCCCTGCCTAGCCTGAAGCTCCGATCAGGTCGTCGGGCAGTGAGGGCGATGAGCCCGCCGGGTGTACCCGCCCGGTGGGCTCACTGCTCTCGCCGCTCAGGCATCGCCGACGATGAAGGCAGCGCAGGTCGGGCTGAGCTAGCGGGGCCACCCACACAACTCCACGATGCGCTCGTACAGGTCGAAGCTGATGTGCATCTCCCCACCTCGAGCGCCTGGTATTCGGTGAGGGTTCAGTCCGAGCCGTCCCGCCATCTGCACCTCGCGCAGCCCCATCCGGTCGCGGTCTCGAGGAAGGTGCTGCACGAGGATCGGGAGCATGGCTCGGGCTAGCCCGTCTGTCCGACCACAGGCGGGGGGGTTACACAAGCCTGAGTGAGGTCTAGCCTTGAGTTACGACGAAGCTCCGAATCGGTCGGGCCTTTCACCCGCACAACCTGGAGGTCCGCGACCTAGGACAACTCGTCGGACGTAGAGGCCCCCGGGCTTTCGGTTCCCCGTAACTCGGGGGTCGCTGCGTGTCGCCACCAATCCAGGCTCGCGCGCCTTGACCACCGTGTCCTAGCGGCCTAAGGATGGTTGATCGTGAGTAGGCAAAGGCTGTCCGCGCGTGTGGGGGCTTTGGTGGTGCTCAGCCTCGGAGTCGTCGTGTCATTCCCGGCTCACGGATCGGCGGGAGAACCACCCGACTGCGGGGTCGGTGCCGTCACGCCATGGAACAGAGAGGACGGCTATGTGGTCGCCAAGGGAAACATCTTCTGTCTCGACGGAGGCACGACCCTCATCAGGATGATCGTGCGGCTGCAGTACCGAAGGAGCCCGGCGGCGGACTGGCAAACGGTCGCTGCAGAGAGCGCCCATATCGCTGCGCCGGACGATCTCTACGTGACGAAGGTGCCCTATCCGTGCCGACGCGGGGGCTGGCGCACGACCGTGAACACCTGGTATCGGCTCCAACTCTCCGACCCTTGGTCAAGGCTCGCCCATCCGCTGCGAAGCAGCAGAGGCGTGGAAGCTTGTCACTAGCCCTGGGGCAATAACGGCCAAGAGACTTGCCCCTGGGTGAGTCAGCCGAGGTCCGCGCCCCGGTCGAGCAGGGCTACCTGCGCGTGACCGACATCGCCCCGATCCTCGGTGTGAGCATTCAACGCGTAAGCCAGGTCGTCGCCGAGCGCGAGGACTTCCCGAAGCCCGCGAAGGTGGTCGGACGACACCGGTTGTGCCGACGTGCGGACGTGGAGCGATGGCGGGATGCGGGGCCACGAGTGTGGGTGTTCCGGTCGAGTAACGAACAGCTGAAGAAGCGGTCGGCAGGTTCTCAACCGCCTGTCGAGGAGGGCGCCTCCGAGGTGAGGCCATCTGCCAGTCGCAGGTTCCATGCGGAGACCCCCAGTCGCCGCAGCTCCGATCGGATCGCGACTCGACCCCTTTTCGACGCCGTCGCCGCGTCGCTGGCCTCGACAGCGACCTCGATGACGATCCCCTTGAGGGTGTCGTCACCGAGCTCGGCGAAGACGGACGCCCTCTCGATGTCAGGCACTCCCGCCAAGGCGCCCTCGAGAAGCCATTCGATCTCCTTGCTCCGCGCGACCGGTGGATCGACGACGTAGGCGCGGCGCACGAGGTAGATCACGGGCGGACGCTATCGACGTCGCCGCCAGCCGCAATGGGCCATCCGTCCCTTCACCAGAGGGCCGAACACTGCACGGACCGTTCAAAGACGCGGCGTACCGGGCGTCGGGACCATGTGCCATCGGAAGCTAAGGTCGGGCATGGCCGAGTCAGCCGAGGTCCGCGCCCTGGTGTATGAGCAAAGGCACCTCAAGCCGTAGCCGAGCGGGCCCGGATTCAGGTTCGCCGAGCCCGCCGGGGACCGTCAGCACCGACGCCGTGAAGGATCCGCTGCTCGCCTGGCGCGACTTGGAACCGACGAACTCTCCTCGGCCGCCCGTACCGTCGTCCATCGCGCGGGTCGAGGTGGGCGACTGCCTCACCGATGAGGACTGGGTCCAACGCCCGGCGTGGACCTCGGATCATCAGAAGGTCATCCATGATCGTTCCCTACCCAAGCCAGCAAGAACCGAAACCAACTTCACCCACAAGCAGCAACTTCCCGGCCTCGCCGACGCAACGGAAGACGGACGGCTGCGGTGATCGCAACCGTCCCCTCCCGCTTCGTCGGAGAGGAGCGTCGCCGGGCGGGTAACAGACCCCGCCTGCAGTCACGGCGACATCGAATGTCTAGCCCTGGCTCGACCGTCTAGACGGCTTCCTCGCGCTCTTCTGGAGGATCGACCCAGTCCAGCCGATCGTCCATCTTCGTGAGCTGCATGACCTTGCTCACGACGTCGCCTCCCCGCACGAAAGACACCTTCCGGTGACCGTCACGACCCGCCGCGCGCGCTCGCAGGAGGGCCGAGAGCCCCATCGAGTCGAGGAACGAGAGGCCACGGAGATCGAAAACGATCTCGGAGGCGTTCTCGTGCTCGCCAGTGCGCAGCGCCTCCTCTAGCTGCGGCGCGGTTGCCATATCCAGCTCGCCTACGAGTCGGAACACGGTCCGCTCTTCCTGGGCATCGACATCCAGACTGAACGGCAGTGGCTCAACAGTGTCCATGCGCATCCTCCCGGGCCGGGTTTGCACGAACCTCCTGTGGGGTACCGATTTCGCGAAACATATACCGAATTTCTCCAGCGAAGGGAAGCCTCAATCCTGCGCAGGGAAGTGATCCTACCCGCCGACGAGAAGGCCCCGTTTCTCGCCAGATCCGCCCTCAGCCGGGCCATCCCCCCGCCGGAGTTGGGCGAGCGTCACGACTACGCGCGCTTGGCCCTCAGCGAGATCGCCACCAATGCCGTTCGCCATGCTGGGCTGCGAGATCGCGATGTCGTGCGCATGGTGATCGAGGCCGACGAGGACCACGTCAGGATCGAGGTGGAACAGCCCACGCCTGCTGCTGAGGTCCGGCTGGTTGAGCCCAGCATCGAAGGTCCGGATCGGGTGGGCGGGTTCGGACTTCACCTCGTGGACCAGACCGCCGACCAGTGGGGGTACGAAGCAGGTCCGCCCGGTCGGGTCTGGTTCGAGTTCAGGCGCTAGTTCCCAGCGGTCTAGCCGAACCCGATCACGCCCAGACGGCGGCGGCGCTTACCCGTCTTGTCCATCCCGTCGTCACCGACGCGGACGGTAGCCACCACTTGATGGACGTCGTCCTCTCGCCGCGCCCGCATCTCGTCGTTCAGCGGCCACGAGACGTGAGTCACGATTCCAACGATCTCCCGCCCCCCGGTTCGATTCTTCGCGTGCTTCAGCCAATATTGGCTTGTCTACCAGGGAATTTCGGCGTTCTCGGTGGACCCAAGGGGAGTCGAACCCCTGACCTCTTGGCTGCCAGCCAAATCCGCCGAACGTGGCGGATCCGTTGTCCCAGTTCAGGCCCTTACCACTCGCTTACCACGCAAGATCCTTGACGGGACCCAGCAAGTACCTGCCGCGAAACTGACCATCCGCCTTTCAGTTCCAGAGAGAAGAACCGCAGCGTCAGGGCCCGACGTTCTCGAGGCTGTGCGGCGCAAGTGGCTCGGACCAAAGGATCCCCGGCATCTCGACACCGCCGGCTTTTTTCGTCCCTAGTCCTTGGTCGTGATGCGCACCGTCAGGCAGGAGCGTCAATTGTCCCGCTCACCAGTACGCCTCG
>JBGGNG010000192.1:0-16299 GCA_041287635.1 Actinomycetota bacterium | reverse complement strand
GCCGATCTCGATCGACCCGCGGGCTAGGCCGCCTACACGCTCGTGCTCGGTCCTCGGGGCACGGTGCTGACCGACGCGGTCGTCTCGCGCGTGCTGCCGGACCGCTGGGTCGTGGGCCTCGGGACCCCCGCCGACGTGGCGCTGCTCCACCGCGAGGCCCCCGACGACGGTTCGGTGACGGTGCGCGACGTCACGACCGCGACGTGCGCACTCGGTCTCTGGGGACCCCGAGCCGCCGACGTGCTCGGATCACTCGTGACGGGCGGCGCCGACGCGCTCGCGTTCGGCAGGTTCCAGGTTCGTGAGCTCGACGTGGACGGGGTGCCGGTGACCGCCCAGTCGGTGTCCTACGTGGGCGAGCCGGGGTGGGAGCTCACGACGAGCGCCGACCTCGGACTCCGCCTCTGGGACCTCGTGTGGGACGCGGGCCGTGATCTCGACCTGGTCGCCGCGGGTCGTCGCGCGTTCGAGACGTTGCGCCTCGATGCCGGATACGCCGCAGCGGGCGTCGACGTGACCGCGGAGCACGCCCCCCGCCCCGCCGGACTCGCCCGGTTCGCAGCCCGCGCCGCCGACGACGCGGGCCCGTGTGAGCTCGTGCGCCTCGAGGTCGACGGCCTCGTGAGCGGGGGTGAGCCCGTCCGCGCAGGCGATCGCACGATCGGCTACGTCACGAGCGGCGCTCGTGCCGACGGCCCCGGCCTCGCGTTCGCATGGCTCGAACGCGATCGCCCGGCGGAGCTGACGGTGATCGCGTTCGATCGCCCGATCGACGCTCGGGTCGGCGGCGGTCGGCGCTGAGCGGCCCCGGCCGCCCAGCGGGTCACGAGCGGATCTGACCGCAGAGCTCGTTCACGCCACGCCCGAGGCACCGCTGCACCAGGTCGCGCAGCGTCTTCTGGTGCCAGGTGTTCCAGAAATCGCCGTGCGCGGTGTCGGGCGAGCCCGAGCTCAGCCGGAAGCCCTCGGCGTCCTGCACCTGGAACTGCGCGATGATCGCGAGCCTCGGCAGTTCAACCGGGTGGCGGTCGGGGCAGCCCTTCCCCGTGGGGAACGCCACGTGCCGCATGTGGTCCTTGGAGTCGAGCCGCCGACCGTCCCAGCACGACGGGAAGATCACGGAGAGCCGAAGTCGCTTCCCGCCCGCCACGTTCGAGCAGTCCAGCGGCACGTCCGACTCGTTGCGGTCGTCCCCGCAATGGAAGTGGAAGTCGTCGGAGATCATGCGGAAGTCCTTGGGGAAGGCGCGGATGTTCACGTCGGCCAGCGCCCCGACGGAGCGGTAGTAGGCGAAGGTCCCATGCGGCTTCACCAGCTTTCCGTCAAGGTCGACGAGAGCGGGCACCCAGTAGCCGGCGGTGTCACCGCTCAACCGGCATGTGGAGCCGGCGTGCCTCATCGATCGATACGTCGAGTGCGAGCGGGTCGAGCGGTTCCCGAAGAACACATGCTCGTGGTCGCTCCGCCGGTGGTGACCGGGGGCCACGATCGGGTCCTGCCGCGTCGAGTGGCTGAAGTCACAGAACACCGAGAATCGCTTCTCGACGGCTCCGGACGACGACGGCATGACCGTCACCGCCAACGAGGCAGCCATGATGATCACGATCGTCAACGAGGTGTTGCGCGAGATGCTGCGCACGGAAATCGCTCCCTTCAGGTCTCTCGAGCCGCCTCTCCAGCGACCTGTTGGGGGCGGACACTAGGGACGCGCACTCTGTGCCGTCAGCCTCGGCTGGCGACCCGGGCCCACGGGCTGCGCCGAGAGGCGTTGTGGGGGACGGCACACGGGCGAGCGACGCCGAGGACGATCGGAGAGCAATATTCCGCAACTCCTTGCTCGGACCCTCGAGGGAGCCCTTCGTTCAATGCCGTAGGGCGAGCGCCCCACCGAGCGCCTCGATCGAGCGCTCCGTGATGGGATCGACCACGAGGATCACCTCGTCGGCGCCCGCCGCTCCCAGGGCGTCGATCGCCTCGGCGATCGCCGCCGGCGAGCCGGTGACGGGCGGGGCGCTCGGGTCGAGCGGACGCTCGCGCGTCGTCGGGTCCAAGGCCACTAGCAGGCACGCGCTGCGCTCGATCCCGGCCGGGTCGCGGCCGACGTCGCGTGCGATCGCGTCGATCTCGGCGTTGCGTGTCGCGAATCCTTCGGGTGAGTTGCCGTACCAGTCGAACCAGGTGTTCCAGGCGTCGACGTGTGGGAGAGTGGCGGTGAGCACCCGCCGACCCGTGCTGCCGATCATCAGCCGGGGCGTCCGCGCCGGCGGGGGAAGCAACACGGCGTCGTCCACCCTCACGTGCTTGCCGTGCATCGTGACCCGTTCGCCGGCAACGAGCCGACGGATCACCTCGAACGACTCCTCGAACCGGGAGGCCCGCCGATCGAACGCGAACCCGAACGCCCGGAACTCGGCCGCGTTCCAGCCGGCGCCGAGCGCGAGCACGAGCCGGCCGCCGGAGATCTCGTCGACGGTCGCGGCCTGCTTCGCGAGCATCGCGGGCGCGTGGAACCCCACGCACGCGACCAGTGGCCCGAGCTCGACGCGCTCGGTCGCCTCGGCGATCGCCGCGAGGGTCGTCCATGCCTCCCACGGCCCGCGCTCGGGCCGCCCGTCGCCTCGGTACAGCAGGTGATCGCCCACCCAGACCGAGTCGAATCCGACCCGCTCGGCGGTCCTCGCCATCGCGAGGTACTCGGGCCAGCGCACCTCGCGCTCCACCTCGGGGAGTTGGACGCCGATGCGGATCGATCTGGCCACGGTTGCGAGCCTAGGGGGTCTCCGTCGGGACGGTCTGCGGCCCCGACGGGATGCGGGGGGTGATGGCCAGCAGCACGAGGGCTGCGACGAGCGCGAGCGCGAATGCGCCGCCCAGCCCGGCGCGCAACGGTGCATCGAGCGCGCCCGACAGGGCGATCGCCGCGCCTCCGAGTCCCGCGCCGGTCGCCACGCCAAGCATGTCCATCAGCAGCACGGCCGAGAGCTCCTCGCCCTCCTCACCCGCCTCCGAGACGCGCATCGCGGCGAGCGGGATCGTCGCGAACGCGATGCCCATGCCTACCCCGACCACGCCCCACCCGACGTAGGCGACGACGAGCGGCACATGCAGCCACAGCGTGCTCGCGACCGCTGCCTGTCCGACGAAGAGCAGCGCAGCGCCCACGCCGACGAGCCATCCCAGCGAGCGGTAACCGGCGCGGTTCGACTGCCAGAGGGCGCCCATCGCCCACGTCACCGTCGCCACGGTGATCGCGAGCCCGGCCGCCGCGAGCGAGAGCCCTCGCACCCTGGTCAGCATCAGGGTGAGGAACGCGTCCATCGCCAGGAACGACAGCGACAGCAGGAACGCCGCCGCGGCGATCGCGCCCTGACCGGGGGCCGCACGGAAGGTGCCGCGCGGGGCGATGTGGCGCAGCGCCGGTACGCCGATCGCGAGGCCGGCGGCCACGGCGAGCGGCACCCACCAGGCGAACGCCGTGATCGAGGCGAAGACGAAGCCGGCGCCGACCATGAGCTGCAGGGGCCAGCGCAGCGAGATCGCCCGCCCGCTGGACACGGGGCGCGGCACCAGGTCGAGCACGGGAGCGATCAATCCCCAGGTCGCGAACAACACCGGGATCGGCGCCACGAACGCCCAGCGCCACCCGAGCGTGCTGGCGATCGCGGCCCCGACTGGTGGCCCCACCAACCCGGGCAGGATCCACATCGTGGCGAGAAGGGCGAGCACCCTCGGCCGCAGCGCGTCCGGGTAGGTCTTCGCGACCATGCCGAGCGAGAGCGCGTAGAGACCACCCCCGCCTGCACCCTGCAGGAACTGGCCGATGAGCAGCACGGGCATCGCGGGGGCCGTGGCAGACACGAGCAGGCCGGCCGCGAAGACCGCGAGGACCGGGACGAGCACCGCCTTGGTCCCGAACCGGTCGACCGCGCGGCCGACGATCGGGATCGAGGCGATCGTCGCGAGGCTCGACGCGGTGAAAACGAGCCCGTAGAGCTGCACCATGCCCAGCTCCTCGCGGATGTCGGGCATGATCGTCGCCACGATCAGCACCTGGACCGCGACGAGCGCTTCGAGCAGGAGCAATCCGGCCGTGAGGCGTCCCGGCCGGCCGCGGAACACGTCGCGCCACGGGGCCGCGGTCGTCGACGGCGGCGGGACGGGCGTGGTCTCGTCGGGCGTCACCGTCCGAGTGTAGGTGGCCGAGCCGATCGCCCCTCGACCCCCGGGTCCGGAGTCCGGCGTGGACGGGGCGGACTCCCGCGTAGGGTGGGGTCGAGGAGGAGCGATGGGTGCGACCGACGGTACGCCGCAGTACATCGTGCCGCCCGTCCTCGGCCTCCCTCGCATGCACATGGAAGCCGGCGAGCGCCGCGACTTCCTACCGGAGTTCGTCGCCGCCGCCGATCGAGCGGGCGCGGGCGAGATCGTGTTGGAGCACGGGTACGGCGCCGGCATGGGCTTCGGTCAGGACGCCTACCTCGCCGCCTCGCCGAAGGTGCGGTTCGCCGATTACGCCGAGGTGTTGGCGAGCGACATCGTCACGGTGATCCGTTGCCCCGACGAGGCCGCGCTGCGCTCGATGCGCCCGGACGCGGTGCTGGTCACGATGCTGCACTACCCGACCCGTCCACACCGCACCAAGCTGGTCGCCGATCTCGGTCTGCGTGCCGTCTCGCTCGATGCCGTCGTCGATGACCTCGGCCGGCGCCAGGTGGAATACCTGGAGGCCGTGGGATGGAACGGTGTGCGCCTCGCGTTCGTGGAGATCGCGCGGATGCACCCGCACTTCGCCCATCCAAGCCGCCGGCCGTTGCGCGTGACCTGCCTCGGCGCCGGCGCGGTCGGCGCGCACGCGGTCCGCGCCGCCACGCGCTACGGCGATCCGGAGCTGCGGGCAGAGCTGGCCGCCAGCGACGTGCCCGGCGTGGAGGTCACGGTCGTCGACTTCGACCTCACACGTCACGAGGATTACCTGCTCGGCAGACTCGAAGTCACCGACCTGCTGATCGACGCCACGCAGCGACTCGACGCAACCCGACCGATCGTGCCGAACCCATGGATCGCGGCGTTACCTGCCGACTCGGTGATCCTCGATCTCGCCGTCGACCCGTACGACACATCGGTCGATCCGCCCCTCACGAAGGGCATCGAGGGCGTGCCCCATGGGAATCTGGATCGATACGTCTTCCCCGTCGACGACGCCGCGTGGGACGAGCTCGACCACGGGATCGACACGAGGCAGCGGCGCCTCGCCCTGTCGTGCTACGCCTGGCCGGGTATCGAGCCGGTGGACTGCATGCGCGTGTACGGTCGACAGATCGAGCTCGTGCTCGGTGTGGTGCTGCGTGTGCCGCCCGACCGGCTCGACGTCGATAGCGACGATCCGCGGGAGCGGGCAGTCGCTCATGCGGAGCTGGGGAGGTGGCTGGCGTGACGGTGCCGACCCTCGGCCTGCCCCGAATGCACAAGGAAGCGGGGGAGCGTCGCGACTTCCTCCCCGACCTGGTCGCTGCGGTCGCCGACCTCGGAGGCCGCATCGTCGTCGAGGGCGCCATCGGGTCGGGCATGGGCTACTCCGACGCGGACTACTTGCGGGTGGGTCCGAACGTGATGGTCGGATCGAACGAGGATGCCTTCGCGCAGGATGTGGTGCTGGTGTTGCGGGCGCCCGAGGACCGGCTGCACTTGCTGCGGCGAGGCGCGATGCTCGTGTCGATGCTGCACTTCCCGACCCGGCCGCGCCGGGTCGCGCGGCTCGTGGAGCTCGGCCTCGATGCGATCTCGCTCGACCTGCTCACCGACGACATCGGACATCGGCTCGTGGTCGACGGCCGCGACGTCGCGTGGAACGGGCTCGAGGCCGCGTTCGACGTGTTGGAGCGCGAGTGGCCGGAGTTCGCCCGTCCCACGCGGTCGCCCATCCGGGTGACCGTGCTCGGCGCCGGCGCGATCGGCAAAGACGCCGTCGAGGCGGCGACGAAGTACGGGAACCTCGAGCGCGCTCACCGCCTGGCGCATCTTCCCGGGGTGGAGGTCACGACGGTCGGTCGCAACCTCACGGGGCGCACGGAGTACATGAGGGAGCGCCTGGCCGTCACCGACGTGCTCGTCGACTCTACCCAGCGCCACGATCCGAGCGTGCCCCTGGTGCCGAACTCGTGGCTCGCCTGCCTGCCCGAGCACGCGGTCATCTGCGACCTCGTGGTCGATCCGTACCTGCTGCACGAGAGTCCGCCGACCGTGCGCGGCATCGAGGGCATCCCCCAGGGCAACCTCGACCGATGGGCCTTCGGCCCCGAGGACCCCGCCTGGGACGAGGTGCCCGATGAGGTCGACCGTTCCCACCGGCGCTGGGTCGTGTCGTGCTACTCGTGGCCGGGGGTGCATCCGCACGCGTGCATGGAGCTCTACGGGCATCAGCTCGCGCCACTGCTTCGCGCCCTGCTCCGCGCGGGCGGTGTGGAGGGGATCTCGCGCGAGGGGGAGTATCACGAGCGGGCGTTGTGGCGTGCCGGCTTGAGGTCGTGGGTCGGCCTGCACGTGGCCGCGGTCTGACGCAATCCTCAGACCACGATCTCGGCGCCCTCGGCCGCCACGATGCACCGAGCGGGATCGACGGACCATCCGGAGAGCACCTCGCCGCGCATCGCGTCGAGCTGGTCGTCGGTGTGGCCGGGATGATGGTGGAACATCACGAGGCGGCCCACCTCGGCCCGGCGCGCGAACGCCGCCACGTGGGCCACGCTCGGATGACCCCACCCCACGTGCGACGCGTACTCCTCCACCGTGTACTGACAGTCGTGGATCAGCAGGTCTGCGTGGTGGGCGAGCGCGTACCCTGAGATCCAGCTCGTGTCGACGGCGTCCAGATCCGTGCCGAGGGCCGGCTCATGGTCGGTCACGTAGGCGAGCGTGCGGTCCTCGGACTCCAGCCGGTACCCCACCGTGGCGCCCGGGTGCAGGATCGGATGCGCGGAGACCGTGATCGATCCGATCGTCCACGGCTCTCGGGGTGCGTCGTGGAAGCTCACTCGTGCGGGTACCTCGGTCAGGTGCACCGGGAAGAGCGGCGGGGAGAAGTAGGTGGCGATCCGCTCGTCGAGCGAGGCGACGGGGGAGGGCGGTCCCCAGATGTGCAGCTCGGTCTCGGGCGACCAGATCGGAGCGAACATGCCGAGGCCCTCGAGATGGTCGACGTGCAGATGGGTGAGGAGCAGGTCGACCCTGAGCGAAGGCTCGTGCTCGCCCATCAATCGCTCACCGAGCGGTCGCGCACCGGTGCCAGCGTCGAGCACGATCACCTCTCCGTGATCGCCGCGGACCTCAACGCACGACGTGTTGCCGCCGTAGCGGATCGTCTCGGGGCCGGGTGTGGCGATCGAGCCTCGGCACCCCCAGATGCGCACGTGCACCTAGCGCTCCGCGCCCTCGGGGGTCTCCCAGAAGATCGCGATCGCGCCGAGGCATTCGTCCTCGTGGGCGAAGAGGGGGAACGCCGTGACCTCGATCCGCCGCTCGGTGCCGTCGGCGCTGTGGATCCGCAGCATGCGGTGGTCCGGGTGCCGTTCGAGGATCGCCACCCCGAGCGGCAGTGCGTTGAGTTCGATCGGGTTGCCGTCGTCGTCCGAGGGCGCGAACAGGGTGCTCCACTCCTCGGCCTCCATGCCGCCGCCCTCGATGTAGCGACGACCGAGCACGCGTTCCGCCGCCTCGTTGAAGTAGATCACCGTGCCGCGGACGTCGACGAGGAACACCGGCGTCGCCAGCCGCGACGCGAAGTCGCGCGCGAGGATGAGCACGAGGTGGTGCTGTGCCGCCTGGGTCGACATGCGCCTCAGCCTAGCCCTCGATGGCCTCGCGGGCGAGCCAGCCGGCCACCGGCTGGAACCCCGATCGCAGCAGGAACTGGTGCCCGCCGCCGTCGAGCACTCGCCGCTCGGCGTGAGGCAGGACCCGACCCCACGCCGCGTTGGCTCGGATCGAGACCGTGCGATCGTCGCGGGCGTGCGCCAACAACGTGGCGGTCGACCCGTCGAGCATCGACAGCGTCTCGATCTCCTGCTCGAGGTCGGGGTCCGACCACAGCGACCACATCGTCCACGCACGCGCGCGGACCGACTGGCGGCCGAAGTCGACGACCACGTCCGTCGGGTAGCCACGTGCCAGCCCGATCGGCACCGCGAGCGCCGGCCAGACGGCTCGGGCGACCTTCGCCGCCGCTCGCCTCACGGACGACGGCCGGAGGTCGGCGCGGGAGCGGACGTCCATCGCGGTGCCGTCGGGGAACGGAGAGGCGGCCATCGCGAGCCTGCTCACGCGATCCGGATGCCGAGACGTCCACAGCGCCGCGAGCACCCCTCCCAGAGAATGCCCGACCATGCGGGTGGGCCCGTCCCCGACGAACCTCGCGACGACCGCATCGAGGTCGGCCAGCAGGAGCGAGCGGTCGACGTCCTCGGTGGGCGCGTCCGAGCGGCCGAAGCCGGGCAGATCCGGCGCCACGATCGTCGCGTCGTCGCCGACGCGATCGGCGAGGCCCTGCCAGTACCGGCCCGAGCCGCCGAGCCCGTGCACCGCCAGCACCGCAGGGCCGGTGCCCGCGTGCCAGACGCGCATCCGGCCCCACGGTCGCTCGAGCCACGAACCGCGGAGCGCCGTCGACGAGCGGTCCTCGCGTGCGGGCATCGACCCATCTTGCGTCCTGTCGGGCCGAACGCCCCGTGCGGGGTGGGACCTGCGCCGGATCGTCGAGTCGCGGCTCGCGACGCTCGGCTGAGCAGGGGCCCGGGCGGCGTCACACGTCGCGTCGGACCCGTTCGAACCCGGGACGGACGACCTCATCGATCAACTCGCGACGGTCCTCGTCGTGCAGGAACGCCGACTCGGCGGCCGTCACGACCACCGCCTCGACCTGATCGAGATCCCAGTCGAAGGCCTGCGCGATCAGCGCGAGCTCGTTCGACTCCGTCGTGGCCGACATCAGCCGGTTGTCGGTGTTGACCGTGACCCGGAAGCCCAGCGCGGTCATCATGCCGATCGGGTGTTCGGCGATCGAGGCTGCGGCCCCCGAGTGGACGTTCGACGTCGGGCAGAGTTCGAGCGGCACGCCTCGATCCCGCACCTCCCGTGCGAGTGGGCCGAGCCTCGTGCGCCCACCGGCGCCGACCGAGATGTCGTCGGCGAGGCGGACGCCGTGGCCGAGACGCTGGGCGCCGCACGCCAGCGCCCCGCGGATCGACCCGGGCCCGTCGCCCTCCCCGGCGTGGATCGTCAGGCCGAGACGTGTATCGGAGAGCACCAAGTCGAACGCTGCTCGGTGCGCCGCCGGAGGGAAGCCGGCCTCCGCCCCGGCGAGGTCGAAGCCGACGACCCCTCGATCGGCCCACCGCAGGGCGAGCTCTGCGACCTCGAGGCTGCGGCCTCCGGTCCGCATCGCGGTCACGATGGTGTTCACGCGGATCGTCGCACCCTCGGCGGCTCTGGCGAATCCGTCGAGCACGGCTTCCACGATGTCGTCGGGCCACAAGCCCCTCTGGGTATGCAGCTCGGGAGCGAACCGCACCTCCGCGTACACGACGCCGTCGGCGGCCAGATCCTCGGCGCATTCTCCCGCGACCCGCGCCAGGGCATCGGTCGTCTGCATCACGCCGACCGTGTGCACGAAGGTCTCGAGGTACAGCTCGAGATCGCGGCGGTGCGCGCCTCGCGTCATCCAGGCCGCGAGTCCCACGGGATCGTCCGCCGGGAGGCCGTCGTACCCCGTGGCATCCGCGAGCTCGAGCATCGTCCCGGGCCGCACGCCGCCGTCGAGGTGGTCGTGCAACAGCACCGAGGGAAGCGACGCGAACCGCGCGTGGGCGAGGGGGCCGGACATCGCGGCCATCGTAAGAGAGTGAGCTCAGGAGGAACCGGGCTGCACGCGGCCGCCGAAGCCGGCGCGAGCATCGCCGAGCATGCTCGTGGCGCGTTCCCCGAGCGCGGCGCACGTCGCCGTGAGCTCGTCGCGGCGAGCGGGATCGACGATCGCGAAGGCATTCAGCTCGACGGTGGCGAGCGCCGCGACCGCCGCCGCATGCAGGGCAGCGACCGCCGCGAGCCCGTCGGCTGCGGCGTTCGGGTCGGCGACCGACGTCGCCTCCTCGGCGAGCCCCGCCAGCAAGACGGAACGTCGGGCGAGATCGAGCTGGACGTCGACCGCGTCTTCGAGGACCGACTGCAGGGTGACGAGGCGGGCCGTTCGCCGCTTCTCCGAGTCCTGGCGCATGCGCGCCGCCAGCGCGAGCTAGTGCTGCAGCTCGGCGTCGCGGTCGGCCGACGCGAGCAGCGTCGGCCGGGCCGCGTCGGCCTCCGCTGCGATCTCCTCGAGGCGAGCGGTCTGGGGGTCGTCGTCGGCGAGGCGTCGGAGCGTGCGTCGGGCCACGGCGGTCACCAGTGCGGCTCCCGACGCCGCGGCCAGGGCCGCGAAGGCGCCGGAGGCGGGCTCGGTCGCGCCCGACGCAAGGGCGTCGAGGAGCGAATCGACCTGCTCGCCGGCGACGACGCGGCGGGCGGCGGTGCTCATGCGAGACCTCCTCGCGCTCGTGGCACCCCGGTCGGCATGCGTGAGCCTCCCCCGCAGGAGGCAGGTGGTCAAGCGCCCGGTGCGTCGTCGTGCTGCGCCGGATCGAGGGCCGAGGGGTTCGTCACGTCGGCCTCGGTCGCGTCGAGGGTCCCGAGCAGGCCGGCGGCCTCGACGTGCAGGTTGACCCCACGGGCTCCCGCACCGATCGCGACGATGCCGAGCCCGCGGATCGTCACATCGGCGATGACCGGCCAGGCGGAGGTCGATCCGAACGGTGTGATCGCGCCGCGCTCGTAGCCGGTGGCCGCTCTCGCCTCGTCGGCGTCGGGGAGCGAGAGCCGCCGCTCGCCGAGGTGGGCGCGGAGCTTCTTCCAGTCGATCTGCCGGCCGCCCGGCACGAGCACGAACACGTAGTCGTCGGCGCCGCGCCTGATCACGATCGTGCGGAGCAGGCGACCGACGTCGATGCCTTGCAGGGTCGCGCTCTCCTCTGCGCTCGACGGGATCTCGGTCGTCACGATGCGGACGTCGAGATCCATGGAGGCGACGGCGCGCGTCGCCGGGGTGTCGACCATGCGTTCAGTATCGCGGGGCGCTGGCCGGCGGGGCAGCGTCGAGGTCGGCGAGGTCGTCGTCGGTGAGCGCGAGTTCGGTGGCCGCGACGTTCTCCTCGAGGTAGCACACTCGCTTCGTCCCGGGGATCGGCAACACGTGGGGTCCCTGGGCGAGCGTCCACGCGAGCGCCACCTGTGCCGGGGTCGCCTCGTGGCGCTCCGCCACCCGTCGGACCACCCTCACGATCGCCTGGTTCGACGCGATCGCCTCGTCGGTGAACCGGGGGTTCGAGGCGCGGAAATCCCGAGCATCGAAGCCACCGTGGGTGATCGTTCCGGTGAGGAAGCCACGCCCCAGCGGCGAGAACGGCACGAACGCGGCACCGTGGTTCGCGCACCATGGGACGACCTCGTCCAACGCGTCGCGGGTCCACAGGCTGAGCTCGGACTGCACGGCGGCCACGGGATGGATCGCGTGGGCGCGCTCGAGCTCGTCGAGGCCGACCTCCGAGAGGCCGATCGCTCTGACGATGCCCTTCTCGACGAGCGCGGCCATGGCGCCCCACGACTCTTCCAGCGGGACGTGATCGTCGACGCGATGCAGGTAGTAGAGGTCGATCACGTCGGTCCGCAGCCGTTCGAGGGATGCGCGCACGGCATCGGCGGCTCGTTCGGGCCGGGCATCGCGGGCGAGCGGATATCCCCCGGTCGGGCCGGCCACGAGGCCCCACTTCGTGGCGATCGTTGCATCGCGCCGCCTGTCATCGAGCGCCCGGCCCACGAGCTCTTCGTTCGTGAACGGCCCCTACACGTCGGCGGTGTCGAACATCGCGACGCCGAGCTCGAGCGCTCGCCCGATCACGGCAGTGGGGTCGTCCTCGCTCGAGGCGTCGACGTAGCCGAAGCTCATCGGCATGCAGCCCAGTCCGATGCGCGCGCCGGATCGACCGAGATCCATGCCGTCCATCGTCCCACGAGAGAAGGATGGGCCCTCAGGTGACCTGGCGGGCTCGCCACATCACAGCTGAGTCGCTCCGCGAACCATGAGGAACACGCCGGTTGCGACGATCGCCGCTGACGATGCGATGGGTAAGAGCCCGGCGACTCGAGAGGTCAGACGCCGCTCGGCCACGTCTTTGGCCCGGAGCGAGACGATACCGACGCCGATCAACGAGGCGGCGAGGCCGATGCTGAAGGCCGCGATCATCAGGACCCCGAGCGTGGTGCGGCCGACGGAGACGGCTGCGAGCAGGGTCACGAGAGCGCTCGGCGAGGGAAGGAGACCGCCCGAGAGCGCGAGCGCCGCGAGGCCCCGACGTGAGACCGGGGACGCACCGCCGTCGTGGGAGTGCGGGTGTGGATGATCGTGCCCGTGATGTCGGCGCTCACTCCTTGCAGCACCGATCCGTGACCACAGCAGGGCCGACCCCAGCCCGAGGGCGATCGCTCCAGAGGCCAGGCCGAGCAGCGGATAGATGCGCTCGGGAGCGAGCATGCGCTCGACGGAGAGCACGAGCAGACCGAGCGTGAGCACCGACGCCGTGTGCATGATCGAGACCGCCGCCCCGACTCCGACGGCGTCGCGCATCGACCCGGCGGTGCCGATGAGGTACGCGCCGATCACGGTCTTGCCGTGGCCGGGTCCGAGTGCGTGCACCGCGCCGACGCCGAACGCGATCGCGACCATCGTGGCGACGAGGAACGGCGTGAGGTCCTTGGCAACGAGGTCGCCGAGCGCCCAGGCGTCGCGGGCCGCGATCGCGTCTGCTGTGGCTTCGTCGCTCGGCCATGGCATCGCGGCGAGCTCCGGACCTCCCGATCGGGCCGTGAACGTCGCGACCCGGGTGTCGAGCGGGACCTCCGCCTCCGGGTAGTCCGCGAGTCGGGCGCTCTCGGACACCTCGGGTACGTCGGAGTCCTCGAGGGTGACCCCGTCGCCGACGGCCGTCACCTCGCGCCAGCCGATCGCGTCGGCATGGTTCCCATCAGCGAACGACAGGGCGACCGGGGCGCCGATCGTCGGCGTGCTCGCGGACAGTCGGCATTCCAGCCGCAGGGTAGGAAGACCGCCAGCCCCACCGGGGAACGTGAGGCGGTGCGAGTCGGACGCCTCCACCGGTGCCGATCGATCGCCGACGACCAGGGTGATCCCACCTGCGAGCTCGTCGCAGGTGGCGTCCCGGTAGGCGAGCGATTCGCGCTCGTCGATCCGCTCATCGAGGTTCCCGTCGATCTGGCGTCGCGCTCCGAACGCGGGGATCTCGGCCATGTCGATCACGTAGTCCACGACGACCATCCGGGGACGCACGACGATGCCGGCGTACACGTTCACGGTGAAGTTGCCGAGCGGGTGGGCAGCTGCCGGCGCAGCGGGCCAGAGGGCGATCGTCGCGATGACCGCGACGACGGCCAGGCTCCGGCGGAGCGCGCTCACACCGGCCCCCCGAGATCTTCGAGGGTATCCGCGGCGACGGGCGCCAGCAGCGGATCGAACTCCGGGTGGAGCGCGAGGGCGCGGGAGAGCTCCGCCCGTGCCCGATCCTTCTCGCCGAGCGCCGAGGAGATCATGCCCGCGTGGAACCAGAGCCGGGCATCGGTCGTGCCGAGCGCGAGGGATCGATCGCTCGCCTCACGCGCCTCGTCGAACCGACCCATGCGGTAGAGGACCCAGGCGAGCAGATCGTGGCCGTAGATGTCGCGACGCGTCTCGAGGCTCCGTCGCGCGACGGCCAGGGCGGCGTCGAGGTCACCGTCGTGGTCGGCCCAGAAGGCCGCCAGCTGACGATCGTAGAGCTGACGCTCCCCGGCCTGCAAGGTCGCGATCGCTTCCACGGTTGCATATCGGTCAGCGGCTGCCCGCTCGTCACCCGTGAGCGCGTAGACGTCGCCGAGGGCGGCCACTGACGAAGGGTCGGGCACCATCGCCACGGCGCGTTCGTAGAGGCGGATCGCGTCTGTGGCACGTCCTTGTGCCGCGCGGACGCTCGCCAGGCCCGAGACCGCCACGTGGTAGTCGGGGGCGGCTCCGACCGCCCGTCGGTAGTGCCTCGCCGCCTCCGTGTACCGTCCGGCATCGAGAGCGAGGCGGCCCCTGTAGGCCGCGTACCAGGCGAGCGAGGCCCCGAACGCTCCTTCGGAGGCGGCGGCTCGCTCGGCCTCGGCGACGAGCCTGCCTGCCTCGGCCGGATCTCCGCGCAGGAACGCGAGACGCGAATGGCGCACGAGCGACGTCGACGCCCCGGGCTGCGATCCCGCGAGCACCTGGTAGTCGGCCGCCGCGTCCGCGTATCGCCCGAGCTCGAGGGCGGCGTCGCCTCGCACCGCGAGGGCGCTCAGGCTTCGATCGGACGCGTAGACGTCGGACGCGAGGTCGAACGCTCCAACGAAGTCGTGGGTCGTGAACCGAACCCCGGCGAGGAGGGCCGCGGTCTCGGGGTCGTCGGGCGTCAGCTTCACGGCGCGCTCGAGAGCTCGCTCGGCGCGTGTGTAGGAGGCGACGTCGCCGGTCAGCCGGGCTCGCTCGAGCTCGAGCTGACCCAGGAACGTGAAGCCCGCGGCGCTCGGCGACTCGGTGGTCTGGTCTCCGAATGAACGGATCAGTCGCTCGAGCTCGGCGAGCTGAGGGCGGCCGGGGGCCTGGGACAGTGCGCTCGCGCCGCCGCCCGGAAGTGCGATCGATGCAACGAGCGGAGTCTCGACCGCCCGTGGCTCGGTCGTCGGCCGACCGACGTAGGTGACCGCCGCGCCGGCGATCGAGGCGGCGAGCACGCCCGCGACCAGGTATCTCGTGCGTCCCATTCGATCGCTCCTGCTGGGATCGGTCCGGCGCTCCGGGGACGACGGACGTCCCCGGAGTCTGCCGGTCTCGAACGACTCGCTACGCGTGCGGCTCCCCGAGGTAGGGGAACGCGCTCAGGTAGTCGTCGTGTGCGCCGACGCAGTCGCCGGTGATCGCGCCGGTGCCGTCTCGCCCGTCGAAGGCGAAGCCGCCCGTCACGATGTTCAGCTCAGCGTCGATCACATCGTCGGCCAACGCGCGGCCGTTCAGCGGCCCCGCCGCCGCCGTGCGCGTGTCGTAGGTCACGACATCTGGCAGAAGCACCTTCGCCAGCGTGCGTGTCTCGGGGTTGCTGTAGGCGCCTTCGGCGTCCAGCGCCGAGAACGTGGCGAGCACGCCTCGCACGTTGTCGCTGAAGCGACGGTAGTCCGACCTGGGGTGTCCGAGGTTGAACCGGTTCTTGTCGTCACCCGAGTTGAACACCGTGTTGATCGCCGGGCGGCCCATGCGATCGATGCGATCGCCGTCGTCGGTGGTCGTCACGGCCCAGACGCCGATGTCGCGGCCGAGCGCCGAGTCGGGCACCTGCAGCACGATCGCGTTGGCGTTGAGGGACTCGAAGAAGTCGACCTCGTCGCCGTCGCAGAACGCTCGGTCACCCATGCCCAGGACCGACCCCTGGAACGCTGCGAGGTCGAAGAAGAACGGGTCGGAACGCAGACCCGCGAAGGCCCTCCCGCCTCCCCGCACGTCGGCGATCCCGCCTGTGAGGCCGTGGGCGATGCGGCGCTGATCGCCGCCGGCCCGCCACACGATCGAGTACGGCTGACGCCCACTGGTGCGCGGCTCGTCGAAGCTCGCCGTGTACTGGGAGTCGGGCCTCGCGTCGCCGTCGCGATCGACCTTGATCGTGTACCTCAGATCGGTCGCGTACGCGAGCGGGGCGATCGCACCGGCGGCCGGATGCGTCGTGACCGCGATCACCGTCTGGCGTTCGTCGCGGCCCTGGAAGACGTAGACGTCGTTGATGTCTCCGTCGGATCGCGTCGCCGGCGACGTCAGCCCCGGTGCGTCGAGGTGGTCCGCACCGAAACCGATCATCGGCGCCGCGCCGAGGGCGAGCACGAGCGCCGAGCCGGCGATCGCACCGCCGAGCAGCGTTGTGCGCTTGCGGTTCATCCTTCACCTACTCTCTGAGAGGCGCGACACGGGATGCGTCGCGTGGAGATGTCCTCGCCGGCGAGTCCGTGACCACCTCCTCCCGTCGTGGCGTGTCTGCCGGTCGAGCACCTGCACTTCGCAGAGCGAGATGCATCGGATCACCGCTGCTAGCGTCGGGCCGTGTCGGGTACGCGGCAGACGACGACGGACGAGGCGTCACGGCGGACGCTCGGCATCGCCTTGCT
>JBGGNG010000191.1:0-4132 GCA_041287635.1 Actinomycetota bacterium | reverse complement strand
CCCTTGCCGTGCTCGAGGTAGACGGGGTAGGGGTCGCCCGCCTGGAAGTTCGAGACCACGCCGTTGGGCAGGGTCTTCATGGCTCGCTGGTACAGCTTCTCGGACGCCGTGGTCCGGGTCAGCCACACCTTCGTTTCCGTGTCGGCGATCTCCGCCGCGCGCGCCTTCAATCGTTCGAGGTCCACGCGTATCACCTCCTGAGTCGGGCCAGGGTACCCGTGGGCCCCCTGGCGGCGCAATGCGAGGTCAGGGCCGGTAGTTCGTGAACTGCAGGGCGAGCCCGAAGTCGTGTTCCTTGACGGCCCTGATCGCTGCCTGCAGGTCGTCCTTGCTCTTGCCGAGCACCCGCACCTGCGCGCCCTGGATCTGGGTCTGGATCTTCGGCACCGCCTGGCGGACGAACTTCGAGATCTCCTTGGTCTTCTCGTCGCTGATGCCGGTGACGATCGTGACCGTCTGTCGAGCGGTGCCCTTGGCGGCGTCCTCGATCGGGCCTGCCTGCAGCGCCTTGAGCGGGATGTTCCGCTTCACCGCGCGTTCCTGCAGCACCTGCCATGCCGCCTTGAGGCGATCCTCGGTGGCGGAGTGCAGCTCGATCGTGCCCTCGCCGAGCGTGATCGAGGTGTCGGTGCCCTTGAAGTCGAACCGCTGGGAGAGCTCACGCCCGGTCTGGTCGACGGCGTTGCGCACCTCCTGCAGGTCGACCTCGCTCACGATGTCGAAGGAGAACTGGTCTTTGGCCATGTGGCGCAGCTTACCCTCGGCCGCTGCGGGGTGGCCTCCCGGTTCGCTATCCTCGAAGACGCACCACGGGAGGATGCCCGAGCGGCCAAAGGGAGCGGTCTGTAAAATCGCCGGCGATGCCTACGGAGGTTCGAATCCTCCTCCTCCCACCGACCGACCGAACCGACCGAACCGACCGAACCGACCGACCGAGTGGTGTTCGCGTAGCTGAGTCCCCATATTCGCGAAACTCAGCCTGAACCCACTTATTGTGCACGTCGGTCACGGGGGTGCGCGGTCGGCCGCATCTGGTGCGTCGGCGGCGCCCGCTAGTGAGAACCAATGGCGGCGTGGTCTATGGTCGATCGCCATGGATGAGTACCTGGGACCACTGGAGGTCAGGATCGGCTCCCCGGTGACGTGGCATCACGGCCTCATGGCGAGGTGGTGGGCCGAATTCGGTGAGGCTGAGGACGCCGAACTCGCATTCTATCGAGGCGCGATCGAGCGGTTCGGCGAACCGGCGCTCGACCTTGCCTGCGGCGCGGGAAGGCTGCTGCTGCCTCTCGTGGAAGCCGGTCTCGACGTCGACGGAGTCGACCTCTCGACCGACATGCTGGCGCAAGCGAGGCTGTTGGCTGACGCACGAGGTCTCTCGCCATCCTTGATCGCGCAAGCCATGCACGAGCTTGACCTCCCGCGGCGGTACCGCACCATCTTCATCTGCGATTCGTTCGGGATTGGTGGTGACGGAGGACTTGCGCTGGCGGCCCTCGGTCGCAGCTTCGACCATCTCGAACCTGGATGTGCTCTCATCTTCAGCCATGATCTGCCGTACGGGGTGCAGGAAGCCGAGTGGCTCCGCTGGTTGCCGGGCAGACGGGGTGATCCAGAGCCGTGGCCCGTGGAAGGCGACACGCGACGTTCCGCTGATGGCGACGAACTGGAGCTACTCGTGCGGGAGAGATCATTCGACCCCCTGCGACAACAGACGATCCTCGAGGTGCGTTGCCGGCGGTGGCGGCGCAAGCAACTGGTGGAACAGGAGGAGCACACGATCATGCTTGCCGACTTCTTCGCTCGTGAGGTCCAACGCATGCTCGAGGACGTCGGCTTCGAAGAGGTGGAGACTCAGGGCCGCTATACCGGGACTCCTGCCACCCCCGATGACCCAACGGTCGTCTTCCTCGCGAGACGCCCGATCTGACCTGGGGCTAGGCTGGCTCGCAGAATGCAGCGCGGGATCTTGAAGCACTACGCCCATGTGTTGCCTCGCATCTTCGCTGAACGGGTGCTCTGGCAGGATCTGCCGACACTTCGGGCATGGGGGAAAGGCCATCTGGCGATCGACATCGTCGAGGGGACTTACCGATGCAGCCCTCAGGGTCGCCGGTCGCTATGGCGGCGGCGTCGCAAGCTCTGGGTGGTCGAGGAACTCCAGGCTTGGCTTGTTCACCAGCTGGCGGATCAACACGATCCGCCATCGGATCTGATGGTCATGTTGGAGGTGGACTTCTCAACCACAAGCGGTCCGAGAAACGTCGATGCCGTGTTCGACATCACGGCCACCCTCACGTCGGGTGGACGCGTATTCGTCGAACACTTCCAGGACACGGAGAGCCTGTGGACGCTGCCGGATCAGTCCATTCACTCACCCGGACCGTTCGACCATGGGCCCTAGCTCAGGGGATATGCAAGAACACTCGCGCACCGACGCGTTCATCACCCCGGATCGAACCTCCCCGTAGGATGCGCGAATGCTGTCGGACACCGACCCGATCGTCGAGTTCAAGGGCGCCGCAGAGCGATTCATCCCGACAGTAGCGACGCCATGCCCGGCGTTGATAGCGTACGAGGGAGGTTCTGCGTCACTCCAGATCGATTCGCCGCCGGAGCGGATCGGATTGCACCTCCGGCTTCATTTTCCCGGTTGGCGGATTCACTTCGAGACGCGATAGAGACCCCAGCGTCCGGGCACACCCTTCAACTCATGCTCGCCTGCGTCGTCGAACGTGAATCCGGAGCCGGCGGTGAGGTCCTTCACCGTCTGCGAGACGCGAACCTCGGATGGGCGCGCGGTGGCAGCCACCCGAGCGCCGATGCTCACCGCGAGGCCCCCGATCTTCCCGTCGATCATCGTGCATTCGCCAGTGTGCACGCCTGCGCGCACTTCGAGCCCAAGCTCACGGACGCGGTCGACGACCTCCAGCGCACACCGGATCGCCTTGGCGGGCCCGTCGAAGGTCGCGTAGAAGCCGTCGCCGGCCGTGTCGTTCTCGAGCCCACTCCAACGAGCCAGCTCCGCACGAACGATCGCGTGATGCTCTTCGACGAGTTCCCGCCAACCTCGGTCACCTCGTTCCGCCAGCGTCGCCGTCGAGTCGACGATGTCGGTGAACAACACGGTCGACAGGATCGAGTCGATGTCATGGACCGGGGCCGGCGCCCCGAGCCACTCGCGGATCGGGTCGAGCACGCGCGTGGCGTCGCTCGGCACCGGCCGATCCCGGTCGCTCGTGACGGTGATCAGGTCCGCATGGGGGATGAGCGAGGCGACGTACTCCGCCTGCGCGTGATCGGGACCATGCGAGAAGATCAACATCGGCGCCGTGACGGAGGGGAGGATCGCCCGGACGTCGGTTTCGTACCAGTTCCGCTGCATCTGAAGGGCGACGTCCGGGGTGGCGGTATGGCGGCTGAGCATGCCCAACAGCTCGTCGGGATCGTCGGCGAGGTGTCCGGAGATCCCCGACGGGAGCCGTTCGGCCGCGTTCATCGCGGGGCCGTACTCAGCCGTGCCCCAGCGTTCGAGGATCGCTCGCTCCGATCGCTCGACGTACTCGGGTCCGACCCCCCAGGGGTAGTCGTGGGCCCACGTCGATCGCGCGGCCGGGTTGTACCAGATCATCGAGCGAACACGCTCGGGGTGGGTCGCCGCGAGCAGTACTCCCGCCGACCCGCCCGCCTTGAAGCCGAACACGACCGGGCGATCGATCGAGAGCTCGTCGAGGACCACACGGCAGTCGGCGACCACGGTCTCCAGGTTGGGGGGCGGAACGTCGCGGCTCGAGAGCCCCGTGCCCCGACGGTCGAAGAAGATCAGTCGCGCGAACGCCCCCATCGCCTCGACCATGCCGATCGTGGTCGGTTCCGTGTCGAGGAGGACGTCGACGTTCCCCATCCAGTCGAAGGGAGCCACCATGTCGAACGGACCGTGCCCGATCGCTCGGTATGCGAGATAGACGCCATCCGGGGTTCGTGCGTACCTCGTGTCCGGAACCTGCTTCATCGGGGAGCAGGATATCCGCTCGGGGTTCAGTGCTCGGTGTCATCCGTTATCGCGAGTCTCACAGTGGTCTACGATGCGAACTCAACCTGGTGGAAACGTGAACCCCTGATCCGAAGGAGC
>JBGGNG010000190.1:0-14576 GCA_041287635.1 Actinomycetota bacterium | reverse complement strand
ATCGCCGTGATCTTCTCGTTCAACGCGGGCCGCTCCCGGATCTCCTGGCAGGGGTTCTCGTTGCGGTGGTGGACCCAGGACCCCACCGACTCGCTGCTCCGCGACGAGGCGATGCGCGCGGCGATGGCGCAGACCTACAAGCTCGCGATCCTCACCGTGCTCATCGCGGTCCCGCTCGGCACGCTGTTCGCGATCGGCATCGACCGGTGGCACGGCCGCCCCGCCCGGGCGGCCAACTTCACGATGCTGTTGTCGTTCGTGGTACCGGAGATCATCCTGGGGGTCTCCCTCTACATCTTGTTCACGAACCTGCTCCAAGGGCTCGTCCCGCTGGGGACGCCGGCGCAGGTGCTCGGTCTCATCAGCTTCCAGCTGAGCTACCCGGTGATCATCGTTCGGGCCCGCCTGCTCACGATCGGACCCGAGTACGAGGAAGCCGCGCTAGATCTCGGCGCCACACCCAGTCAGGCGATCCGCAGGATCCTGCTCCCGCTGATCGCACCGGCGATCCTCGCGAGCGTCGCTCTCGTCTTCGCCGACGTGGTCGACGACTTCGTCACGGTCGCCGCGCTGTCGGCCGAGGCCAGCAGCGAGACGCTCGCCCAGAAGATCTACTCTGCGTCGCGTGCCTCACCGACGCCCGAAGTCAATGCCGCCGCCACGGTGATGCTGATCACGACGTTGCTCGTGGTCGCCGGAGGCCTGCTCTTCTACCGACGGCTGAGCCGGGGCCACGGCGACATCGCCACGACCGACTTCATGCAGCTGTAGCGACTCGGGCGGGGTCGCCCGGCTATTCGCCAGTCCGACGCCTACTCCTCGAGCTCCCCGCTCTCCATCACGGCGGTGCCCGCTTCCGGCAGCACGCGCAGCGCCTCGACCGGGAAGTGCACGGTCACAGGAGCGCCGGAGTCGAACGGCATCGCGCCGCCTTCGTTCTGCACCCACGCTTGGATGCGCTGCCCGGGGGCCAGGTTCACGATCACCTGCAGCACCGAGCCGACGTAGACGACTCGCTCGACCATGGCGGGCACCCGGTTCTCCCCGCTCGTGCCCTGCGCCTCGAGGTTTACGCGCTCGGGCCGGATCGTCACCTTCGCCTGCCCACGCGTGTCCTCGTCACCCTGGCCCGCGGTGAACCGAAACTCGCCGATCGAGACCGAGCAGCCGCCGGCGGTCTGCCCCGCGGCGGTCGCTTCCATCAGGTTCGAGACGCCCAGGAAGTCGGCGACGTAGGCGGTGGCCGGTTCCTCGTAGATCTCCTTCGGTGGACCGATCTGCTCGACGCGACCCTGGGACATCACCGCGATGCGGTCCGACATCGTGAGGGCTTCCTCTTGGTCGTGCGTCACGTAGACGAACGTGATACCGACCTCTTCCTGCAGGGCCTTCAGCTCGATCTGCAGTCGCTTGCGGAGCTTGGCGTCGAGCGCCCCGAGCGGCTCGTCGAGCAGCAGCACCGCCGGGTTCAAGATCAGCGCCCGCGCGAGCGCGACGCGCTGCTGCTGACCGCCGGAGAGCTGCGAGGGGCGGCGAGGGCCGAACCCCGTGAGCGCGACGAGCTCGAGCGACTTCCCGACCCGATCACGCATCTCCTGCTTCGACACGTCCTTGTACTTCAGGCCGAACGCGACGTTCTCCTCGACCGTGAGATGCGGGAACAGCGCATAGTTCTGGAAGACGGTGTTCACGTTGCGCTTGTGGGGCGGGGTCTGTGCCATGTCGACGCCGTCGAGCAGGATCTGGCCCTCGCTCGGCCGCTCGAAGCCCGCGATCATGCGCAGGGTCGTGGTCTTCCCGCAGCCCGAAGGCCCGAGCAACGAGAAGAACTCGCCCGACGGCATGTCGAGGTTGATGCCACCGACCGCAGTGAAATCCCCGAACCGCTTGACCAGATCGACGAGTTGAACCTCTCCACCTGCCATGGTCGCGGAGTCTAGTGCAGGCGAGCCGCGACCGGTCAACCGGCTCGCAGCGAGGAGCCGACGGCATGACATCATGCCCCGATGGACGAGCTCGGTCGCCCGCCGGCAGCGGCCGGACCCGGGCTCGAACGCTCCCTCGACCCCGTGGCGGCACGGCGTGCGATGCTCCCGTTGCTCGTCGGCTACCTGACGTTCGGCCAGTACTGGGGCGCCTGGGTGATCCTCGTCTTCGACTTCCAGCGGTTCCACGGGCTGACGTCGAGCCGGCTCGGTGCGCTCTACATGATGCTGTCGCTCACGGCGGTCGCGGTGATGCTCGTTGGAGCCCCGAGGCTGCAGCGGTTGGCGCTCACGGTCACCGTCCCGCTGTCCCTGCTCCTGCTCTCCGTGGGCTCGCTCGTGATCGCGGTCCAGCCGAGCGACGTCGTGGTCGTCGGGTTCCTGCTGGTCGGCGCCGGCAATGGCTTGATCGACGTCTACCTGAACGTGGCCGCGCAGCGTGTCGAGGTGGCGACCGGGCGCCCGGTGCTGCAGTGGCTGCACGCCTCGTACGCGCTCGGGGGGGTCACGGGGGCTGCGATCGCGGGGCTGCTGCTCGTCGGCGACGTGGACTTCCGGTGGGGCCTCGCGCTCGCGGGGTTGGCGCTCGCTGCTGCTGCCGCTTGGAACGCACGCACCGCACCGCCCGAGCGCAGCCCCGAGGGAGCCCAGACCGTCTTCTCGATATCTGCGCTCTTCCGTACGCCGGCGCTCTGGGTGCCGGCGCTCACCGTGCTGTTCGCGTTCCTCGTGGAAGGATCGATGGACACGTGGTCGGGTCTGTACATGCGCGACGAGCTCGGCGCGTCGGCGGGCGTCGCCGCCATGGCCTTCATCGCGTTCTCGGGTGCGATCTTCCTCGGCCGGCTCTTCGCCGGGAAGGTGCTGTTCGGGCTCGGCTCTCGGACGACGATCATCGTCGCCGGGGTCGGCTCGCTCGCGGGGGGCCTGCTCGCCATCGTCACCGACGACCTCATCGTGGTGGCGATCGCCTACCTGATCCTCGGGTTCATGATCAGCGCGGCCGCGCCCGCGGGGTTCAGCCTCACCGAGGGCATCGACGAGGGCCCGACGAGCGCGATCGCCGCCGTGACGACGGTCGGCTACACGGGCTTCATCTGGAGCCCGCCGCTCCTAGGCTACGTTGCGCAGACGATCGATCTACGGGCGGCGATGGCCGTGATCGTGATCGCCACGCTCGGCATCATCGTCGCGGGGCTCATGGCCCCACGTCGATCAGGCGTGTGAGCAGGATCACATGCAGTACGGCTCCTGGCCGGCGGGCCATCGCTCGACGGTCCCGTCGGCACTGACGATGAAGATCGCGTGGTCCGTGCCGGGAACGACCCAGAGCTCGTCACCGACCTCCGAGACGTATCCGGTGTGACGAGCGCCGTCCGGAAGCCGGGCACCGGCGACGAACCCTCGCTGCAACCTCCCGTCGCCGAAGACGCCGTTCGGATCGCGGATGTAGTGAGTCGCCGAATCCGAGCCCCTGTACGGAGATCCGATCGATCTCCCGGTGATCAATACGTCCGCCTCCTCGAAACCGCAGTGATCCGCCCCCGATCGTTCCGCGATCACGTCGATCCTCACCATGCAGCCTTCGTTCGTTCCCCAGACGACATAGTCGGCATGCCGCCTCCAGTCCGGCTCGCCAGCAACGTCGGTCGGCGTTCCCGGCTGCGAGGGACACTCTCGGATCGCGATCGCACCGCGCTCGACCTGCTCACCGGAGGAACAGGACACCAAGACGAGGCCGACGAGGGCGACAAGGGCGATCCATCTCATGCCGGTTCATGCCGAGGTTCCGCCGGCCGTGACGCCTCCGGAGGCAGGAACGCGTCGCGGAGCGTGAACGCCTCCTGCGACGAACCTCGCGCACGGAGCGACCCGAGCTTCGCCTTCGCATCCTCCACCGTGGGGGTCTGACCCTCCGGGATCCACCACAGCGCCGTCGATGCGTCGGCGAGCTTCTCGAACCACTCGGACCGGCGCCGCAGATAGCCCGCGTGCTCCGACCGGAACACGAACTCCCGGAGCGTCTCGACCGAGTCCCACACCGACATGTTCACGATGATCATGTCGTCGTCGAAGACCCGGAGCGAGGTCGCGTCGCCGTCGTCGGTCTGCAGTCGCCACACGAACCCGGGGCTCGCATCGGCGAGCGCGTTGATGGGCTCGAGCCCCTCCACGAACGCCTGCATCGACGGTCGGTCGAGCGGTTCCCGCATGCGGGCGAGGTTGACCTGGGCGACGTGGAAGACCATGGCGGGCAGCCTAGCGCGACCTCCTGCATGCGCTCGCACGACTTCGGTCTGGCGCGGTTCGCTCGGCGATCGACCGCTAGGCGGTGTCCTGCTCGATCTCTCCGTCGTGCCACTCGGGCTCGTCCTCGATCAGCGCTCGGTACTCGAGGTATCGCTCGTGCTGCGCCGGGTCGTCCGCGTTGCGCTCGTACGCCGCACGATCGGTGAACGCGGCGAAGATCCAGGCGACGTCGCTGTCGTCCTCGTAGAGCATGTACGAGGTCACGAACCCGGAGACCTCGTCGTAGCCCTGCCGCGCCATGACCTTCCGGAGCGGCTCACGGTTCTCCGGCTTGACGCGGGTGCGCGCCACCGTGCCGTACATGGCTCCCCCCTTCCCGCGGGCACGGTTCGAACGATCGGCCACGCTAACGCTACGCCCTCAGGATCGCCCGGTGAACCCCCTCCTCGAGCCCTCGTCGTGCCGACGCTCGCGGTACGCTCGGCCGGTGCGTTCGGCGTGCCTGGTGACGGCGATGTTGTTGGTCGCGTCGTGCGGCCTGGTCGATGACTCGGGTCCGTACGAACCTCTGCACCAATCGGCGCGCCAGGAGATCCCCGGCACGTTCGGCTACGACCTGGTGCCGGTCGACGGCTTCGAGGCCGAGATCGACCCACTGCGGGCCTGGCGAGGTCTCACCGGTGCGACCGGCGACACCCATGTCTCCGTCACGCTCGCCGCGGTCGAGGCTCCTGCCGACGACGGATGGGGACCGTCGTGGGTGTTCTTCACGCGCGACCTCTGCTACTTCACGGCGAAGGGGGACTTCGTCTCCCCGTCACGCTTCGGCGACGGTGACGGCTGCACGCCGAGCAACGTGCTCGTCCAGGTGGTCGACGCCTCGACGGGCGAATTCGTGGCGGTGTTCGAGGCCTACGACGCCGAACTCGACTGGCTCCCCCAGCGGGAGGGCACGCCCGCTCAGGTCCCCGGGGCGACGCGCTTCCAGTAGTCGAGCCATCGGGCCCGCTCGCTCGGGCCGAGCCCCACGAGCATCTGGGCGTCGGCGAACGAGTCGTTGTCGAGCAACGTGCCGATCAGGTTGGGCGGCACCTCCATGTGCCACGGTGAATCGGGCGCAGCGAACGCCTGGGGCGTGACCCCGTCGAGGGGTGGCTGGTAGCCGTTCCAACAGAAGTTGTCGACGCCGACCCGCGTGTCCAGCAGGTGGTTCAGGAACGCGTGGGCGAGGTCGAGGTGACTGCCATGGGCACAGACCGCCATCAGGTCGCACCCGACGATCTTCTCCGGCCCCGGCGGCGACCAGAACCGGAGCTTCTTCCCGAGGTCGAAGTCGCCCTCGGCCGCCGCGTAGCCCGGGGCGGACAGCACATCGCCCGACCATGCCTGATGAGCGGCGAACGCGCCGTCGGGAAGACCCTCCTCGACGCCGTCGTTCGTGAACCGCACCCCTGTGATCGAGATGGCGTCGGCGAGCGCGCTCGCGGCGGCATCCAGCTGCGTATCGCTGGCCGCACGCACATCGAGGACCCCGTCGCGCAGCAAGGCGAGCGACATCGCCTCGAGGAAGCCGTCGTACATACCGACCCGCCCGCGGTAGACGGGGTTCCAGAACACGCTCCAGGGGTCGAGCGCCGCATCGGGCGCGTCGTTCGCCTCGACCATGTCGGCGCGCCATGCCACCCCGCTCACGTACACGGTGTACGGGAGCGAGTGGCGCTGCCCCGGGTCGTAGAACGGCCCGCCGCCGTCGCGGAACCAGGGCCAGAGGTTGCGCACGTTGGGCAGCCGGTCGTGATCGAGCGGGCGCAGCAACCCCGCATCGATCAACCCCGGCAGGGCGTCGATCGTCGGGAAGAACACGTCGAACCGCGCTTCGGGGTCCTGCAGGCGTGAGACCGCCTCCTCCATGTGCAGGAAGCTCTCGACCTCGACCCGCACGTCACCCGCCGGGAACGACCGTTCGAACGACGAGAGCGTGCCCTTCGAGAGGTAGTCGCGCCACTCGTAGACCCTGAGCACAGCAGGGCCGTCGCCGGGCCTGCTGCCTCCCACGGTCGGGCCGACCCGCCTCGACCCGGAACCGGGTCGCGACGCGGGGGCTCGGTCGCAGGCGGCCAGGACCGCCGGGAACGTGATGCCGGCGGCAGCGATCCGGCGCAGGAACGCCCGCCGTTCGAGCTCGGGGACAGCGCGTCGAGGGTCCACCGGGCCATCTTGCGCGAACCGGCCGTCGACCCGCAAGGAACGGACGGCTAGCTGCCCGGTGCCTCGATCTCGGGAGGGGGCATGCCCTGTCCCCACGCATCGCCGCCCCCGTCGACGAGCACCGTCGATCCGGTGATGTAGCCACCGCCGGCCGACGCGAGGAACGCGATCGTCGCGGCGACCTCCTCGGGCAACCCCGCCCGGCGCATCGGCACCTGGGCCGCGTACCCGGCGAGAACCTCGTCGTCGCCGTACTGCTGCAGCCCCTCCGTCTCGATCAGCCCCGCGGCGATGCACACGGCGCGGATGCCGTAGCGAGACCACTCGTTCGACAGCGAGGCGGCCATCGTCTCCAGGGCGGATCGCGCCATCGACGAGTGCGCCATCATCGGGATGCCGCGGCGAGGGCTGAACCCGAGGAAGAACACCACCCCGTTCCGTTGCGGGATCATCCACCGCGTGGCCACCTCGTGCGTGAGGTGCCACACGGCGTCGACGTTCAGCCGGTGCACGGCTCGGAGTCCCTTGAGCGAGATGTCCTCGGCCGCCGCGGCGAACTGCCCGCCTGCGTTGTTCACGAGCACGTCCACCCGGCCGAAGCGCCGGTCGACGCTCGCGAGGAACGCGGCGATCTGGTCGGACTCGCGCACATCACAGACGGCCGAGAGCACGTCGTGCCCATCGGCTTCGAGCTCGGCGCGTGCCTCGTCGATCACCTCGGCGCGTCTGCCGCAGATCGCGACGCGCGCCCCGGTGCGCGCGAGCTCGCGCGCGGTCGCCCGGCCGATGCCGGTGCCGCCGCCGGTGACGATCGCGACCTTCCCTTCGTTGGCGTGGGTGGTGAGCGGGGAGCGGAATCCGTCTGCCATGCTGCGCAGTATGCCCGAGGTGACGAGCACGGTCGTCGTCGGCAACGGTGGCGTCAGGCTGTCTGTGCGGGTGCACCCCGCGCCCTCATCCGAGGCTCCCGGCCTGTTGCTGCACCACGGCCTGGCGTCGTCGCAACGCATCTGGGACCGGGTCGTGCCCTGTCTCACCCGACGGTTCCGCGTGGTGACGTTCGACGCGCGTGGGCATGGCCTGAGTGCGAAGCCGGACCGTGGCTACGGCTTCGACCACGTCACGGCCGACGCGCTGGCCGTCGCGCGCGGAACGACGCTGCATCGCCCGATCGTGGTCGGTCACTCGTGGGGCGCGATGGTGGCGCTCGAGCTGGCGGCCCGTCACCCCCGGTCGATCGCCGGCTCCGTGCTCGTCGACGGCGGCCTGCTCCGCATGCGCGACGAGCTCGACTGGACGACGGCGAAGGAGCGGCTCGCGCCCCCGCACCTCGCGGGCATGCAGATCGAAGAGTTCCGTGGGGTGATGCGCACGTTCCTGGCCGATGCCGTCGACGTCACCCCCGACGTCGAGGCCCAGGTGCTCTCGCTGATGCACCTGCGCCGCGACGGCACGATCGCGCCGCGCTTGGCTCGCTCGAACCATCTCCGCATCCTGCGCGCGATCTGGGAACAGGATCCTCTCGACCTGTGGGCTCGGGTTGGTGTGCCGACGCTCGCGGTCGTCGCTCACGGCACCGACGCCGACCACGATGCGCGGTCGCGCCGGGCGGTCGCCCGCGTGCGGGAGATCGCGCGTGGGCGAGCGGTGACGATCTCGTGGATGCGAGGCATCCACGACCTCCCCGTGCAGCATCCGGAGTCCCTCGCTCGGCGGATCGAACGCTTCGCGCGAAGCGCCGTAGGCTAGAGGCAGGATGTTCGTGCTCGTGTTGATCCTGCTGGTGCTCGCCGCGGCGTTCGGCGTGCTCGGCGCCGTGCTCAAGGCCGTGGCGTTCCTCGTGATCACTGCCGTGCTCACGGTGACCGTGCTGGCGGCGCTCGCATGGTGGGGCTTCAAGCGGAAGGCCCGAGAGTTCCAGTCCGAGTACGACCGGCAGATCACCGAGCAGCGGGTCACCCGCTACCGCGTCAACGAGGCGCAACGCGACCCCGAGCACCTGCCTCCGACGCGCGACGACCGGTACTGATCAGCCGCCGCGGCGCCGTGCTGCCCTCGTCGCGATGTGCTCCCGATACGTCGACGGCGCGTACCCGGCCGCGTCCAGGAGGGTGCAGCGCGATCGGCCCGCATCGGCCCGACGGTCGCCCGCCTCGAGCGAGCGCGACGAGAGCCACACGAGCGGGTACCGCAGTGGTTCGGGCGGTGACTTCGCCTCGTCACCCACGACCGGCATCGAGGTCCACTCGTCGTCGAGCCCTTGCACCAGCGAGGCGAGGATGCGACCGCCAAGCATCGTCTGCGAGAGCCCGTGTCCGGAGAACCCGAGGCCCGCGTGCACGTTGCCCGGCTCGAGCGTGCGGAAGAAGGGCAGGAACGTGGCGGTCTGGTCGATCGGCCCGCCCCACGCGTGGGTGAACCGCACCCCCTCGAGCTGCGGGAACAGCCACAGCAACCCCCGGGCGGCGGCCTCGGCCACCCGTCGGTCGTGCGATGCGGCACGCCCCCCGGCCTTCCCGCCGAAGACGACGCCCAGGGCTCCACCACCGATCACGATGCGCCCGTCGTCGGTCGGACGCAGGTAGTACACGAGCTCGCGACCGTCACCGATGCCCACGTGCGACGTCCAGCCGATCTCCTCGAGACGATCGGGGATCGGCTCGGTGGCGACCACGTGGTCCGCGATCACTCCGAAACTGCGGCCGAAGCCGCGCCAGCCCGCCGCCCACGCCCCCGTCGCGAGCACCACCTGCCCGGCCTTGACCGCACCGTGCGTGGTGCGCACCACCGCCGGACGCGAGCGATCCAGACCGATCATCGCCGTCCGCTCGAAGATGTGGACGCCCCGCTCGAGCGCGATACGACGAAGGCCGCGTGCGAGCCGCGCCGGCTGCACGATGGCGCCGTCGGGTCCGAACCGCGCCTGCACGAACCGAGGCGAGTCGGCGATCGCGCGAGCCTCGTCGAGCGAGATCGGCCGCAGTCGGTCGCCAAGCCCTCGCGCGTCGAGGAAGGAACCCGCGGACGTCTCGCCGACGTCCGTCTGCCATGTCCCCGTCGCGACGCGCATCGTGCCCTCGTGGTGGAACCAGGCCTCGACGTCGTTGGTCTCGAGCCACGCACCCGCCTCGGCGACGGTGTCGGCGACCGCGTGCAGGTACCGCATGCCTTCGTCGTCACCGAAGAGGGCACACGTGGCCGGCGCGTCCCCCCACGACGACGAGAAGAAGCCCCCGTTGCGGCCGCTCGCTCCGCCGCCGCAGATGTCCTGCTCGACGACGGCGATCCGTAGATCTGGCTGTCTCTCGGAGAGCTCGACCGCGGTCCACAATCCCGCGAATCCCCCACCGACGATGCACACGTCGGCCGACACCCTCCCGGTGAGCGGGGGGCGCGCGTCGCCGGGGTCGTGGGCGAGAGCCTCCTGCAGCCAGAAGCTCCGTGTCGCGCCGGGATCCGGCATGGACAGGGGCGTGACGCCGGTCACGGGCGTCGCCGCCACACGGGCCGCATCCGGACGAACGCGGCGACGATCACGCGGCCGATCAACAGGAACAGCAACGTGAACGCGAGGCCCACGGCCATGAACACCACGATCCGGCCGCCCTGCGGCGAGCCGACCCACCACGTGCGAACCAGGAGCGACACGGGGACCGCGATCGCCCACGTGATCACGAGCGAGGCGAGATCGCGGCGGCGGTACGTGCCGACGGCGACGCTCACCATGATCCATGTCGCCGCCAACGGCACGACGTTGCGGACGGCGATCTCGGCGATCGCGCCGATGCGATGCGACCGCAGACCGACGGCGACGAACGAGACCAGGGCCACGGCGTCGGCCAGGGCGAGGGCAACGCCGGTCGGCCGCTGTTCGAGTCGGGCCGACCCCGTCTCGGCGATCGATGGCTCGGACATGACTGCATGTTCCCAGCGGGGCCCTGCCATGATGGGTCAACCCCATGTTGCGTCGACCCTTCCCTCGGCGGTTCCCATCGATCCTGCTGACGGCGACATTGGTCGCGTCTGTCGCCGCGTGCACGACGACCGTCGGTGCGGCGCCCACTCCACCTCCCGACGTCCGCATCCGCTTCGATCGGGAGGCGGTGACGGTGCCTCAGGGAACGACATACGGCGCGTTCGCAGACCGCGAAGGCATCCGCGCCCGTGACGGGCGGCTCCTCTCGGTCACGGGCGAGATCCTCGAGCGGCATGTGTCGCAGGGAACGGTCGAACTCAATGGCCTGGCACCCGATCCGCTGCACCTGCTCAGCGCCGGCGACCGCATCTCCCTCATCGACGGCGAGGATCGGGTCGAGGGGACGAGGCGCGTGACGGCTCGGCTCCCGGGTCGCACGAACGCGTTCGTGCAGCGCACGCTCGCCACCTTCCGGGTGCGGGAGATCACGACCGTCGGACGTCGCTCGGGCGACGTGGTCGCTCTGCGCGTCCAGACGCACGGACGCCCCCGGATCCCCGACGCGGTCGCGCTCACGTTCGACGACGGACCGTGGCCAGGACACACCGAGTCGGTGCTACGCGTGCTCCGCCGGGAACGTGTCCGGGCGACGTTCTTCATGGTGGGCTCGCTGGCTGCCGAGCGTCCCGATCTCGTGCGTGCGGTGCGAGACGCGGGCCACGTCGTGGCGAACCACTCCCTCACCCATCCCGTGGAGCCGGCGTTCGCCGAACTCTCCGACCGCAAGGTCGAAGCCGAGATCGCGCAGACCGCCGCTGCACTCCGGGAAGCCGGCGCGAAGAAGCCGACCCTCTTCCGCCCTCCCGGCGGGAGCTTCGACGACGGCACGATCCTCGAGGCGTGGCGCCAACGCGAGCGTGTCGTGATGTGGAGCGTCGACCCGCATGACTGGGACGCATCGCGCACACCGAAGCAGATCGCCAAGGACGTGTTGCGTCGGGTGCGGCCGGGATCGATCGTCCTCCTGCACGACGGAGGCGGCGACGCCGCCGACACGATCGCCGCCCTCCCCAGGATCATCCGCGGCATCCGGAAGATGGATCTGCGGCTCGTGACCCTCGACGCGTACCGTCGTCGATAGCCTGTCGACATGTCTCGAGCGATCGTGATCTACGACGAGGACTGCGGGTTCTGCCGGTGGTCCGCCGACCGGCTCCGCGCATGGGACCGACGCCAGGCCCTGCGGTTCGTGCCCCTGCAGGACCGCGAGACCGACCGCCTCCTGGAGGCGATCCCACGCGAGCGACGCGGGCAGTCATGGCATCTCGTCGAGCCGGACGGTCGCGTCTGGTCCGCCGGCGCCGCCGTGCCTCGGGTGCTCCGCCGGCTCCCCCTCGGTGCCCCGTTCGCGTCGCTCGCAGAGGCCGCTCCGGGCTGGACCGATCACGCGTACACCGTCGCGGCCCGACGGCGAGCGACGCTCGGGCGTCTGCTCGGGCAACGAGCGTGCGCGGTCGACCCGTCCCGTGGGTCGACGCCGACCCAACGGCCCGCACGATGAACACCGACGCCGAGGCGGTGATCGCCCAGCTCCGTTCGATCGCCGACCCATCGAGGAAGCCGGGCATCGCCCGGGTCGGCATCACGGTCGATCGAGCGCTGGGGGTCTCGATCCCGACGCTTCGGCGCGTCGCAGTCGCCCACCGCGCGGATCACGAACTCGCGCTCGGGCTGTGGGCGACCGAGATCCACGAGGCGCGCATCCTCGCATCGATGATCGACGACCCGCGCCGCGTCACCCGCGCTCAGATGGAGGACTGGGCGGCCGACTTCGACTCGTGGGACCTGTGCGACCAGGTGTGCAACAACCTCTTCAGCGCCGTGCGGTCGGCGGGTGCCACGGCCCTTGCCTGGTGCCGCCGCGACGAGGAGTACGTGAGACGGGCCGCCTTCGCCATCGTCGCGGCGCAGGCCGTGCACGATCGGGACCGCGACGACGAGTACTTCGCGGCATGGCTTCCCCGCATCCGACGAGCGGCGGCCGATGACCGCAACCTCGTGAAGAAAGCGGTGAATTGGGCGCTGCGGCAGATCGGCAAGCGGAACCTCGCGTTGCGCGATGCCGCGATCGCCGAAGCGGAGGGTTTGCTCGAGCTCGAGAGCCGCAGTGCTCGCTGGATCGCGCGCGACGCGTTGCGGGAGCTGCGCAGCGACGCCGTCGCCGAGCGGCTCGGGGCTCCGCGGCGGAGCTGAGGAGGACGCTCGGACGCGTCAGCCGATCACGAGCGGGGCCAGCGCTCGGTACGCAGGCATGCACACGTCGGCATCGTCGCCATTGACGAACTGCACGCACACGTGGTCGGCGCCGGCAGCGAGATGCTCACGAACGCGTGCCGCGACCGCGTGTTCGTCACCCCAGGCGACCGTGGCGTCGATCACACGATCGCTCCCACCCGCCACGAGCTCTCTCGGTTCGAAGCCCATGCGCTCGAGGTTCTTCGCGTAGTTGGGCAGCTCCAGGTAGCCGCTCGTCCAGCCCCGCGCGAGCGCCCGGGCTCGGTCGGGATCGGTCTCGAGCACCGCGGTCAGCTCCACGGCGAGCACGGGTTCGGCTCCCAGCACCTCGCGAGCATGTCTCGTGTGCGCGACCGGCACGAAGTAGGTATGGGCGCCGAGCGCCCGCTCGGCGGACAGTCCCAGCATGCCGTCACCGAGCGCCGCGAGCAGACGCCGTACCCCGACCACCGACCCCGGCGCGGACCACGGCGCCTCGTCCATGCGGTCGAGGTAGACGTGCATGCGCGTCAGCGGCCGTTCCCATGCGTACCCGCGCGCCTCGGTCGAGTACTCGTGGCCGACGCCGATGCCGAGCACCACCCGATCGCCGAACGCGTCAGCGAGCGTGCGCGCACCGGCGGCCATCACCTCGGGCGCGCGAGCCGTGATGTTCGCGATGCCCGAGCAGACGGTGATGCGCTCAGACCTCGAGGCGAGCAGCGATAGGTGCGCGAAGACGTCGCGCGAGCTCGAGCCCTCCGGGATCCAGAGCGCCGCGTACCCCAGCGACTCTAGCGCTCGTGCATCGATGCCGATCTGCTCGGCCGAGCGCGCGTCGAACGCGAACGTCCACGCACCCACGGCGCCGAGGGCCGATCTGACCGCGTCGTGTTCTCCGCTCACGCGAGCTGGGTCCGCACCATCCAGAGCTGCTTCTCGATGCCGGCCAGGATCTCGATCAGCACGTCCTGGCTCACGGGGTCCGTGTCGCCGAGCCGCTCCATCCGCTCACGGAACGCGCCGGCCGTCGACTCGAGGCGCTCGACGAACAGCTCCACCACGGCATGATCGCCGACCGTGCCGTCGGGGAAGGCAGGCAGCACGCTGGAGTCGGCCACGGTCCGGGCACGGCCGTCGGCCGCGACCCCGATCGCCACGACGCGCTCGGCGACCACGTCGGACCAGGCTCGGTACTCCGTCATCATCTCGTCGAGCTGCAGGTGCACGGAGCGGAAGTTCCCACCTGACACGTTCCAGTGGGCCTGCTTGGCCTGCAGCGCCAGGTCGA
This sequence comes from Actinomycetota bacterium, assembly GCA_041287635.1. Classification (GTDB taxonomy): domain Bacteria; phylum Actinomycetota; class UBA4738; order UBA4738; family HRBIN12; genus JAOUEA01. The sequence goes on along the minus strand of JBGGNG010000190.1, from coordinate 652 downwards.
TCAGATCCACCAAGGTCGCCTGCAGGTCCTCGGCGACCTTCGGGTCCAGGGTCGGTACACGATCGGTCATGGGGTGCCTCCTTCGGACGCTCTCCATGACAGCGTACCCATGCGGACATCGTGCCACCCTTCGCGCGACGAGGAGGGGCGCTCGCGCCCCTCCTCGCCTCCGATCCGGGACCGGCCGACGTCAGTCCTTCGCGTCGGCCTCCACGAGCTCGGCAGGCGTGTCGGGCACCACGATCGCCTCATCGCGGGACGCGTCGTGCCCCTCCACATCGATCTTCGGCAGCCACTGCAACCACCCCGGCAGGTACCAGTTGCGGTCGCCGAGGAGTCGCATCGTCGACGGCACGAGGATCGATCGCACGATCGTCGCGTCGAGGAAGACGGCGACGGCGAGGCCGAAGCCCATCTGTTCGAGCGAGGTCAGGCGGCCCGCCGCGAACCCGGCGAATACCGCGACCATGATCACGGCCGCCCCGGTGATGATGCCGCCGGTGGTCCGCAGGCCATAGGCGACCGACGCCGCGTTGTCGCCGGTCTTGTCGTACTGCTCACGGATCCGCGTCAGCAGGAACACGTGATAGTCCATCGACAACCCGAATAGCACGGAGAAAAGGAACAACGGGATCCATGCCTCGATCGATTC
>JBGGNG010000189.1:0-6933 GCA_041287635.1 Actinomycetota bacterium | reverse complement strand
TCGCCAGCACGTCGCCGCTCTGCTGGATCGGGAAGAAGGTGCCGCCGAGCAGGCCGCCGACGACCGCGACGATCGAGACGTAGGCCCCCGCCTGAGCCGTGGTCGTCGCGAGCGTGGCGACCAGAGCGGTCACCCCGACCGCGGCCAGCACGCCGCCGAGCACGAGCAGGGTCACCGCGAACGGATCGCCCCACCGTGCGTCGAGCAGCCACGTCGTCGCGAGCACGAGCAGCGTCGTGCTCACGAGGCCCACCGCGAAGCTCGCGAGCGCCTTCCCGCCGATCACCGAGCCGGGAGAGATCGGGGCCACGAGCAGTCGCGCGAGCGTGCCCTCCTCCCGTTCTTCCAGCAGCCCGCGCACGCCGAACTCGACGGCGAAGAACAGGAAGAACACCGCCATGCCGATCGCGAAGAACGAGGACTGGGTGACCGCCCGGTCGTCCGCGCCGGCGGTGCGGAGCTCGGCGGCCGGGGCCACCGCCTGGGCCCGCGCCAGGAGCGCCTCGTCGGCGGGGGCACCCCCTTCTGCGACCGTCGCGACCGAGAGACCGACGGCGTCCAGGTTCGATGCGAACGAGGTCGCGAGCGAATCGGCGACGAGGGATGAGATCTGCGCATCGGGGGCCGCGATCACCGTGATCGCCCCACCCCGGCCGGCCTGCACCTGTTCGGTGAACCCTTCGGGGAACACGATCGCCGCGTCGACCTGACCCTCGTCGGCGAGCGACCCGGCGGCTGCCTCGGTCGCGGCCTCGCGCAGCGTCACGAACTCGAGGCGCTCGAGCAGAGCTGTGAACTCCGTGGGCAGATGGCCGGTCGGGTCGCGGTCGACCACGGCATAGGTCGCCTCGAATCCCTGGCTCTCCACGTCACCGAGGGTGAGGCTGAAGATGAACGCGAGCCCGAACGGCAGTACGAGGGCGACGAGCACCGCCGTCCGGTCGCGAAGGCGCCGCCGCAGGTCCTTCGTCGCGATCGTCCACGCGTCGCCCATCTCGTCAGCCCTCGTCGCGCAGCGCCCTGCCGGTGAGATGCAGGAAGACCGCTTCGAGGTTCGGTTCCCGTACCTCCATCGAGGTGATGCCGGCGCCCGTCTCGTCGACCGCGCGCACGATGTCGGCGAGCGATGCACGGGCGTCGCGGGCGAGCAGATCGAGTCCGCCGTCGCGCGGCGCCGCTTCCTCGACGCCGAGCACCCCTGCGGCGGCGGCCGCGGCGGCGACGAGGTCGCCGTGGGCCTCGATCCGCAGCCGATCGTGCTCGCCGACCAGCGAGATCAGCTCGCGACGGGTTCCCTCGGCCTTCACGGAACCCTCGTCGAGGATGCCCACGCGATCGCAGAGACGCTCGGCTTCCTCCATGTAGTGGGTGGTGTACAAGACGGCCATCCCTTCGCTCGCGAGGGCTTCCACGGAATCGAGGATCGCGTTGCGGCTCTGCGGATCCACCCCCACGGTGGGTTCGTCGAGCACGAGCAGGACGGGATCGTTCAGCATGCCGAGACCGATGTTCAGGCGACGCTTCATGCCCCCGGAGAAAGCGTCGGTCCGCTCGTCCCCGCGGTCGGCGAGCCCGATCGTCTCGAGGATGCGGTCGATGCGTGCGTCGAGCTCTCGTCCCGACAGGTCGTAGAGCTTGCCGAAGAACCGCAGGTTCTCACGGGCCGAGAGGTCGGGATAGATCGCGACCTCCTGCGGGACGAAGCCGATCGCGGCCTTCACGTCGATCGTCGTGGTGTCGAGCTCGCGGCCCTGGAGCGTGACGCGCCCGCTGTCACGGGTGAGCAGGCCGCAGATCATCGAGATCGTCGTCGTCTTCCCCGCGCCGTTCGGGCCGAGCAGCCCGTACGTCTCGCCGGCGGCGATCGCGAACCCCACGTCGTCGACGGCGACGCGGTCGCCGAACGTCTTCCGAAGACCCTCGCAGCGCAGCACCTCGGTCGGCTCCATCGGCTCACGCTACCGCCCGGCATGGCTCGGAGGAAGGTGCGGGTCACGCTGCCGTTACGGCTCGCCGTCGCTGCGCGCTGCCGGCATCAGCCGGATCGCCGGGAAGTACGGTGGCGGTTCTGGCGCGGCCGGACGGCCATAGAGGCGCGCGAGGGGCTCGGCAGGCAGCAGATCGATCGCGTAGGCCTCGAGCAGCCGGCCCTGCAGCGCGCGCGGATCCTCGCCGGTCGGCGTGCTCGCTCGTCCGTCGGGGATGCGGAACCCTCCCGCGTGTTCCTCGCAGAGCGTGTAGAGGCGCTTGCGGAACGCGTGGACCACGGAAGGCACGCCCGGACCCGGCTCGATCCATGCGCATCCGATACACACGAGCCGGAGCCGGTCGGGGTAGGCGAACCTGGCGCGCCACCCCCGCTCGTGCGCCACGATGGACCCCCAGAGTGCGACCCGTCCGATGACCGGTGCCGGCGGACACGCGGGCCAGCCGCGCGCCACCACGTCGAGCGAATCACTCGCATGGATCCCGCACCGACACGCGATGTCGGGCGCCTGATGGCGGCGGCGTCGACCGGTGAGCACGCGCGGCACGGTGCATCGCGCCTCCAGGGGTCGGCGCCTCGGCCACTCGTCGGTGCCCGATCCGGCCGGCCGGAGCACCGGGCCGTCATGACCCTCGGAGAGGTTCCAAACCCGCCACCCGATCACGGGATCCACGCGCCGTTCGGGATCCATGCCCCGATGTTCCTACGGAACGAGGGATGCGTGGCGGGCGGGGGTGCCGCTCCGCTCCGCGACTCGCGATTTGACGTGGTTGTGCCGAAGGAACACTGTGGGCGGTGCCCGTCCGATCGTGTGCGCCGCATGGGCGCGATACGGAGGGGAGGGCAACGTGCGACGACTCATCGCCGTGGTGGCTGGGCTCGTCATCGCCACCGCAACCATCGCGCAGGCGGCGACGCCGGAAGAGGTGTTGAACGAGCCAGGCGTCGACGAGGAGGTGCCATCGGCATCCGCCGGCTATTTCGTGTGGTCGGCGAACAGCGAGGCGCGGCCGAACCACTACAACAGCTATGTGATGGCCGACGGAGGATCGGCCGTGCGCGTCAACCCGGGCGGCACGCACAGCCACGGCGCCGCGATCGACGGCACCACGGTCGTGTACGACGAGGACACCGGCGACGACGCCGACCTCAAGTTCTTCGACGCGGCCTCCGAGAGTCGCACCGAGCCGCCCGACGGCGTCAACACCGCCAGCTGGGAGTACCGGCCGAGCATTTCGGGCGATCAACTGCTCTTCACGCGGAGCAACGGGAATCGGGTCGACTTCCGTGACGCATGGAACAAGGTCGTGCTCTTCGACCTGTCGACGGAGACCTCCACGGTGCTCAGCAAGCTGCCGGTCCGGACGAACTACCTCGTGAGCGACCAGGTCAACGGCGACTGGGCGACGTTCGAGTCCTGCAGCGTCCGCCGCGGCGAATTCTCCGAGTGCCAGGTCCACCTCTACGACATCTCGACCGACACCTTGACGGAGGTCGCCAACCCGGGCATGCAGCAGTATGCGGGAGGCGTGTCGGCGGACGGCACGGTCTACCTCGTGCGCCAACGCAACCGAGACCACTGGGTGTGCGGCAAGGCCACGAAGGTCGTCCGCATGGACGGAGGCAACGGAACCGTCATCGCGACCCTTCCGGAAGGCAAGGAGATCTTCAACATGTTCGCCTTCGACCAAGGTGGATCGACGACGCTGTACATGGATCCGACCAGGTGCCGGAACGGCGTGGGCGGGATCTCCCGCATCACCGACGCGGACACGGCGACCCTGTAGCGGATCAGCCGGACGGAGGCGAGGGGAGGGCGCCGCCGGGGCCCCCGGGCAACGGTGGCGCGGCGGCGCCCCCTGCCCAGATGCGGTTCAGGTGGTCCTGCATGTAGGGCGGGTTCACGAGCGAGAACACGATCTGGAAGACCAGCACGAGCACTGGCTCGATCTGTTGCAGCGCGCCGGCTCGTCGCTCCGCCGCCTGGATGTGGTTCGCGGTGTTCCAGATCGCGATGAAGGGCGGCACGATGATGATCCAGCCGAAGAGCATCGCCATGAGCGACCGGGTCGGGCTGATCGACTCGTCGTGCTCGAACCGGCGGAGTTCGTCGTTCACCTTGTAGTACCAGTAGAAGAAGTAGATCCCGAACGTGATCAGCGACAGGCCGAGCACGCCGAGCGGGTTCCGCTTCAGGTAGGGCTGGCCCTCGATCGTGATGGTCTCGGCCATGTCAGCGCAGCGCCGGGTTCAGGGTGTAGGTCGGGACGATCTCGGCGGACGCCAGCACGTGTCCCTCGATCGCTCGGCGGAACGCCTGGAAGTCGAAGCCAGCCTCGAGCGCGAGGCTCTCGACGTCGAGGGCGAACACCGTTGTGACGTAGTGATGCACGTGCTCATCGTTCCACGGCGGGAACGGCCCGTCCCATCCGCCGTAGGTGCCTTCGAGATCGGCGCTGCCCTCGAAGAGCCCTCGGTAGCCGTTCTCGCCCTGCACGCCGCCGACCGTGGTCGGCCCCGGCGGACGGCCGTGCGCCACGAAGCCGTCGCCACCCGCACCCTCTGGCAGCTCGTGGACGTCTGATGGGAGATCGACGACGAGCCAGTGCGCGAACTCGACCCGAGGCTCGTCGTCGCCGAGCGAGAGGCCCTCGACCCCCATGCGGGTGCGGTCGGCCGGCACGTCGGGGTCGACGACCGAGATCGCGAACGAACGCGTGCCTTCGGGCTCGCCCTGCCAGCGCAGGTGGGGGCTGCGGTCCGCGCCCGCCATCTCCGCCTTCCCGTCGGGTGTCGGCGTCGCGACCGCGAAGGCCTCCGCGATCGGTGATCCGTCCGCGACGCTGGTGCTCTCGAGCGTCATGGTCATCAAGGTCCCCCTCTCGACACGGTCCGGGCTCAGGCTCGCACTCGGGATCCTCGTCGACAAGCGAGGCCTCACTCAGACGAGTCGCCCCCGGACACCAGGTCCTTCGGCACGACGAATCGTGCGAGCGTGCCGACGCCCTCACTGAGCGACGTCCACGGCGCATCGGGCAGATCGATCTGGGCCAGCGCCGCCGTCGGGAACTTCACCTCGAGCCGCTCTCGCAGCTCTCCGTCTGCACTCAGCCACAGCGCCAGATCCTCCAACGCCGGGTTGTGACCGACAATCATGACCGAGGATCCGGCGTCGTCCAGGCGACGGAGTCGTTCGACCACGACGCTCGAGTCGAAGGTGTACAGCTCGGGCTCGATCGCGACCCGCAGGGGGGAACCCAACGAAGGAAGCACCGCCGCGAGCGTCTGGCGTGCCCGCAGGCCGGCCGAGCACAGCACGAGTCGCGGTGGATCGACCGAAGCGAGGTAGGAAGCCATCGTCGAGGCGTCGCGGTTCCCTCGGGGGGCGAGCGGCCGTTCCTCGTCGGGAAGGCTCGGATCGTCCCAGCTGGACTTGGCATGACGCAAGAGCCAGACCTGTCGCATGAGTGATCGCCGCCCTCCTCCGAGTGGGAGGATATCCGTCCGACGAGTCGCCGCGTTCGAACGGGCATCCACGCCGTAGGCTCTCTGCGTGAGTCCGTTGCAGGTCGGTGATGTCGCGCCCGAGGTTCCGCCAGTCGAGTTCGGTGACGGTCCGGTGGGCTTGTTCTTCTACAAGGTGACGTGTCCGACCTGTCAGTTGGCGGCGCCGACGATGCGGCACTTCGAGCGAGCGTTCCCCGGGCGTGTCGTCGGCGTCGGGCAGGATCCCGAGCCGGAGCTGGCTCGGTTCACCGAAGACCATGAGATGGGCATCGCCTCGGTCGAGGATGCGCCGCCGTACCCGGTGTCCGACGCCTACGCGGTGGAGTCGGTGCCGACCCTCTACCTCGTCGGTGCCGACGGACGGGTCGTGGAAGCGGTGGGCGCCTGGGATCGGGATGGCTTCAACCACGTGGCCTCGATGCTCGCAGAGCTCACCGGCGGGGAACCCGTTCTCGTCTCGACCCCCGACGACGGACGCCCTGACTTCAAGCCGGGGTGAGGCTCACGCAACGCGCGCTCGGTCTGAGCGCGTGAGGTCGCCGGTGAAGGCGGTCGCACGGTGGGCGCTGGCAACGCTGATGGTGTTCGCGGGTGCCGCGCACTTCGTCGTGCTCGACTCGTTCCTGTTGCTCGTGCCGTCGTGGGTGCCGTGGCCCACTGCGATCGTCTGGATCACGGGGGTCATGGAAGTCGCTCTCGGTGTGGCGCTCGTGCTCGTGCCTGAAGGAGAGCCGCGTCGGAGGGTCGGGTGGCTCCTGGCCATCTTCCTACTGGCCGTGTTCGTGGGGAACGTCTCCCAGGCGGTCTCGGGTGTCGATGCGTTCGGGTTGGATACCGATGCGGAACGGTGGGGTCGGCTCGTCTTCCAGCCCCTGCTGATCGCGTGGGCGCTGTGGTCAACCGGCGCCTGGCCCCGCCCAGGTCGATCACGGTGACTCGGCAAGGACCTCCGTAGTGGGTCCTGCGATGGAACACGGAGGTCCTTGACGAGACGCCCCGGACGCCGTCTCGACCCCTCTTGATCCCGGGGATGGCGTCTTCGACCTGCCCTGATGCTCGGTCGTCGGGTCTAGACTTGGCCGATGTCCGAGAGCCGCCGCCGTGTGAACCTCGCGCCTGCCTTCGGCGGGGCGGGCCCGATCATGTTGATCGGCGGCGCCGAGGACAAGCTCCGCGGCCGGCAGATCCTCAAGCGCTTCGTCAAGCTCGCCGGCGGTCCTGAAGCCAGCATCGCGATCGTCGCGACCGCGTCCGAGATCAGTGAGCAGGCACTCCAGCTGTACGAGGGATTGTTCCTCGAGCTCGGTGTCGCGAGCGTCACCGGCCTGCGTCCGCAGGAACGTCCGCAGGCCGACCAACCCCAGGCGGCCGCGCAGCTCGCCCAAGCGACGGGCGTGTTCCTCACCGGCGGGAACCAGCTGCGCCTCACCTCGATCGTC
>JBGGNG010000188.1:0-3311 GCA_041287635.1 Actinomycetota bacterium | reverse complement strand
GGCGAGTCGGGCCCGGCCAGCCTCGCGTTCATGCACCCGGGACACCCGTCCGCGCCACCCGGGCCCGCACGATTCAACGGCGAGGGCATGTGCCTCGAGTTCCAGGTCGAGGACGCGCGGGCCGAGCACGAGCGCTTCGCGCGCGAGGGCGCCCCGGTCACCGTGTCGCTCCGGGACGAGCCCTTCGGCCAGCGGCGCTTCGGCCTCTTCGACCCGGCCGGCGTGTGGATCGACGTCGTCGAGCAGATCGAGCCCGCCACGGGCTGGTGGGATCAATACCTCGTGCCCGACCCTCGACCCGACTCCCGGTGAGACCGCTGGTCGCGGTCAGTGAGAAGCACCGCTTTCGAGCATCAGGCTGCTGAGCACATCGCCGCGGCTCACGATGCCGGCCAGGATGACCTTCCGGCCCCGGCCGTCGACGACCGGAAGACTGCGTAGCCTGGACGAGAGCATGTGGTCTATCGCGGTAGCCACCGAGTCATCGGGCGCGAGCGTCACGACCCGACGCCTCATGATGTCATCGACGTGTTCTGCCCACAGAACACTCAGCTCGGGGAGAAGACGTTGCGGGCCATGACGGACGACGCGTAGCAGATCGAGCTTGGTGACGATGCCGAGCAGGGCGTCTGCCTCATCGACGACCGGAAAGGCGTTGAACCCGTACGAGAGGAACAGGTGTTGAAGAGTGCGCACGGATGTCTTGGGCGTGACGGTCCGTGGCCGGGTCGTCATGATGTCTCGTATCATCACCGGCGCGATCTGCCTAACCATGGGCCCCTCCTCGGTGAAACAGCTCGGCTCGGATCCGCGCCCGTTCCTCGTCCAGCTGATCGGGAGTCGCTCCAAGCCGTCGCAGAATGCTGTCGGTCATCGCCAGCACGACTTCCCCTTCTCCCGAGACGACCTCGTTGGCGCCAACCTCGAGCAAGGACGCTGACTGGCCCAAGTAGTCGGCTCGCGCGACGACGTGGATCCTGGGATTGATCCGGCGCGCGGCCCGGATGACCTCGGCGGCCCCCGCGGATCCCGACGCACTCAGGATGATGGTCTGGGCACTGGCGACGCCGGCCTGCTCGAGGACGTTCGTTTGATTCGCGTCGCCGTAAACCGCGCGCTGGCCTTGAGCGCGAAGGCTGCGAAAGGTCTCGATATTCATCTCGATGATGGTTGGCTCGATTCCCCGCTCTCGCAAGAGCCTGGCTATCGTTTGCCCGATCGGGCCGTGGCCGACCACGACGGCTTGGTAGGCCGGTGTCGGGTGGGTCTCGGTCGCGGCCGTCGAGGTCTCGGCATGCGCGCCTCGGTTGAGCAGGCGCCACAGCCTCGGGTGTCGCGCCAGGAATGCCTCCATCGAGCCGAGACTCCGATACAGGATCGGGTTGAGCATGATGGACACGATGGCGGCGGTGACAATAGGATTGATCACCGCATCCGGGAGAACTCCAAGCTCCTTGCCCAGGACGGCCAAGAGGAAGGAGAACTCACCGATCTGGGCGAGCGCGATGGCCACTCCCAGCCCGATGCGAGAGCGGTATCCGAGCAGCGCGACGATGATCATCGCGGCGAGCGGCTTGCCGATCATGACGATCGAGAGGGTGGCGAGAATCAGCAAGGGCGCGGTCATGATCTGCCACGGATCCAACAGCATTCCCACCGAAAGGAAGAACATCACCGCGAAGGCGTCCCGCATCGGGAGTGCCTCCGCCCCGGCCCGGGCGCTGAACTCGGACTGTCCGACGACCATGCCGGCCAGGAACGCGCCCAGGGCCATCGACACGCCAAAGAAATACGTGGACGCGACGGCGATGCCCAGGGCGATCGCGAGCACGCTCAACGTGAAGAGCTCCCGGGAGTGCGTCTCGGCGATCTTGTTCAGGAACCAGGGAATGACGCGGCCGCCCGCAACCAGGGTGAAGGCGACGAACGCCGCCAGCTTCAGGATGGCCGAAGCGACTGCGATCGGCACGCTCGCAGTGTGATCTGCGCCCGAAGCGACGGAGACCACGGGGAGGAGCACCAGGACCAGCACGGTGAAGATGTCCTCCACCACCAGCCAGCCGATCGCGATGCGTCCCGTCGGACTCAGCAGGGCGTCGTTATCGACGAGCACGCGCGTGAGCACGACGGTACTCGCGACCGAGAGCGCCAACCCGAAGACGATTCCCGCCGACCAGCTCCAGCCGAATGCGATCGCCGCCGCCGCTCCCAGCAGGGTCGCGACCGTGCTCTGGCAGATCGCGCCCGCGATCGCGACGGTTCGTACCGCGAGCAGGTCCTTCAGGTGAAAGTGCAGACCGACGCCGAACATCAGCAAGATCACGCCCACTTCCGCCAGCTGATCGGCGAGGTGCTTGTCGGCCACGAACCCGGGGGTGTACGGCCCGACGAGAACGCCGGCCAGCAGGTATCCGACAATGGGAGACCAGCCGAGGCGGTGGGTGACGTAGCCGAAGGTCAGCGCTCCGATGAATCCGGCGGCCAACGTGAGGATCAGAGCAAGATTGTCCACCCCTATTCACCTCGGCTCAGCAGTCGGGTCAGGAAGGTCACGGGCTCCAGACGGCGGACTTCTGCCGCTGGACTACACCGGAGCAGAAGCGGCCAGCCGCTAGGCGGGAAGCGGCGGGTCAGCTTCGGAAGTCAGCGCTTCGGATTCGTCCTGCGGATTCCGGAAGGGGACAAAGGTGCGAGGAGACGTGGCCGCTCGGCGCAGCGCCGCCGCACGCGGCATCGGAGCCGCCTGCGCGATGGCCGGGAACCGATGGGGGGCCGCAGGCAGCTGGACAGAGGCGGTCTGAATCGACACACGCCGTGCAATCTCGAGAGATTGTCCGGGGTCGAATTGGAACGCCCCCGGCGACAGGGGCATGGCCAGATCACACAGGAACAGTATGGCGACCAGCGCCCACACTCGATTCATCACGGGCCCATGGTAGCAAGCTCACCGGACACCCACAACCCGGCGCTCCTTCCGCTCAGCCGGCTGACGTCGTCGCGAGGATCCGCTTCTCGTAGAGCGCGGCCAGGATCTCGTCCACGCACGCGGCCGCCCAGAGGTCGAAGAACGGGCCGGCCTGCATGGCCGCGAACTCCCGCATCCCGCGGTCCCGCCCCTGCTCCTCCGTCTCGGCCCCGCGCGCGGCCTGCTGGTGGGCGCGCACCGGATCCTTGTGGTAGATGGCCGGGTACTCCATGTAGCGGTGGAGCTCCTGGAGATCCTTGGTGTAGACCGCCACCACCGGCACCGAAGCCCATTCTGCGCCATTCTTGGCGTTCAGGAACTCGAGCATGAGGTCGTGGTTGCCGTC
>JBGGNG010000187.1:0-25753 GCA_041287635.1 Actinomycetota bacterium | reverse complement strand
TTGATCGGATTGTCGTCGGGGATGCCCCCCCACGGGGTCAACCGAAGGATCTTGCCGCGTGGTGATCGCAGCTGCTGTGCCTTCGCAGCGGTCGTCGCGTCGCCGATGTAGACGTAGAGCATCCCGTCCGGCCCGAACATGATGCGACCACCGGAATGCATGTGGGAGGAGCCGGCATCGGACGACTGGAGGATCTGCATGCGCTTGCCTTTGCCGTCGACCGACTTGATGCGCACCAACTGATCAACGACGTTGCCGCCGACGAGACGCGTGGCGAACGCGTACACCCATGGCGCGTCGGGGAAGTTCGGGTGCAAGGTGATGCCGAGGAGCCCCTGCCCGCCCTTCCCGTAGACGTCGGGGATCCGGAAGAAACGGTGGCGCTGTCGGCTCCCGAGCTTCTGCACATAGATCGAGCCGACCTGCTTCTCGACGACCCAGAGCCGATCACGATCGTCGAACGTGAAGGCGACCGCCTGGCGCAGGTCCCCGGCGACGCGCTGTCCGACGATCTTCGCGCCTGCGCTCGAAGCAACACCCAGGGTGGCGCCGACAACCAGGGCGACCACGAGCATGAGACGAACTTGGTGGCCGTGCCGTCGTGGCCGCATGTCGACCTCTCCTCGCCGGAAGGCGTGTTCAAGCGAGGTGTAGCGCGGAACGGCAACCCAGTCAACTCGGCCCCGACCAGGGGTCATGAGGATCTTCTTTCGGGTGTGGTGGAACCGGGGGGTAGGGTTCGCGGACGGTCGAGTCACAGCCGACTTCCTAGTCGGGCGCGGTCGACTCGGAGTTGCGCCACGCGCGCATCCTGCCCGACGATGCACGCATCGATCGAGGGAGGTCTGGCATGCGCATGAAGTTGGTCGCTCTGCTCGCCGCCGTCGCGCTCGTCGCCGGTGGCTACGTCGTCGGACAGGCGGGCGCCCGTCGGGGGGGTGACGACTCCACCACGTTGCCGGGCTTCAGCGAGGTCGTGAGCCTCAGCCACGTGAACGCGCCGGCTCGTACGCCGCTGTTCCCCGGCGACCCCGCGTTCACGCTCACGACGGTCGCGACCGTCGAGGACGATGGCTTCTATATGCAGTACGTGCGTGAGGGCGAGCACACCGGCACGCACTACAGCGCCCCGTGCCACTTCCGAGACGGGAAGCCGTGCGCCGAAGATCTCGACGCGGCCGACTACGTGTTGCCGGCGGTCGTCGTCGACGTGCGCGACGCCGTCGCCGCCGATGCGAACCACGTCGTCACGAAGACCGACCTGCAGGACTGGGAGACCGGGCACGGCGAGATGCCGTCGGGCGCCGCGGTGCTGCTGTGGACCGGATGCGACGCGTTCTGGGGTCCGACGCTCGCCAAGGACGAGCCGACCTTCTACAACTGCGGCCAGCCAGGCGCGAAGTACAGCCAACCAGGCTTCTCGAAGGGGGCCGTGCGATGGCTGATCGAGACCGGCGTGCTCGCCAAGCGCGGTGCGCTCGGCACGGACACGTTCGGTCCCGACCCGTCGGCCGATGCGAACTACTGGGAGTCCTACCTCACGCTGAACCGGCACCGGTTCACGCTCGAGAACCTCACGAACCTCGGCGCGATGCCCTCGACCGGGGGCTGGATCGTGATCGGCGGTCCGATGAACCGGAACGGGTCGGGCGCGGCCAGCACCGTGTTCGGCCTGGTCCCGTAACGCGGAGTCAGAGGATCGAGAGCTACCGGTATCGAACCGGTATGCCTTCGGCGTGACGAAAATCGGTAGTGTTCGGCGCGTGGCGGCGACGCGTGTGGTGCTCGGCATCGACCAGGGCAGCAGCGGCGCGAGGGCCGTCGTGATGACCTCTGACGGCGAGGTGCTCGGATCCGGCCGCGCGCCCTGTCGGGATCTCCGCCGCACGCCGAAGGGCACCCATCACGACGCCGGTTCATGGCTGGAAGAATCCCTCTCGGCGGCTCGATCCGCGTTGCGCGCCGCGGGTCGAACCGAGGTCGATGCGATCGGCATCGGGGCCCTCGGGCCCGCGCCGGTGGTGATCGACGCCGAACTCCGGCCGCTGGCGGCGTCGCCGCTGTTCCCGATCGACCCCGTGCCGGCGTGGGTCGAGATCCTACCCACCGACCTCGTGTCGCGAGCGGCATGGGTGGTCGACGTCGCCGGGTTCCTCGTGGGGACCCTGGTGGGACATCCCGTGATGGACCGCATCACCGCCGCCGACCACGTCGTCGAGGGGGAACCGGCGAGGATCGCGGTGCCCGATGCGCGCGAGCCCTTCGAGGTCGCCGGCGAGCTCACCCCGGCGCTCGGCGAGCGGCTGGGCCTGGCACCGGGGGTCCCCGTCGCCGTCGGCACCTACGACACGTTCGTCGACCTCGCCGGAATCGGGGTCACCGAGCCGGGCTCGGCCGCGATCCTGCTGGGGAGCACGGTCATCGTGGGGGTCGTGCGACAGGAGCCGGATGCGCCGGACGGGTTGCGATCGAGCCCCCACGTCGGACCCGGCTGGTTCGTCGGAGGCTGGACGTCCACGGCAGGACGAGCCCTCGGCTGGGCGGCGTCGCTCGCCGCCGAGTCCGATCGGGAGCGGATCGTCGCGGAGGCCGGCACGATAGGGCCCGGCGGCGGCGGCGTGCTCGTCCTGCCGTACCTCGACGGTGAGCGCGCGCCGGTGTGGGACCCCGCGGCGAGCGGGGCGATGATCGGCCTGACGACGAGCACCACGCTCGCGCAGATCTACCGAGGCGTGCTCGACGGCGTCGTCCTCTCCACCCTGGATCTGGCCGACCGGCTCGAGCCCGTGCGTGGCGGGGCTCCATTGACCGTCGCCGGTGGCGGTGTGCGCGATGCGGCCTGGGTGCAGGCGACCGCCGACGCACTCGACGAGCCGCTCACGGCGGTCGACCTCCCCGATGCCGCCGCCGCCGCACGCGCCGGGTTCGCCGCGATCGGGGAGCCGCTACCACCGCCGGCTGGGCGCACCGTCGAGCCCGAGGCGAACGCTCGCGCGCGGTGGCACGAGCTCGCCGCCGTCTACCACGGCATGTACGAGGCCCTCGCCGATCGGATGCACCGACTGCGCGCGCTCGCCGACGACGGAGCGGCGGTGTGAGCGGCGCCACCATGCGTGCGGCCCGTCTGCACGGCCTCGAGGACCTCCGGATCGACGAGCTCGAAGTGCCGGCGCCCGCCGCCGGCGAGCTGCTCGTGCGCATCGAGGCTAACGGCGTCTGCGCGACGGACGCCCGCAAGTACCGGGTGGGGGTGAACGACGGCACGTATCCGTTCAACCCCGGCCACGAGTGGGTGGGTCGCGTCGAGGCGGTCGGCCCCGGGGTGTCGGGGTGGTCGATCGATGATCGTGTCTACGGCGACACCTACGGCGGCTACGCCGAGTTCACGACGATCGCCGTGCAGCCCGGGCCGTGGTCGTGCGGGCCGACCCGGCTGCCCGACGAGGTTCCCGTCGAACGGGCGGTGTTCCTGGAGCCGCTCGCCGACTGCCTGCACGCGGTGCACGACCAGGCCCGGGTGCGGGACGGTCAGCGCGTGGTCGTCGTCGCGGCCGGGTCGATGGGGCTGCAGATGATCGCCGTCTCTGCCCGGGCCGGCGCCCATGTGGTGGCGGTGGAGCCGCACGCCGACCGGCGCGAGCTGGCTCGGGCCTTCGGCGCCGCCGAGGATCTCGACCCCGAGGGCTGGGTCGACGTCGTGCGTGAGGGTGGGGGCGCCGACGCGGTGATCGTGTGCGCCGGAGACCCGGATCTCGTCGCCCCCGCGGTCGCGGCGTGTGCGACGGGCGGACGGGTCGTGCTCTTCGCCGGATTCGGCGACCGCCCGGTGGTGCCGGTCGACGTGAACGACCTGCACTACCGCGAGATCTCCCTCGTCGGGAGCGAGTGGATCGGAACGCCGCCGAACCAGCGGCGGGAGCGCTACGACGACGCCGCGGGGATCCTCGGCTCGGGGGAGCTGCCGCTGGAGCGGCTCGTCACCTCCCGATGCTCGTTCGACGATCTGGAGGCAGCCCTGATCGGGCGCTCGGCGTTCCGCGTGCTCAAGACCGTGTTCGTCACATCTCCGGGGGCGTCGGCGTGAGCGCGCCGCTCGCCGCCGATGGGCGCACCGTCGTCGTCGCGGTCGACCACCCGTTGTACTCATGGCCCTGCGCGGGGCTCGAGAACCGGGCGAGCACGATCCGAGCGGTGGTCGGCGCCGGGGCGGACGCGATCATCGCCGCCTACGGGACAGTGCGCGACGTGCCCGATGCATTCGGCGGCGCCGCCTCGATCCCCAAGCTCGACATGGCCACGGTCACCGTCGGCGGCGACTACCCGCTCACCGAGTACGTGGCGGCGTACACGGTCGACGATGCCCGGCGCGTCGGCGCGGCCGCCGTGCTCACGTTCGTGCAGCTCGGCGCGGACTTCGAGCTGGACGCGCTGCGCACGGCCGGGCAGGTCGCGGCGGCGTCCGATCGAGCGGGCCTGCCGTACGTGTGCGAGATCATGCCGGTCGAGAGCGCGCGGTTCCCCGACCCGTACGATCCGGTCGCGATCGCCGCCGCCACCCGCACCGGGGTGGAGCTGGGCGCCCACGTCGTGAAGACCTCGATGCCGACGCCCCCCGACGCCGTCTCGGACGCTGCGGCGTTCGGGGTGCCGGTCATCCTCGCCGGGGGCGAGCTCACCTCCGACCGGGACTCGTTGTTCGGTGCCGTCGACGTTGCGATGCGCAGCGGGGCGAGCGGCGTGGCGTTCGGCAGGAACGTCTGGGGCTCGGCGGATCCCGCCGGCACGGTCAGCGAGCTGGCACGCATCGTGCACGCTCGTTGACGCGAGCCGTTCCTCGGCGATCCGGTGACTACCAGAGGCCGCCGAGCGCCACCGTGATCGCCTCCCCGTTCAGGGCGGTCGCTCCGTCGGACGTCAGGTATCCGATCACGTCGGCGATCTCCTCGGGGTGCATCACGCGCCCCGCCGCGTAGGAACGCGCGTGCGCTTCCCAGACCTCGTCGGCCGTCAGCCCCGTCGCCCGCGCCTCGGTCTCCGCGTCGGCCTCGGCCATCGCCGTCTTCACCCATCCGGGGCAGACGGCGTTGCACGTGACCCCGTGAGGGATCAGGTCCTGCGCGGCCGACCGCATCAGCCCGATGACCCCGTGCTTTGCCGCCGTGTAGGCAGACGAGGCCGATCCGCCGACCTGGCCGGCGGTGGAGCTCACGATCACGATCCGGCCCCATCCCGCGCCGATCATGTCCGGCGCGCAGAGGCGGATCAGGTGGAACGCGGCATCGAGGTTGACCGCGAGGGAGTCCCGCCAGACCTCGGGGTCCTGTTCCCAGATCACCCGCTCGTGGTAGCTGCCGATCCCGGCGTTGCTCACGAGGACGGCGATCGGCCCGAGACGCGCACGCGTCTCCTCGACGATGCGTTCGCACCCCTCCTGCGTGGCCACGGACCCCGCGAAGGTCTCGATCGGGGCCTCCCGAGCGAGGGCGGAGAGCTCATCCTCACTCCTCGCGACCCCCATCACCCGATCCCCTCGGCCCGAGAGCATCAGGGCGGTCGCCCGGCCGATCCCGCGGCCGGCGCCCGTCACGAGGGCCACCCGTCCGGTGCCGTGTCTCTGCGCCATGTGCGCATCCTAGTGAGGACCGCACGGAACGAGGGACCTTGCGAGGGTGCCGAAGCAAGACCAGTTGGATACCGCTGGTTTGACCGCGCGCCGAGGCGGCCCTAGTCTCGCGCCCATGCCGGCGCTCGCCAGACGTCCTCTCGACACGGTCACCGCCGGCGGACCCCTGTACCGACAGCTCTGCGAGGCGATCGCCGAGCGGATCGCCGAGGGCACGTGGGGCCCCGGGCAGTGGCTCCCCTCGGAGCGTCGGCTCTGCGAGATGTTCGGGGTCAGCCGGGTCACGGTGCGGCGCGCGCTGGCCGCGCTCGTGGAGGAGGGGCTGCTCGAGCCGGACCCGGGGCGAGGCTGGGTCGTCACGGCCGCATCGCTCGATGAACCGCCGAACGTCTTGCTCAGCTTCACCACGATGGCGCGGGAACGAGGACTCGAGCCGACGGCGATCGTGCGGGAGCACGCGGTGCGCGCCGCCACGATGGACGAGGCCGAGGCCCTGGGCGTGGCCCCTGGCGCAGAGCTGGTGCACCTGGAACGCATCCGGCTCCTCGACGGCTTGCCCGTCGCTCTCGACCGCAGCCTCGTGCCGCTTGCGCGGTGCCCGGCCGTGGCGGAGACCGACTTCTCGACGGCCTCGCTCTACAAGGTGCTCCGCGAACACGGGGGGCTGGTGCCGACCTTCGCCGAGACCACCGTGGAGGCCGTCGAGGCCGGCGACGAGCTCGCTCGCGTGCTCGACCTCCCGCGGTCCTGGCCCGTGCTCGTGACCACCCAGACGACGTTCGACCAGCACGGGTGGCCGCTCGAAGCGAGCCGGATCGCCTACCGGGGCGATCGCCACCGGTTCCGCGCCCGGCTGAACGTTCGGCCCACCTGAGCAGGAGGAAGCATGGGAGATCGGCTCCGCCTCGCGATCCTCGGGCCTGGCGACGTCGCGCAACGCGATTACCTGCCGGAGTTCGGTCGCATCGCGGACCGCGCCGAGATCGTGGCGGTCTGTGGGCGCACCGAGGCGCGGGCTCGCGCGGTCGCCGACCAGCACGGCGCCCCGTGGTTCACCGATGAGGCGACGATGCTCCAGGAAGCCCGGGTCGACGCGCTGGTGAACCTCACACCGATCCAGTCCCACTTCGAGACGACGCTGATGGCGCTGGAGGCGGGCGTGCACGTCTACAGCGAGAAGCCGCTGGCGGGGTCGGTGGCCGAGGGCCGACGACTCGAACGGACGTCGGCAGAGCGGGGTCTCGTGTTGGTCGCGGCGCCGTCCGTGATGCTGTTCCCGCAGGTCCGCCTCGTGCAGCGGCTCCTCGCGGAGGGGCGGATCGGGTCCGTCCACACCGTTCGGGGGGTCGCGATGGGCGCCGTCCCGCCGTGGCCGGGGTTCGGCTCCGATCCGACCCCGTACTTCTCACCCGGCGGCGGACCCCTGGTGGATCTGGGGGTATATCCGCTGCACGCGATCACGGGCCTGGTCGGACCCGCGCAGCGGGTGGTCGCGATGAGTGCCCGCGTCGGCGAGGGGTTCACCGTGCCCGACGGGCAGGCGGTGGGGACGCGGGTCGACATCGCGGTCGACGATGCTTGGACGGCGCTGCTCGATCTCGGCGAGGCGAGGATCGCGACGATCGAGGCGAACTACACGTCGCACGGCACGCGGTCGGCCGAGGTGGAGCTGATGGGCACCGACGGCACGATCGCGTTCAGCTGGCTGGACGTCTCGTCACCGGTGGAGGTGCTCGCCCCGGACGGCACGTGGGCGGCGATCGAGGTCCCCCGGACGGGCCGTGCGGAAGGCCCCGACCACCTGCTCGGTGTGGAGCACTTGATCGACTGCATCGCGTCGGGGACACCGCCCGTCCTGTCGGCTGCCCACGCGATCCACGTGCTCGAGATCCTCGAGCAGGCGGATCGATCCTCGCGTGAAGGGGTCGTCGCGACCCTCGAGACGACCGTCACGGCACCGGCACACACTCACACATCTGGAGGCTGATCGATGGCGGACACCGTTGGCATCGGCGTCGTGGGGGCGGGCATGATCTCCCAGCGGGGGATCCTGCCTCATCTCAGCCAGGACGACATCACCGACCGGGTGCGCCTGCACGCCGTCTGCGACCTCGCCCCCGGACGGGCGGAGGCCTCGGCCGAGCGCTACGGCATCCCGACGTGGTACGAGCGCTACGAGGACCTGCTCGCCGACCCCGACGTCGACATGGTGACGATCGCGACCCCGATCGGACTGCACTACGAGCAGAGCAAGCAGGCGCTCGAGGCCGGCAAGCACGTGCACGCGAACAAGACGATGACGACCTCGGTGGCCGAGGCCGACGACCTGATCGCGACCGCCGCCGCGGCCGGGTTGCATATCTCGGCGTCGCCCGGCGAGGTGCTGCGGCCTCAGGTCACCAGGATCCGTGAGCTGATCGGGGAAGGGGCGATCGGCGACCTGGCGTGGGCGGTCTGCGGTACCTCGCTCGGCCGCTTCCACGAGGAGGAGGAGGCCGAGGCCCGCAACGCCGCGCCCGGAGGGACCCCGATCGACCCGAGCTGGTACTTCCGGATGCCCGGGGGTGGGCCGATGTACGACGCGGCGGTGTACGCGCTGCATCAGCTGACGAGCGTCCTCGGACCGGCCATGCGCGTGACCGCGCTCTCGGGCACGGTGGTGGACCGCCGGGAGTTCCTCGGCAGCTCGATCGAGGCGCAGGCCGACGACAACACGATGCTCTTGCTCGGTTACCAGGGCGGGGCGCACGCCGTCGTGCACGGCACGGTCGCCGGCATGCTGATCGAGGACTTCGGCGCCGGCCTCTACTTCGGGACCGAGGGTGAGATCAAGGGGCTCCTCCTGAACGGCGAGCCGTTCGACTTCCCCGGACGGGAGGAGACGCTCGGAGCGCCGACCTGGGATTGGGAAACGCAGATGCGGGTGCTGCCGAACGTCGTCGGATCGCACCGGGAGATCCCCGAGTCGGCGGTCTTCGAGGACATCATGCAGGTCGCCGAGCTCGTCCGCACGGGCCGGCACACACCGATGTCGGCCGAGCACGCCCGCCACGTGATCGAGATCATCGAGGGCGCGTACGAGGCTGCCGAGACCGGCCGGACTCAGGAGCTTCGGACGAGCTTCGAGTTCCCGCCGAGGTTCGCATGAGCGTCTCGCACCCCTCACGGCTCGTGATGCGCGAGCCCGGCGCGATCCCGGCGGCGGACGCAGTGCTGAAGCTCTGGGGCGACGACGAGTCCGGCCACGTGAACGACGAGATCTTCGTCTCGAGCGAGCGGATCCAGCAGATGCGGTTCACGATGCCGCCGGGGGCCCGGTTCACCCACTCCGCGACGCATCGGACCGATATGGGTGCCGACGAGATCTACCACGTGCTCGGTGGCAGGCTCGTGCTCGCCAACCCCCAGACTGGTGAGGTGCACGTCGTCGAGGCAGGCGAGGCGGTCGCGTTCGGCCGGGACACGTGGCATCACGGGTTCAGCCAGGGCGACCAGATGCTCGACGTGCTCCAGTACTTCGCCCCGCCGCCGTCGACGGGCTCGTCGCAGCCCTACGCGAAGACCCGGCCCTACCTCGACCGTGTGACCTACGTGACGGACGAGTGGCTCGAGCGATGGCCCGAGGGGCGGGCCGGGGCCGCGGCGAGCCACACGATGCAGGTGCTGCGGACCTCCGACGTGATGTGGCGCATGGAGGGTGAGGAACATCCGATCCTGGTGGGCTTGTGGCGGAGCACCGAACAGCTGACGTCGGGGCGGGTCGAGCTGCGCGCAGGGCAGCGCAGCGATCGGCGCCGACACGCGGGCGACCTCGCCGGCTACGTGCTCGAGGGGAAGGTCAGCCTGTGGCTGCCCGAGCTGGAGGTTCCAGGACCCGGGAACGGGTGGTTCCACATGCGCGCGGGTGACGGCTTCTACGTGCCGGCCGGCGCCCCGTACGTGCTCTCCAACCAGACCGAGCGGGCCGCGATGTTCACCTTCGGGGTCGCCCCGGCCTACCTCGGCGAGCCGACGCCGGAGGAGTTCTCGGGCACGTGACGGCGGCCGCGATCGGGATCGACGTCGGGGGGACCAAGACGGCACTCGCGCTCGTCGAGGCCGATGGCTCCATCGGCCGGTCCGATCGGATCGCGAACCGGGACGCCGGCGACTCCGACGGATTGCTGGCGGCGATCGAGCAGCGTTGCCGCGAGCTGGCCGCCGATGCGGCGCCGGTGGCGATCGGGGTCGCGCTCCCTGAGGTGCTCGATCGCGACCTGGAACTTCGAAGCCACGTGTCCGTCGCCTGGACCCGGCGGCAGATCGTCGACGCGCTCGGGCCGATCGCGCCGGTCTCGATCGAGGCGGATGTCCGGGCGGCCGCGCTGGCCGAGGCCCGCGTCGGTGCGGGCCGTGGCCGGTCCCCGGTCGGGTATGTGAGCGTCGGGACGGGGATCAGCGCCTGCCTCGTCCTCGATGGGACGCCCTACGCGGGCGCACACGGCGCCGCCCAACTGTTGGGGAGCGCCGAGCTACCGGTCGACTGTCCGCATTGCGGTCGATCGTTCCGGTCGGCCTCACTCGAGCACGTCGCGTCGGGCCCGGCGCTGGTGGCCAGGTACGACGAGGCGAGCGGACGCGAGATCGCGTCCGGCGAAGAGCTCCTGGCGCTCGCGGAGTCGGGCGATGCCACGGCGGGACGCATCGTGCAGCGCGGCGCGGAGATGCTCGGCGGCTACGTCGCCCTGCTCGTGAACGTCGTCGACCCCGAGATCGTGGTGATCGGTGGTGGTCTCGGCACGGCGGGCGGCGCCTACTGGCCGACGGTGATCGCCTCGGCGCGCGAGCACGTCTGGGCCGAGCACGTCGTGCAGGTGCCGATCGTGCCGGCGGCGCTCGGCGGGCGCGAGGGCGTCGTGGGTGCGGGACTGCTGGCCATCGACGCGGTCGGCGGCGTCTGAACGGGCCCCCCGGCCGGTGTCTCGATCGTCAGCGGGCGGTCGTGCCGCCGTCGACGAGCATCGCGGAGCCGGTCACGAACGACGCCTCGTCGCTGGCGAGGAACGCGATGCAGTTCGCGACCTCGTCCGGCGTGCCCATGCGCCCGAGGGGGGCGACCTCGGCGAATTCCCGCTCGAGCGCGGCCGCGTCGTCTCCCTGCAGGAACGATCGCGTCAGCGGGGTGTCGATCACGCCGGGGCACACGCAGTTCGCGCGGATGTTCCGCTCGGCGGTCTCCAACGCAAGCGCCCGGGTGAACTGCAGCACGGCGCCCTTCGTCGCCGTGTAGGCGGCGTCGTTCGGCCAGGCGATGAACGCGTTCATCGAGCCGACCGTGACGATCGCGCCGCCGTCGGGCATCACCGGCAGAACCGCCCGGCAGACGGCGAACACCCCTCGGGCGTTGACGGCGAACACCCGATCCCACTCGTCGTCGGTGGTGGCCTCGACCGACGGCGCATGCGGCAGCTCGACGCCGGCGTTCGCCACGAGCACGTCGATCCGGCCGTGGCGGTCCGCGATGTCGCGCACGACCTCCTCGATCCGACGGGAGTCGGTCACGTCGAGCTCGATCGCTTCGGCGCGCGCCGGCCCCGTCGCGGCGATCTCCGCGCACGTGGCTTCCGCGTGCTGGAGGGTTCGCGAGGTGACGATGACCGTCGCGCCGTCCCCGGCCAGCCGCACGGCCGTCGCGCGCCCGATGCCGACGCCGGCTCCCGTGACGAGAGTGATGCGTCCGTCCAGTCGACCGCTCACGTGAAACGCACCATGACCTTCCCGCGCTTGCCGCGTGCCGCGAGCCGGTCGAATGCGGCATGCACCTCGTCCTCGCCGAACACGCTGTCGATCGACGGGGCGATGCGTCTGTCGGCGAGCATCGGCACCACCTCCCGGGCGAACGCCTGCACGGCGGCCGCCTTCTCGTCGATCGGGCGGGCGCGCAGCACCGTGCCTCGCAGCGTCGCCCGCCGCACCATCAGCCGCAGCAGGTCGACCTCGACCGTCGAGCCGGCGGCGACGCTGACGACCACGACGCGCCCCCCGACCGCGAGCACATCCAGCGCGATGGCGACGTGGTCGCCGCCGACGAGCTCCACCGCCAGATCGACCCCGCGAGCGCCGGCCGCCGCCGCGATCGCCTCGCGGTGGGCGTCGACCGGTTCAGCGCCGAGCGACGCCAGGGCCTCGGCCGCCTCGGGGGTCCGGGCCGGCGCCAGCACCCGCGCGCCGCTCGCGTGTGCGATCGCGACAGCCGCCGTGCCGACCGCGCCGGTCGCGCCGTGCACGAGCACGGTCTCGCCCGCGCGGAGCCCGCCCTGCCGCAGGGCGTCGTGCGCCGTGATGAAGGCCTCCGGCACGGCGGCGGCGCCCTCGGGGTCGAGGCGGTCGGGGATCCGCGTCACGCAGCGTTCGTGCACCGCGACCCGCGAGGCGAGCCCTCCGCCGCCCACCAAGCCGAAGACACGGTCGCCCGTCGCCCAGGCCGTGACGCGCTCGCCGACCGTCACGACCGAGCCGGCGACCTCGAGCCCCGGCACGTCCGGCACGACCCCGGGAGGGGCGGGGTAGCGGCCCCCCCGCTGTTGGAGGTCGGCGGGATTCATGCCGGCGACCTCGACGGCCACGAGCACGTCATCGGGTCCGATGACCGGGTCCGGTCGCTCCGAGACCGCGACCACCTCGTTCCCACCCGCACCGGTGAACACGACGGCCCTCATGCGACCGCCGCCCGGTCGAGCAGGTCGCGAACGAGCGGCATGCACGTCGCGAGCCGATCGTGCTGGTCCAGCGTGTCGGCGGTGCTGTCGAGGCCCTCGATCAGCAGATCGTACGGACGATCACCCACCGTCGCGGTCAACGCGTCGACGAGCGCCGCCAGGGGGGCGACCCCCTCGCCCGGATACCGGTAGCGCACGTCGAACCCGCGCCGGTGATAGCGATCGGGCTGCTGCACGGAGATGAGCTCGAAATCCCGCACGTGACCGTTGCGCGCGAGGGGAGCCAACACCTCGATCGCCCGGAAGGGGTCGTCGAAGGTCATGATCGGGTTGATCAGGTCGAGGAAGACCCCGACGTGGTCGGTCCCCATCTCGCGCACGATCTCCTCGTACTCCGTGACGAGGAAGTCGGAGTGATTCTCCATCACGAGCCGCACGCCCGCCGCCTCGGCGTCGTCGCGCGCGCCGGCCAACACCTCGGTCACGTAGCGGCGCTCCGCCTCGATCAGGTCCGGTCGCGCGGCGAGCTCCGCTCGATAGAAGCCCGAGGCCAGTCGCAGCGTGGGGCTCCCCAGCGCACTCGCACGCTCGAGCCACCCCCGGATGCGATCCACGCCGACGGACGGTTCGTCACCGAGCCGGGGCGACCCGAGGAAGTCGCCTTGGGCCAGCACCCGCAGCCCGAGGTCTCCGGCCATGGTCGCCACAGCCCGGTGCGCATCCACCGACCGTTCCCGCGTGTGGTGCAGGTTGAGGGCGACGACCGGCGCGCCGAGCGAGGCGGCGTCGCGCAGAACCTCCTCGACCGAGATGACTCCGGCCTCCAGCGGCATGTGCCAGCAGAGCGTGTCGACCCCGAGCGAGATCGTCACGGCCGCACCATTAGAGCTGCTCCTCGCCGAAGTCCGCATAGAAGGAGGCGGTCACCGGTCTGATCGGGGAGTCCTGTGCGACGGTCTCACGGGCGACGGTGTCCGCCGCGCCCCACGACCCGATGCCCCACACCGCCAGCCCTCGCGGGTCCGGGCCGAGCAGCCCGATCCGGTCGATCAGCAGGTTGAGGTCGAGGTCGGCATGGGCCGCCCGGCGCTCCTCGTACCAGCTGCGCACCTCGTCGTGCCCCGCGCCGTCGGCGATATCGAACCATTCCGCGTAGTACTTGCCCTTGCTGCCGACGACCGGCTCGAGCAGCGGCTCGTAGCACCCCGCCGCGTCGATGCGCGCCGCGAGCCGGAACGGCTCCTCGTAGGCGTCGGCGTCGCCGGATCGGAAGACCCGCTCCCACTCGTCGAGTCGATCCACGCTCGCGGTCGGCGTGTACCACGCGCACAGGTACTCGGGCTCGGGGCCGATGCGCCAGGACCGACCGACGTTGAGGACGGCGATGTCGTCACCGTAGTCGCCCGCCCAACCGCTCTGGCCGCCGCCGACCACGGCATGGAACTCGTGCAGGCCGACGCCCGGACGCCGGCTGATGAACTCGAGATAGACCAGCAACTCCGTTCCTTTCGGCTCAGTGTCGTATCAGGTCGCGGATCGCGCGGACGATATCCGTCACTGATCCTCCGGCGGGCGGGTGTGGTCGTGCACGGTGGCACGCGTTGGGTCGAGGTCGACGGTGAGGTCGATCTCGGGGAACGTTGACGAGACCGCGACCGGCGCACCGGTTCGGGCCGACTCGCGGGCGGCGTCGATCACATCGACCAGATGCAGGTCGAGTTGCGGTTCGGCGAGGGGCTGGCGGTCGTCCGTGATCGCCGCGACCATTTCTCGCAGCCCATCGGCCCACAGCCACGTCGGATCGACTGCGTCCGAGCACCGCCATGCGCCTTCGGCAGGACGCCAGATCTCCAGGCCGCGCGGATCCCAGTCGTCGCCGAGCAGGTTCGCCGTGCCCTCGGTGCCGTAGAGCTCGAGCCCCGGCCTGCGGTAGCGCTGCACGGCCTGGCTAGCCATCACCGACGACAGCGCGCCGCGTTCGTGGCGCAGCACGGCGTGCACCACGTCGGCGTCGGGACGGTCGATACGCTGTCCGCCCGCCTCCCGCACGGGGATCGCGAGCGCGTCCGCGGCGAAGACCTCTCGAACCGGCCCGAGCAGCGCCGCCAGGCTCTTCAGGTTGTAGACGCCGAGCTCCGCGATCGGGCCCACACCGGCGTCGTGGAACCAGGCGGCCCAGGTCACGCCCATGTTCCCGTACATGGCCCGAGCGCTGTGCACAGTGCCGATCTCGCCGCAGCTGACCCGCGTCCAGAGTTCGCGGAAGGTGGGCGACAGGTGAACGAACGGGGCCGCGAGCACGGACAAGCCGGATCGGGCGGCGAGCTCGAACACCGACCCGGCTTCTTCGCGATGCATCCCCACCGGCTTCTCGCAGACGACGTGCTTGCCGTGGCGCAGCGCTTCGAGCGCGAGCTCGGCGTGCGTGGGGGCGGGTGTGATCACGACCACGATGTCGACGTCGGACGCCCATACCTCGTCGGCGGTCGCAACGAGGTGGGCATTGGGACGCCGTCGGCGGATCGCGGCCCAGTCGTCGACGTCGCGTCCGTAGACCGGGCCCTCCCACGCGAGCCCTCGGGTCACGAGACGGTCGAGGACCTGCAGGTAGGCCGGGAGCACGTTGCCCGCTCCGATGAATCCGACCCCGACGCCCGCTCGCCGCGCATCCTCACGCTCGGGGGTCGACCCTCGCGCGGCTTGCCTTGCATCCATGGGGGCGGCAGCTTAGCATCACGCCCCAGCGGTATCGATACCGGTATCAACCCGGTGAGGAACCCGATCGGGGGCCCTTCGAGGTCGCGGTCGGGTGGGGCAGAAGGGGGACGGAGCATGACTCGGAGTGCGGGACGCCTCGGCGTCGCACGGCGGGACTTCTTGCGGAGGACGGGCGTCGCGGTGATCACGATCGGGGCCACGCCCTCGATCCTGGCCGCGTGCGGAGGCGACGATGACACCGCTGCCTCGCCGTCGGCGACGGGTGGTGGCGCGTCCCCCGAGGCGCCCGACGCAACCGGCGACATGAATTTCCTCTCCTGGGAGGGATACGACATCCCGGTGGACTCGATGGAAGCCTGGCGCAAGGACCAGGGCATCACGGTCAACCCCACCTACATCGCGAACCACGACGAGATCCAGGCCAAGATCAAGGGCGGTGGCGCCGCAGCCGGCTACGACATCATCACCTACTACCAGGGGTACATGCCGCTCTACACCGAGCTCGGCATCCTCACCCCGCTCGACGAGAGCAAGCTCCCTAACCTCTCCGGGCTCTTCCCGTTCTGGGCATCCGACGTCGAGAACTTCTGGATCAATCCAGAAGGCGAGCGCATCGGCGTGCCGTGGACGTGGGGATCGATCGGACTGACCTACAACGCGGCCGAGGTCGACGAGATGAGCTCCTGGTACGACCTCCTCGATCCCAGTCTCTCCGGCAAGGTGGCGACCGTCGACGACCCCGCAGGCAACTTCAACCTCTGCTGCAAGATCCTCGACCTGAAGTCCAACGAGGTTCCGAAGGATCAGCTCGGCGACATCGTGGACCTGATGTCGCAGTTCGTGGCGCAGGGTCGGGGCGTCTCGCCGTCGTTCGGCGACATGACGTCGAAGCTCGTGTCGGGAGACGCGGTGGCCTGCTTCCATGGATGGGCGGCGATGAACACGTTCGCGGCCGACCAGGGCGTCGACACGATCGAGACGAACATCCCGGAGGAGGGCAGCCACAGCTTCTGCGACTCGTACGCGATCCCGCCGACGGCTGTGAACCCCGACGCCGCGCTGGCATGGATGAACCAGGCGCTCGATCCCACCGTGAACGCGGAGGCCGCCGAGTACCTCGTGGGAGGCGTCACGGTCGAGGCGTCGGTGTCGATGCTCAACAAGGCGACCGCGGCCCTGTATCCGTACGAAGACCTCGACGGACTGCTCGAGCTGGCGCCCTTGGCGATCAACGCGCCGACGGAGTCCGACGAGTTCGTCACGTTCCCCGAGTGGAACGAGGCGTTCCAGGAGATCAAGGCCGGGGCCTAGCGGGCGGTCGCGGGCCTCTCCATGGCGAGCCTGGCGGAGGCGCCCACCCGGACGACGGAGAGGGCGGAACGTCGGCGCGCCAAGCCCCTCATCGCCACCCTGCCGGCGGTGGCGTGGTTACTCGCGTTCTTCGCCGCGCCGTTGCTCGTCTTCCTCGTCTACAGCTTCCTCACGAACGAGCTGTACGCCGTCGGGCTGCCGTTCACGCTCGAGGCGTACGCCGACGCGCTGACCTCATCCCTCAACCGCACCCTCGCCAGGAACTCGCTCGTGGTGGGACTGCTGACCGCCTCGACCACGGTGATCGTCGGTTTGCCGATCGCCTACTGGCTGCGCTTCGTCGCCCGCCGGTCCCGGCTCGCGGTGCTGTTCCTGATCACGGCCTCGATGTTCGCGAGCTACCTCGTGCGCATCTACGCCTGGCGCACCGTGCTGGGCAGCCGCGGGCTGATCAACTCCGCCCTGGAGCGGACCGGACTGATCGATGAGCCCCTCGGGTTCCTGCTCTACAGCCGCTTCGCGGTCGTGGTGGCGCTCGTGCACATCTTCCTGCCCTACGTGGTGCTCGTGCTCTTCGCGGGCATGGGTCCGGTCAGCGAGGGCCTGCTCGAGTCGGCGCGCGACCTCGGAGCCAACGCGTCGCTGCTATGGCGGCGCGTGCTCCTGCCGATCATGGCGGCGCCAGCGTTCAGCGCGTTCGTGTTCGTCTTCATCCTGTCGTCCGCCGACTACGTGACGCCCCAGTTCCTCGGCGGGAAGGACGGCGTCACGCTCGGGGTCCAGATCCAGCAGAACTTCATCGCCGTCGGCAACTGGCCGCTCGCGGCGGCGACGTCGTTCCTCATGCTGCTGGCCTTCGTCGCGGTCTACGCGATCGGATCGTTCGCGCTACGCCGGCTGCGGCTGCACGACATCAGGCTGGAGAGCTGATGGAACATCGCCAGCGCGCGCCGATCCCCACCTCGATCACGATCGCGGCGCTGCTGTTCCTGTTCGTACCCCTCGGCCTCGTCGTGCTCTTCTCGTTCAACTCGACCGGGAGCCTCACGTTCCCCTTCGCGGGGTTCTCGATGCGGTGGTACCGCCAGATCGCTGAGTCGCCGGAGTTCCGCAGCGCGGTGACGAACAGCGCGTTCGTCGGCCTCGTGGTGGCTCTGGTGACCTTGGTGCTCGGTACCCTCGCGGCGTACGGCCTGACGAGGGCCTCGACCAGGTGGAGGACCCCGATCGCTGTGTTGCTGTTCCTGCCGTTGACCCTGCCGGGGCTGTTCCTGGGGCTCTCCCTGCTGGTCCTGTTCGCGAGGGTCGAGGTGACGCTCTCCCTCGCGACCGTCGCGATCGCCCATCTCGTCTACGTGACGCCCTACTACCTGCTGATCGCGGTGGCGGCGCTCCAACGGCTGGACCCGGCGCTCGAGGAAGCCGGCGCGGACCTCGGGGGGAACGGGTGGCTGGTGTTCCGGCGGGTCACCCTGCCGCAGGTCTGGCCGGTCCTCGTCTCGGCCTCGTGTCTCGCGTTCGCCCTCAGCTTCGACGAGTTCATCATCACGTTCTTCGTGATCGGACCCGACTCCACCCTGCCGCTGTTCATCTTCTCCACGTTGCGGCGCACGGTGGATCCGTCGGTGAACGCGATCTCGAGCCTGTTGCTCATGATCACGCTCGCTCTCTTCGCGTTCGCATTCCTGCTGACGGTGCGCGGCGCGAGGAGCCGTGGCCTGTCGATCGAGCCCGAGGCGCTCGGGAGTGGGTCGCGGTGACCGGATCGCAGGGGTCGGCGCCGCGGGTTCGGCTGGTCGACGTCGTCAAGCGGTTCAGCGATGTCACCGCCCTGGAAGCGGTCACGCTCGATGTCGCCGACGGCGAGTTCGTGACCCTGCTCGGGCCCTCGGGGTGCGGCAAGACGACCTTGCTCCGCATCGTGGCCGGCTTCGAACGGCCCTCGGAGGGCCGCGTGCTGCTCGGGGGCGACGACGTGACGGCGGCGCCTCCGCACCGCCGGCCGGTCAACATGGTCTTCCAGCGACCTGCGCTCTTCCCCCACCTCGACGTCGCCGCGAACGTGGCGTTCGGTCCGCGCATCGACGGGTTGTCGAAGGCCGAGATCGACCGGGTGGTGGGCGAAGCGCTGGCATTGGTGCAACTGGACGGGTTCCAGCATCGGCGGAGCCACGAGCTCTCGGGCGGGCAGATGCAACGGGTGGCGCTCGCGCGGGCGATCGTGAACCGTCCGCAGGTGCTGCTGCTGGACGAACCGCTGTCGGCGCTCGACCTGAAGATCCGCCTCGAGATGGAGTCCGAGCTTCGCAGGCTGCACCGCGAGATCGGCGGTACGTTCATCTACGTCACGCACGACCAACGTGAGGCGCTGGCCCTGTCGGATCGCATCGTGGTCTTCAACCACGGCCGCATCGAGCAGATCGGCTCGCCCAACGACGTCTATCGCCGGCCGGCGTCGCCGTTCGTGGCCCGGTTCGTCGGAGATGCGAACGTGATCCCCGTCGAGGTGTCGGAAGGCGGCGCAGAACCCGCGGAGGTCGCGGTCGGTGCACACCGCTTCCCGGCGCCGAGCGTCGACATCTCCGGGCCGGCGTGGCTCGTGCTGCGGCCGGAGGTGGTGCGGGTTCGGCCCCCGTCCGGCGACGGCTCGCTGCGAGGCGTGGTGCAGGACCTCTCGTTCCGCGGCACGGGACACTCGTATCGCGTGACGGTCGAGGATGTGCCGGAGCCGCTCAAGGCCGAGGTGTCCGGCGGGGAGGCGTTCGCGATCGGCGCCACCGTCGAGCTGACCTGGGAGCCCGAAGCGTGCAGGCTGTTGCCCCGCGACCCGGGCGCCGACTGACGTGGATCTCGGGCTCGCTCGATCCCGTGTCGTCGTCACGGGAGGCAGCAGAGGGATCGGCTCGGCGATCGCCCGCTCGTTCCTCGACGAGGGGGCGAGCGTCACGATCTGCGCACGGTCCCTCGATCGCTTGGAGCGGACACGGACGGCGCTGGGATCCGATCGGGTTCGAGCGGTCCAGGCCGACGTCGGCGATCCCGATGCCGTGCGCGCGCTGGTGGAGGGGACCCTCGAGGCGGCCGGAGGGATCGACATCGTGGTGGCCAACGCCACCGCGAACGCCGCGGGTGCCTCCGAGGCCGAGTTCGCGGCTTCGTTCGCCGTCGACCTGATGCAGTCGGTTCGTCTCGCATCGGCGGTCCTCGACTCCCAACCCGAGAGTCCCTTCTCGATGGTCTGCCTCGGCTCGATCGACGGCATGTCCGGGGCGACGCCGCACCACGCATACTCGGTGATGAAGGCGGCGCTGCTCGCGTGGACGAAGAATGCGGCCGTCGCCTACGGTCCACGCGGCATCCGCGTGAACGCGGTCTGTCCGGGGGCGATCCTCTTCGAAGGCGGATGGTGGGATCGGGTTCGCCTCGAGGACCCCGAGGGGTTCAGCTCCCACGTCGATCGCATCCCGGGCGGCCGCATGGGCACTCCGGAGGAAGTGGCGGCCGTCGTCACGTTCCTCGCCTCCCCGGTGGCGTCGTGGGTCAACGGCGCGACCGTGCTGGTCGACGGTGGCGAGCACCGCTCGGCAGGTTGAGCCGATGTCCGTCGCGCTCGCGCTCGTGACGGCGCTCGCCTGGGGTGTCGCCGAACTGCTGATGCTTCGCGGCGCCAGGCGGCTGAAACCGCTCGGGCTCGCGAGGTGGCTGATGGTCTTCGGCACCGTGATGATCCTGCCGGTCGCGCTCGCCACCGGGCCCGTTCCCTCGAGTCGGGACCTGCCGTATGCGGTGGCGCCCGCCCTCTTCGCGCTCGGGGGTACCCTCGCGTACTTCCGGGCACTGAGCATCGGTCAGCTCACGATCGTGTCGCCCACCGTCGCGACGAGTGGGGGGTTCGCGGCGCTCGCTGCGATCCTCCTCCTGGGGGAGCGATTCTCGCCGCTCGTCATGGTGGGCTTGGCGCTCGGGATCGTCGGCGTGGTGGTCGCGACCTACGTCCGCGGCGGTGGACGAGCCGAAGGGGTCGCCTGGGCCGTCCTCGGCGCCGTGCTCCTGGGCGTGTACACCGTCACGTTGGCCGCCTCGAGCGAACGGATCGGCCCCGTGTGGTCGGTGGCCGCCTACCGCCTCACCGGCCTCCTCGTGCTGTGGGCGGCCGCGCCGTTCTCGAAGGCGCCACTCGGGCTGGCGCGCGCCGACTTCGGACTCGTGCTGCGCGCGGCCGCGATCGAGACGGTCGGCTTCGCGGCGTTCACGACGGCGCTCGACCTCGGGCCGGTCGCGATCGTCGCGGTCGTGGCGGCGCAGTTCTCGACCGTCGCCGTGGTGCTCGGTGCGGTCGTGCTCCACGAACGACTTCATCGGCATCAGTGGGTAGGCGTCGCGATGATGATCGGCTCCACGACGCTGCTGGCGGCGCTGCAGTGATCGAGCCGCCGGAATCCGTCGGGCGCCGGGTCACGTCTCCCAGGCGTCTCGATCGACCACGATCATGAGCTCCGGGTGCTGCTGCAGGAACGAGGCGGGGACCTCGGGCGTCACCGGTCCCTCGAGCGCACGGTGGACGATCTCGCCCTTGCCGCTGCCCGAGACGAGCAGCACCACCCGCCGAGCCGCGAGCAGCACGTCGAGGCCCGCCGTCAACGCGGTCCGGGGCACGGGAAGCCCTGGTGCGTAGGCCGCGTTCGACGTGAGGCTGGCTTCGGACAGCGGGACCTCCCTCGTGCGCGAGGACGGGTCCGACGGGGGTTCGTTGAAGCCCAGGTGACCGTTGGGGCCGAGGCCGAGCACGGCGAGATCGAGTCCGCCGACCGCCGCGACGGCGTCGTCGTACTCCTGGCACGCCGCCACCAGGTCGTCCGCGAGTCCGTCGAGCCACACGACCGAGTCGGGATCGACGCCGAGCGGATCCACGAAGCTCCGTCGGGTCCACGCAGCGAGCGAGCGCAGGTCGTCCGGCGCCACCCCGACGTACTCGTCGAGCTGAAACACGCGGAGGCTCGACGCCGATCGGGCAGGCAGGTCGTGGGCCAGGCGCGCGTAGGAGCCCATCGGCGTGCGTCCGGTCGCCACCACGAGGGCCGTGCCGGGAGCGACCCCGATCGCGTCGGCGATCACCGCGGCGCCGGTCGCGTCGAAATCAGCGCCCCGATCGGTCACCGTGAGGCGCATGCCGGACATGAGACCAGCATAGGACCAGTCGTTGACATGGCCTCGGCGGGGGGCCGAGGATGAGGCCCATGGCGGCATCGTTCACCCTGGTCCTCGACCCGGAACGCAAGGACATCCCGCTCTACCAGCAGGTGCAGTTGGCGATCGCGGAACACATCGCCGCGGGACGACTCGCGCCGGGGCAACAGCTCCCCTCGGAGCGCCAACTCTGCGAGCGCTTCGACATCAGCAGGGTGACGGCACGCCGGGCGCTCGCCGCGCTGGTCGACGACGGTCTGATCGAGGCATCCCCCGGGAAGGGATGGTTCGTCTCCGACGGGCATCTGAGCGAGCCACCCAACGCGCTGCAGAGCTTCACGACGCTTGCGCGGGCCCGCGGGCTCGAGCCGACGGCTCGCCTGCTCTGCCACGAGGTCCGAGATGCCACGATGGACGAGGCCGAGAGCCTGCAGGTCGCGCCGGGTGCCTCGGTCCTCGAGCTCGAACGCGTCCGCCTGCTCGACGGGGTCCCGGTCGCGGTCCATCACTGCCTGATCCCGCTCGCCCTCTGCCCGGCGCTGGCCGAGGCCGACTACACTGAGGCTTCGATCTACGAAATCCTGCGGACGAAAGCCCGCATCGCGCCGGTGCTCGCGGACTGCACGCTCGAAGCCATCTCCGCAGGGCGCGTGATCGCGCCACTGCTCGATCTCGACGAGGACGCCCCCGTGCTCGTGTCACGGCAGACGACCTTCGACGGTCTCGGCCACCCGATCGAGACCTCCCGGATCGTGTACCGCGGTGACCGCTACCGCTTCCGCACGAAGCTCACCGCCGACTCGCAGTGATACCGCCCGGCTCGTTCGAAGTGCGTAGGGACCGGTCTTAGTACCGGTCTTCCCCAGGGGTTCGAGGCTGCGTATACTCGCGCGACATGGCGACGAGGGAACGGGCCGACGCCGAGCGAGGCCGGCAGGCAGGACGACCTACAAGTGAGGGTGTCCCGGTCGCCGCTCCCGCGTCGTCGCCGCGCCCGACCTTCGACGAGGCGACCGCGATCCCGTATGCGAGCGCCCGGCTCCACCTCTGGGGAGACGACGAGGCCGGTCGAGTACCTGACTGGATCTACGTCTCGAGCGACAAGATCCACCACTTGGTCTTCGCGCTGTCGCCGGGCGCTCGATTCACGCACTCCGATCAGTTCCGCACGGTGTTCGCGGCCGACGAATTGCTGTACGTGCTGTCGGGCACGATGGTGATCACGGATCCTGAGCACGGGGAGGTCCGACGCGTCGACCGTGGCGAGTCGGTCTTCTTCCGGCGCGATACGTGGCATCACGCGATGAGCTTCGGCGAGGAGCAGCTGCGGGTGCTGGAGTTCTTCGCGCCTCCGCCCGCGACGGGGGCCTCCAGCGCATACGCCCGCTCGAAGGAGCTGCTGAGTGAGGTGCGCTATCGTGACGACCGATACGTCGGCCGCTGGCCGATGGCTGCGACTGAGCGCGCGACCGAGGCCCGGCTGCATGTCCTGGGCGACCGGGACGTGCTCGATCGCCTC
This sequence comes from Actinomycetota bacterium, assembly GCA_041287635.1. Classification (GTDB taxonomy): domain Bacteria; phylum Actinomycetota; class UBA4738; order UBA4738; family HRBIN12; genus JAOUEA01. Next base: position 2,697 of record JBGGNG010000187.1, on the reverse strand, counting down.
GAGGGGACCGGCGCGCTGGTGCGGACGTACGTCAGTACCGAGCACCTGACCGCCGAGCGGGTCGTCCTGCGGCCGGGCGGGCACACCGACGTCCGTCGTCATGGGGGCGACGCCGCGATGCACGTGCTGTCCGGGCCGGTGAACGTGCTGCTGACCGAGGCACCCAACGCCGCGGGACAGCGGTGGTTCGAGCTGCATGCCGACGACGGCTTCTACGTGCCCGAGGGCACGTCCTACGAGCTGCGCAACATCACGGACACGCCGGCCGAGGCCATGGTGGCGGTGGCTCCGGCCTACGAACCGCGGTGATATCCGACCGAGCTACGACGCCTCGGAGGCATGCCGGGCAGCCAGTGTGAATCCACTGCAGGCGCACTCGGAGTAGAGACAACGGCGATCCTCGAAGTCGCCGTGGACGAACTCCGTGTGCTCGCACTCCGTGCAGAGGACTCGGCGGGGGTCGGCTGGGCGGGGCAGCACTATCGGCTGGGAAGTGGTTGTCTGCACACCCCCGACCGTAGGACATATGGGGGACCGGGACATCGGCCGAACGTCTCGGAGTTTGACCCTTCGCAAGTCCTAGGAATCGAACGGCGCGGCGCCGTGCCTGACGGAGATCAGCCTGGCCAGTCCCGCTTCGGCTTCTCCTGCGTGAGCAGGTCGTCGAGCGAGGGCTTGCGCGCCTTCGCGGCCTGGGCCTTCTCGATCTCCTCCTGGAGGCGGTCGTCGGGCCCGATGTCGCCCGCCGCCGCGAGCAGCTCGTCGAGCGACTCGCCCGCGCTGCCGGTGAGCCGGATGCGCAGCGCGGCCAGCACGGACGCGTGGTGGTCGGACAGTCCCTGGCTCATCTTGATCTCGGTCAGGGCCGCTTCCGCCTTGGCGAGGAGCTCCTCGTCGCTCACGGGGGACAGTCTGCCACGACCGCGCCGGGAGGGTCCTCAGTACACGAACGCGAACCAGGGGGAGGGGTCCCACGCGAACATCGCGTCGGCCCGCGCAAGCGCGCCCGGCGTGCGCTCGTCCATCTGGTGAGCCCGGCCCAGCTGGCGGAACGAGCTGCCGGCGAGGTACGCGGCCCCGAGGGCGGCCACGCTGCACGAGAGGTCGGGGTCGGCATCGGTGCGCCGGCACATGCCGACTCCTGCCTCGACCACGAGCTCGTAGCAGCCGGACGTCGCGGGGCGGAACGCATCGTCGATCTCGAGCACGAGCCGGCCGTCGTCGGAGTACCGACGACCGCTGAGGGCGCGCTCCACGTCGAGCACCCGCACGAACAGCCCGTCCTGGACCACCGCGTTCAGCCGCCGCGGCTCGGCGACGAGCCACAGCAGCTCCTCGTCGATCGGCCGGTCCTCCGCCTTCACCGTAGCGACGAGGTCGACGTCGAATAGGAAGCGCCACAGCGCAGCGGTCGCGTCGGGATCGATCGCGACCAGATCGCGCACCGTGAGCTCGTTCGACGGCACGTTGCGGCTCCAATCGTGCTTGACCGTGTAGACCGCGTAACCACCCACGGTGCCGTCGACTCGCTCGTGCACGGCGTAGAAGCGCGGGTGCTCCTGGTCTCTCTGGCGCTCGAGCCACAACGCCTTCCACCAGCGGTCGTCGACGGCGATCATGCCCGGCCGTGTCGAGGCGAGCGCGTCGTAGACGGGCCGCATGCGCGGGAGGGCCTCGTCGCGAGGCAGCACCCGCACGCGTCCACCGATGTGCACGTCGGGAACGAACGCCGAACGGTCGGCCGACATCTCGAGCAGGGTGCAGAGCGAGGCCATGCCGTAGCCGAAGCGGCCGTAGATCGCGGTCTCCGACGCCCAGAGATAGGCGAGGGCCTCGCGTCGCTCGGCGGCCTGGTCGAGGATCGCCGCCATCAGGCGCGTGTTGATGCCCCGGCGTCGGTGCGACGGCAGCACGCCGACGGCGGTGACGCCTGGCGCGGGCAGGGATCCCCCGGGCACGGTGAGCTCGGTCGTGCAGGCTCCGGCGGTGCCGACGATCTCGTCGCCGTCGGTCGCCACGAACCAGCGGTCGGGCTCGGCGATGATGCGATCGGCCTCGGCGTCCTCGGGCACCCAGCGACCGTGGAACGCGCGCTCCACCACCTGCAGGAACGCGTCGAGCTCGTCGAGCTCGATCGAGCGGATCGTGATGTCGTCCATCGGGACGGCAGCGTACGTGACGCGTCCCGCCCCGACGAGCGAGGGAGCCAACCGATCCGTTCCGTAGACTGCGGCGACCTCACCGACCGCGGTGACGGAGCGAGGAGCGCACATGCTGATCCTGGGTTTGATCGTCTTCGGGATGGCCGTCGGCTGGATCGCGCAGCTGATCCTGGGTCGGACCGGCCACGGGAACCGGAACTGGGCGGAGGCGCTCATCGCCGGCCTGGTCGGCTCGTTCGTGGGCGGGCTGCTCGGGAGCCTGCTCTCCGACGACGGTCTCGCCCTGCGTCCGAGCGGCATCGTCGGCTCGATCGTGGGCGCCGTGCTCGTGCTCCTCGTGTGGGGAGCCGTGCGCGGACGTTCCTGACGGAACCCGCCTCGGCGCCCGCGGGGCGACAGCCACGTCACCTCCTTTCGAGACCCCATCGGACGTTTGCGTCGCTGGCACGTCGGGTAGGACTGCTGGTGATGCGCGAGAGCGCCAACGCCGAGTACCTCATCCTGGACACGCGCTTCCTGATCGAAGACATCGGCC